>NZ_AYXC01000004.1:0-296908 GCF_000502275.1 Mesorhizobium sp. L103C131B0 | reverse complement strand
GCCCGCGAGACGAAGGCGTTCCTGCGCCCGCGCGGCGTCAGGTCGGCGAGCGACCTGTTGCGCCTGACACTGGCTTACTGCCTTGGCAAGGTTGGCATGCGGGGCGTCGTGGCCTGGGCGGCGGCGAGCGGGATTGCCGACATTTCGGACGTGGCGTTGCTTGGCCGGCTGCGCAATGCAGGACCATGGCTGCAGCAGTTGATTGGGCACCTTTTGAAGCGCGAGGATGCAGGTTTGGCCAAAGGCCGGCTGATCCGCATCCTCGATGCGACAGCGGTTGCCAAGGCCGGTGCGTATGAGAAGAAGAACAATGGTCTTTGGCGCATGCACTGCGCCTTTNCATGGCTGCAGCAGTTGATTGGGCACCTTTTGAAGCGCGAGGATGCAGGTTTGGCCAAAGGCCGACTGGTTCGCATCCTCGATGCGACAGCGGTTGCCAAGGCCGGTGCGTATGAGAAGAAGAACAATGGTCTTTGGCGCATGCACTGCGCCTTCGAGCTTGAGCGCGAGCAGTTCGACTTCATCGAGATCACCGACCAGAGCGAGGCCGAGCTGATCGACCGCGTGCCGGTGGTGCCGGGCGAGATCCGCATCGGTGACCGCGCCTATCTGCAGGCCGAGCGGATCGCAAAGGTGATGGCGCAAGGCGGCGATGTTGTTGTGCGCGCGTCGTGGAAAAACGCGCGATGGCTCGACGCCAACGGCAGGGCGTTCGATCTCATCGGCTACCTGGAGAGCTGCCGGGAGGAAGTCTGCGAAACGCCTGCCCGGCTGGCACTCAAGAAGGGCGAGCCTGTGAAGATNGCAGGGCGTTCGATCTCATCGGCTACCTGGAGAGCTGCCGGGAGGAAGTCTGCGAAACGCCTGCCCGGCTGGCACTCAAGAAGGGCGAGCCTGTGAAGATGCGCCTGATCGCCTTGCGCAAATCCGAGGCCGCGGCACAAGAAGCGCGGCGCAAAATCAACAAGGAAGCCAGGGCCAAGGGCAACAAGGTTCAACCGCAGACGCTGATTGCGGCCGGCTTCGTCCTGCTTGTGACCTCGCTTGACCGGGAGGAGTTTCCCGCCGATACGGTCCTCAAGCTCTACCGCATGCGCTGGCGCATCGAACTCGCCTTCAAGCGCCTGAAGAGCNTTTCCCGCCGATACGGTCCTCAAGCTCTACCGCATGCGCTGGCGCATCGAACTCGCCTTCAAGCGCCTGAAGAGCCTGATCGGGCTGCGCTCTCCTCCCGCCAAAGACCCAAGGATCGCAAGGTCTTGGATCCTTGCACACTTCCTCATCGCGCTTGTGACCGAACCCCTCTCGCAGGAGTTGGGTGTCTCTCCCCCTTGAGCGACGGGCGCCCGCTACTGTGGCGCGCCACCCGCCAGATCGTCGCCTCTCTGATCGCGACCATCTTTACTCAACCTTCCTTGGCGGCCCTGCGCCAAAATCTCCATGCCTTGCGATATCGCTGGCGCGAACCACCACGAAAGCGCAAATTTCAGTCCATGCCAAAGCTATCTTAGCGCCTATGCCCTCGAGGGGGAGATGGCCGGCAGGCCAGAGGGGGTCGTCTCGCGTGAAGCTAGACCTCCTACTGTCGATAGGAGGTTGCGTCAGGACGGACCGACCGCCTCTGTCGCCTTCGGCGACATCTCCCCTAAAGGGGAGATTACCCCACCAGCGTCTCACACCCTCCCAGCCGCATATTCCAGCGCCACCACGCCATTGCTGAACTGTACGGTCGAGATCGGCTCCAACGCCACCGGCATATCGGGCGGGAACAGCTTCTTGCCCTCCCCGACGGAGCCAGGGTAGCTCAGCAGCCTGACGCGATCGACCAGACCATGGCGCAGCAATTCCCGCGCGACGCTCAGGCTGCCATGCACATAGATGTTGCCGCCGCTGCCTTGCTTCAGCGCCCGAACCGCTTCCGGCAACACACCCTTCAGCAACTCGGCCGGTTTCCAGTCGAGTGCCTTCGGGCTTGTCGACGCGACATATTTCGGCAGCGCATTGAACCGGTCGGCGAAATCTCCGGTTTCCTTGGGCCAAGAGCCGGCAAAAATCTCGTAGGTCGTGCGCCCCAGAAGCATGGCCCCGCTGTCGGCAAGCTCGTCCTCCTTGAACCTTTGCATCTCATCGTTCCAGGTCACGCTGGGCAGCTTCTCGACCTCGGCGATGCCATCGATGCTGATGAACTCGGTGATAATAAGGTTTCTCATGGCGCTCTCCTTCTTCTGTCAAAGGACGAACCGTGTGAGCCTTTTGCGACCGCTCTGCGAAAAAAAAGCGCTTTGTTGAGCAGGCGTTGCTGTCGGGCGCTGGCCCATCGCGCTTAAAGGGGGGCGCTTCGGACACCATCGACAAACGCCAGAACGACCACACACGGAGCAACGCAGTAAACCAGTTTCGCTCTGCGGCCCGTCTTCGTCACAGCGTCGCTTGCGTCGAGATCGACGGTGATGTCCTCATAGCCCAGCACTTCGCCATCAAGCGGGTAGGCGGCCTTGTAGACAGCTTCCTTGGCGGCAAAAAGGATGCGACCGGCAAGACACAAGTCGGTTGCGTCGATCCGGTCAGCGGGGACTGCAACCAGCGCGAAGATGTCGTCGGGCAGGGGCAAAGCGGGCTCGATATCGATGCCGAGCGAGGCGACGTGGGAGAGCGGCGCGACGGCCGCCACGGCTATCTCGTCGTCGTGAGCCAGCGACCCCGTTACTCCATGAGGCCATACCGGTGCGCCGGAGGAGCCGCGGAGGATAGCGACGTCGTTCAAGCCCATATCCGCCAGCAGCTCGTGCGCGATCCACCGCGCCGCGCCACTCGCCCGCCGCATCAGCGGCAGGCGTGACGGGATGGAGCGTGCTTCCTGCGGCAGCAAATGGTTCTCATCGCCTTCGCGGATCGTGCGGCATCCGATCCGAACGCCGGCCGGTGCCATGGCGGCCATCGCCGCCAGCAACTGCGCCGACAGGCTGGCACCGGCATTGAGCCGGCGCGTCATGGCTGTTCGCCCCGCAGAGCGAGGTCGGCGATCATTTCCCCGTCCTCGTCGGGCCCTTCTTCGACGAAACCGGCAGCGCGATAGAGGCGGCGTGCCGCTTCATTCCCAGGTTCGTAGCAGATCGAAACGTGGCTGATGTGGCCGAGCCGCATGATTTCATCCAGCACTTCGCGCAAAGCGGCCTTGCCGTAGCCTTGGCCCTGATGGACGCGATCGATCATGAAGCGGTAGATCCGCGCCTCGTCGTCGTCCTGCGGCGCCTCGTACATCAGGAAACCGACGACGCGATCCCCTGCCATGACGACGCGCGGCCGAGCGTCCCCGTCGCTTTCGGCTTCGTCCAGCGACTCCGCATTGCTGGCGACGAAATCCATCTGATCCGCAGCCAGTTCCAGAGCCGCGACCAGGGCCCGGTTGGCCCCGGTCACCGAAACGAGGCGGATGTCTGCGCTCATCAAGCCGTTGCCTTGACGCTATCCTCCGGCACCGGCGTGACGAAGCGATGCAGCTTGGCCGGGTTGCCCCGCCAGATCGAGTTGGGCTCCAGCTCTTCGCCCTTCATCACGAAGGAGTCCGCATCGACCATCGAGCCTTTGCCCATCACCACGCCGTAGTGGACAAAGGCGGAAGGCCCGAGCGTGCAGCCATCGCAGATGCGGATGAAATCGGACTTGAACGCGCCTTCTTCCAGCGAATGGGCCTGGATCACGCAGCCCTCGTTGAGCGTGACGTCGTCGCCGATCTCGACCAGCGAACGCTCGGTCAAATTGCTGCCGCCGTCATAGACCCGGCTGCCGACCTTGACGCCGAGCAGGCGCAGGATCATCGGCCGGAACGGCGTGCCGGCAAACAGGCGCACGATCGGCGAATCCGCCAGCTTCCAGTGGCGTTCGTGGCGCCAGAAGGCGACGTCGTAGATCGTCGTCATCTGCGGCTTCAGCCGGCCAAAGCCAAGGCTTGCCCGCTCGACCAGAATGTAGAACGGAATGGTGATCGCCGAGGTCAAAAGCACAGCGGCGAACAGGGCGACCTCCGCCCATTCCGTATAGTAGTTCAGCGCCCGGTCCCAGATCGCCAGCGTGGCGAACAGCATGACCCATTGCGTTGCCAGGAACAGAAGAATGGTCACCAGGTTGTGGCGGTTCTTGTGCGGGATGCGCCGGCGCCGGTCGGCCTCGTCGACGCCGGCGATAAGCTCCTTGTCGCGGTTCACCATGCGCGGGATTTCAAACGCGGGCGAACCGAGAAGGCCGACATTGTGGCGCACCGGCCCGTCGATGGGGATCATCACCTTGGTGCCGAGCAGCACGTTGTCGCCGGTGCGGCCGTCCGGGGGATAATAGATGTTGTTGCCGAGATAGTTGCGTTCGCCGATGCGCGTCGGCTCGAGCCTGAAGGCCGAGGCGGATTTGTGCATGTTGATCATGAACAGCCCGTCCGAGACCATGGTCTCGGTGCCGATCTCGCACAGAAGCGGATTTTCGTGCTGCTGGTTGGAGCCGAAATTGGAGCCGGTCTGCACCACTCTGTTGAGGTTCCAGCCGATGGCGCGCATGTAGTGCACGATGGCCGAGCTGTCGCCGGCCAGGAGCCCGAGCACGCGGGAATTGCTGGCGAATTCGGCGACGGTCTGCAGCCAGTAGCGGAAACCGTAAAGCGTGTAGGTGCGGCCCGGCTTCAAGATGAGGCTGGTCAGGCGCGGCACCAGCGTCGCTGCCAGGAAAGCCGCCGCGATATAGCCGAAAAGCGTGACCGTGGTGCCGATTGCGACAAGGCCGATCGTCTCCTGATAGTCGTCGCCGACATATTCCCAGTAGCTGTGGAACAGGAGCGGCAGCGGGGTGACAAGGCCAAACAGGCCGACCAGCTGCAGCGCTTCATAGAGGAAGCGCCGGACCTGGTAAGGATTGACATTGCGCACCTTGCAATAGTCCGCCGTGGTCGGCACCGCCGGCGATCCATGCCAGTGCTCGCCGTCCGGGATGCTTTGCCCGCGATGCAGCGAGGACGAATGGCCGAGCTGGGCGCCGTTGCCGATGCTGGTGTCGATATCGAGCGTGGAGCCGACGCCGACGAAGGCATCGCGGCCGATGGTCAGCGGCCCGGTGTGGATATAACCGGACTGGGCCCTGAAGCCGAGGATCATCGATTCCTTGCGCAGGATGGTGTTGGCGCCGATGGAAATAAGATCCGTGCAGACGGGCACGGATTTCGATTCGATGACGGCGTTTTTCCCGAGCTTGGTGCCGAGCAGCTGCAGATAGAGGCTGTAGAGCGGGCTGCCGCGGAACAGCACGACGGGCGCGGTGCGGATCAATGTCTTGACCACCCAGAAGCGGAAGTAGCGCACGCCCCAGATCGGAAACGCCTCGGCCTTCCAGCGGCCGATGAGCACCCATTTAGCAAGGACGGCAAAGCCCGACATGCCGAAGAACACGGCCGCCGAAAGCGCCACGCACCGGATATAGAGCTGCAGCGGATCGTCGAGCGCGTCATACATCCAGTTGAGGCCGTCATTGATCGCCCAGAGCGCCACGTAGCTGTAGAGGCCGTAGAACGAAAGCTGCGCCGCGCCGCAGGTCCAGTAGGCGAAATTCGAGGCCCGGCGGGTGAGGACCGGCTCGTTGGTTGCCGTCGTCATCTCCTCCGCTACCCCCAGATGCAGCGCCAGGCGCGCCACTGTGGGATAGAGATAGATGTCGCGCATCGACGTCGTCGCCCATTCCTTCCTGGTGCGCACGCGCGCGCAGAAATGCGCCATCAGCAAGGAGTTGGCGCCGAGATCGTCGAAGAAGTGATCCTCGACCGACACCGCGTCGAATTTCAGCACCGTGGCCAGCGCTTCCGCCAGGAAACGCTCGTCCTCATTGGCGGGCGGCACTATGGCGCGATCTGCCGAAAGCCGAACACTCGTCGGCCTCGGCAGCTGGCGCAAATCCACCTTGTTGGAGACCGTCATCGGGATGGCGGGCAGCTCCTCCAGATAGGCGGGCACCATATAGTCCGGCAGCCGCCGCTTCATCGTCTGGGCGAGATCCCCTCGGGAAATCGCCGCTACGCCGGTTTTAAGCGCGTAATAGGCAACCAGTTCGACGCGGCCGGGCTCGATCTCCCAGGTGGTGACGGCGGCCTGCGCGATCTCGGGCTGGTCGAGCAGCACCGCCTCGATCTCGCCGAGCTCGATGCGATATCCGCGAATCTTCACCTGCGTGTCGATGCGCCCGGCATACTCGATCTCGCCGCTATCGTTGATCCGGCCAAGATCGCCGGTGCGGTAGATGCGCTGCGAGGGGTTGTTCGGCAGGCCGACGAAATCGGCGATGAATTTCTGGTCGGTCAGGTCCGGCCGGTTCAGATAACCGACGGCGAGCCCGATGCCGGCAATGCCGATCTCGCCCAGTTCACCGGGCTCGGCAAGTTGCGGCAGCGAAGCGTCGAGAATGACGATCGAGTAAGTCGGCAACGGCGCCCCGATCGTGACGGGACGGTCCGGCGTCAGCGCCCCCATCGTTGCGGTGACGGTCGCCTCGGTCGGCCCGTAGGTGTTGAGGATCTGCCGGCCCGGCTTCGACCAGCGCACCACCAGATTGTGCGGGCAGGCCTCGCCGCCCACCAGAAGCGTGCGCAGGCTGGGAACGTCCGATGTCATCGATGACAACAATGTCGGGCTGCAGGCCATGCAGGTGATGTCATGGAGGCGCAGGAAATCCGCCAGTTCCTCGCCCACCAGCGGCATCTGGCCAGGTGCCGGCACCACCGTCGCGCCGGCGACGAACGGCACCCAGATCTCTTCGGAGGAAAAGTCGAAGGCAATGGTCATGCCCTGATACACCCGGTCGCCCGGCCGGTAGCCGTAGGAGGCGGCGGCGACGTGTATAAAATTGACGAAGCTCTGGTGCGTGATGACCACACCCTTGGGCTTGCCGGTGGTACCCGAGGTATAGAGGATGTAGCAGATGTCGTCGGTCGCCTGCGGCTTCAGCGGCGCGGGCGACTGTGCGGAAATTTCGGCGGCGGCGCTGTCGATCAGCACATGGGGAACGGGCAGTTGACCGGCGCGCGACGCATAGGCGGCGATGGTGACGATCATGCTGACGGCGGCGTCTTCGATGATCAGCGCCATCCGCTCCTGCGGAAACGCGGTAGCCAGCGGCACGAAGGCAGCCCCCGCCTTCATCACCGCCAGCAACGCGACATAGGTTTCCGCCGATCGGTCGAGAATGAGCCCGACCCGGTGGCCCGGCCGCACGCCGTGCTTGATCAGCATGCGGGCGAACTGGTTGGCGCGGCTGTTCAGCTCCTGATAGGTCCACACGCGCCCTTCGGAGATCACCGCCGGCAGTGCGGCAAACGTTACGGCGAGCTTCTCGAACACCGTATCGAGCCGCTCACCCGGCTGCCGGGCAAAGTCGGCGCCCGTCAGGACCTGGCCGTTCCTTGTCGGGCCGCGAGCGATCCGTGCCAGCGCATCGATGCCTGGCAGGCCGCCGATCGGTGTTGCCGCGTCGCTGTCCAGTTCGGCGATATCGTAGTCCATGTCCATACTCTCTCGTCCTGGCCGGGCATTGCCCGGCTGTTCATGCCGCCGCTGGAGCAGGCACTGCGCCGCCGCTGCGATTTTGTTGGTGGAGGGCTTCCAAAAAGGAAGTGCCCGGAATCCCGACGGGGAAGCTTATGCCACCCGATCTTTTCGCCGGTTTTTCCGAACTGTTGAATTTTGTTTCTGGAGTGTGTCTGGGAGGGGATTTGCCGGGCCTCGTCGACCCTTGCGGGGCAGGGGTTCAGCCTCAGTGGCGACCCGGAAAGAGACTATGAGCGAACCTCATGCAGACGGCGCCGGCGAGCTGTCTATAATGGAGCGCTACGGCGACCCAGCAGCAGAGCTATGCCCAACGCCGGAAGCGTTGCCGCCGCGACGGCGAAGAAGACGAATTGCAGCCCCGTCGACGCGGCGACCAGGCCGAGCGCCGGACTGCCGAAGCCGAGCGCCACGTCGAGGAAGACGGTGTAGAGTCCCATGGCCAGGCCGCGGCTGCGCGACGGAAGACGGCTTACGGCCTCGGCGCCGAGGCCGGGATAGACCAGCGAGTAGCCGAGGCCAGTCAGGCCCGCTCCAATCGCGGCGACAACAGGCCCGGTCGCAAGCCAGATCAGCATCAGCCCTGCCGCCTCGACCGCGACGAAGATCACGGCGACGCGTGCGCCTCCAAGCCTGTCGGGCAGGTGGCCGAAGCACAGCCTTGCCACAATCAGAGACGCAGCATAGGCCGTGAAAGGAAGCCATACCGGCTGCCAGCCCCGCTCGGCGAAGAGCAGGGCGCCGAAGCCCAGAATAGCACCATAGCCGAGGCTGCTGAAAGCAGCTCCGACGCCAGGAAGCCAGACCGCTTTCGCCACGCTCCTCCATGACTGCAGCACGCTGCCCGCGGCGGCGCTGGTGCCGCGCATCGGCAGGATGGCAAGCAGCGTCGCCAGCGGCAGGACGATTGTCGCGAGCGCGACCGCGGTGAAACCGCTCGCTGCATAGAGCGCAGATCCGACCGGCGCTCCTAGCGCGAGCGCCGCAAACATCGCCGTGCCCACCAGGCTATGACTTTTCCGGAGTTCTGTCCGCCCGCAACGGAGAGGCCCCAGGCGACGCCGCCGGTGATGATGAAGCTCTCGGACGCGCCCAGCACCGCCCGGCCGGCGAACAGCGCCGATGCGGACGCTACCGGCCGGTCGAGCAATGCCAGCGAGCCGAGGTAAAATAACCCGGCAAGGGCAGCGGCAATGAGGCCGACGACGACGGCGCGCTTGCCGCCGCGTCCATCGGCATAGTTTCCAGCCCCGATGCGCGACAGCATCGAGGCGACGAACGGGCTGCCCGTCACTAGCCCGACTGCGAAGGGGCCGAAGCCGAGCTGCAGGTGAAGATGCAGCGGCAGGACGGGTAGCGCCAGGCCGATCAGCAGGAAGCCGGCGA
This sequence comes from Mesorhizobium sp. L103C131B0, assembly GCF_000502275.1. NCBI lineage: Bacteria > Pseudomonadati > Pseudomonadota > Alphaproteobacteria > Hyphomicrobiales > Phyllobacteriaceae > Mesorhizobium > Mesorhizobium sp. L103C131B0. Next base: position 287,951 of record NZ_AYXC01000004.1, on the reverse strand, counting down.
AGACGGCCGCCATGATCGGCACCAGCTCCGCCATGACGCCATCTCGGTCTGAAATCCGCGCCATCTTGGCCATCGGCAACCCAACTGTTCGGATCAGTAGCGTTCGTAGGTCACGCGCCAGCCTTCGGCCGGGTTGTCAGGCGTGAGGACCAGTTTGTTGCCCGAGACCTCGAATTTGCGTTTCATGCTCTTGCCGACAAGGTTGCGGACCAGGGAGGACTCGATCGTGATGACGAAGGTCTTGTCCTGGTCGTTGATGGCGACCGGCCCGTAATAGGCTTCGTAGCCATTCGCCGTGTAAGGCGTGTCCGGCGCCTTGGGGTCGGGGTTCTGCGCCTGCACAGAGAGGGTGCCGGCCTCGGTGAAGATGACCTGGCCGGAATAGGACACGGGCTTGAGGTTTCGCTCGGCGCCGGCCTCGAGCGAAATCATGCGCCATGCGCCGATGATCGCGGATTCTTGCGAGAAAGCCGGCGTGGCGACCGAAAGCGCAAGCGCAAGCGCGGCAATCTTCAATCTCATAGTCATATGTCGTCCCTTTTCTGAGTTGTGGGTGCGCACAGGCCGTCCGCCCGATCTTGCTCACACCGAAAGCATGACCTTGATGGCGCGACGCTCGTCCATGGCGCGGTAGCCTTCAGCGACCTCGGCCAACGGCAGCTTGAGGTCGAAGACCTTGCCGGGCTTGATCCGACCTTGCAGCACACGGTCCATCAGGTCGGGCAGGAAGCGGCGCACCGGCGCCGGGCCGCCCAGCATTCGTTTCTGGCCGAAGAATAGTTTTTGGCCGTCGAAGTTCACGCCGTGCGGCACGCCGACATAGCCGATGGTGCCGCCGGGGCGGGAGCAGGCCAGCGCCTGGTCGAAGGATTCTCCCGTGCCGACGCATTCCAGCACGGAGTCCGCGCCGACACCCTTGGTGAGTTCCTTGATGCGGGCCACGCCTTCCTCGCCGCGCTCGGCGACGATGTCGGTGGCGCCGAAGTCGCGGGCGAGTGTTTGGCGGCTGGCGTGCCGACTCATGGCGATGATGCGCTCGGCGCCCATCTCCTTGGCCGCAAGCACGCCCATCAGGCCGACCGCACCGTCGCCGACCACCACCACCGTCGATCCTTCGCGGACCTCGGCTGCGTCGGCCGCATACCAGCCGGTGCCGAGCACATCGGACACAGCCAGCAGGTCAGGGATGAGTTCGGCCGGCGGCACCTCGGCGGTGGCGACCAGTGTGCCATCGGCCAACGGCACGCGGGCGTAAGGCGCCTGCGCGCCCGACATGAACTCGCGCTGCACGCAAGACGACTGGAAGCCGAAGCGGCAATGCGGGCAGGTGTTGTCCGAGAGGCAGAACGAGCCGACGACGAACTGGCCGGGACGGACGGTGCGCACCTCTGCGCCGACCTCGACGACGATGCCGCAATATTCGTGGCCCATATGCATCGGCCCGGCGACCGGCTGCAGCCCGCGATAAGGCCACAGGTCCGAGCCGCAGATGCAGCTTGCCGACAGCTTGATGATGGCGTCCGTCGGTCGCATGATTTTCGGATCGGCGATTTCCTCGCAGCGTATGTCGCCCGGTTTGTGAAGAACGGTTGCAAGCATGTTGGTTCCTTCCGAGCAGAAGATCAGGCGCCGTAATCGGCGTCGCTGACATGTTCCAGCCAGTCCACGACCTTGCCATCCTTGACCTCCTGGAGGGCAATGTGGGTCATGGCGGTCTGAGGCGACGCGCCGTGCCAGTGCTTTTCGCCGGGCGCGAACCAGACGACGTCGCCCGGACGGATTTCGTCGACCGGGCCACCTTCGCGCTGCACGCGGCCCAGGCCGGAGACGACGATCAGCGTCTGGCCGAGCGGATGCGTGTGCCAGGCGGTGCGGGCGCCGGGCTCGAAGGTCACCTGTGCGCCTTGAACCCGCTCGGCGTCGAAGGGATTGAACAGCGGATCGATCCGCACCGTTCCGGTGAACCAGTCAGGCGGTCCCTTGCCGGAAGGCCTGGTGCCGGCGCGAAGAATGTCCATGGTGATCTCCTTTGCGTCCTCAAATGCGTTCGATGCGAAGCGGGAATTTGCCGCGAATGTGGAGGGCCTGCTCGCCCTCGTCGAAGCGGCCAAGCCTGATCAGCCCGGGGTGGCGGTAGTCGGCGTAGAACATCGCCAGGTTGCCCCAGGGCATGAAATAGCACAGGTCGTAGGGTTGCTCGTCGGCGAACGGACCGCTTCCCTCCTCGGTCAGCTTGCGTGGCAGATAGGCGATCTTCTCGTTGTGGGCGTAGTCCTCGATCTCGAGGTCGAGCGGCAGCATGGAGAAGAAGTCGCGCGCCGACGGATTGTCGTAGAGCGTGGCGGTCATGGTGCGGCCGTTGAAAATCATCCTGATCTTCATGTCGGTGGGCTCCTGGCTGACGGGAGATTCCTGGCTGGCGGCTGTGCGAGGCAGGGCCGCCACCGCGAGCGCGGCGCCGAGCAATGTCCGGCGGCTGAGCGGCGCACGTTCGATCGTCATGGCAAAGACCTCCGGGCCATATGCGCTGCGGCAAGGGCGCCGAGCGCCGATCCGCAGAGCAGGACCGCGCCCAGAGTGAACGGTGCCCACCAGCCGACCGTATCGAACAGCGTGCCGCCGATCGCGGCGCCGCCGGTGATGGCGAGCTGGATGACGGCTACCTGCAACCCGCCGCCGGCCTCCGCGTCGTTCGGCAATGTTCGGCTGAGCCACGTGCCCCAACCGACCGGCGCGGCCATGCCGAAGAAGCCCCAGGCAACGAGCAGCAGCGCTGTGGGACCCGGGAGTGCACCGAGGGCGATGAGCGCGGCGGCCAGCGCAGCCATGACCAGCGGGATGACGGTGAGGATGCTGAACAGACGCGTGCGCAAAAGCCGGCCGACGCACCATGTGCCGAGCACCCCGGCCAGCCCCATCGCCAGCAGGACCGCCGAGAGGACGGCGATGTCGAGCCGCGTGACGTTCTCGAGGAAGGGCCGCAGATAGGTGAAGAGCGCGAACTGGCCCATGAACAGCATCATAATCGACGCCATGCCGGTAGCGACAGGAAGACGGCCGAGCAGCGCCAGCGGATTGCCGGCACGCTTCCTGCGGCGCGGCGGCAGCGCCGGCAGGCTTGTCCACTGCCAGGCCAGCGCCAGGAGACCAAACGGCACGACGAGGAAGAAAGCGCCGCGCCAGCCGAGATAGGCGCCGAGAAAACTGCCCAGCGGCGCGGCGATGGTAGCCGCAATGGCATTGCCGGCGTTCAGCATGGCGAGACCCTTCGGAACCATGTCTTGCGGCACGAGGCGCATGACGATCGCGGTCGACATCGACCAGAACCCGCCGATCGCGATGCCGAGCAGCGCCCGGCCGACCATGAGCAACGCGTAGTTCGGCGCGAAGGTGACAGCCAGACCGGACACGATGAGGAGGAGGGTGAAGCCGGTCACGACCAGTCGGCGGTCGATGTGGCGCGTGAGGCCGGCGACCAGCAGGCTGGTCACGACGGCGAAAGCGCCCGAAATCGAGATCGCCTGTCCCGCGCGGCCCTCGGTGATGCCGAGATCGGCCGCTAGCGGCGACAGCAGGCTGACGGGCATGAATTCCGACGCGATGAGCACGAAAACACACAGCGCCATCGACAACACCGCGCCCCATGGGGCGCGGTGTTCAACAAGCCTTGTGTCGTATGTGGTTTCCATGATTGGCTTCCTGGCAAAGTGACCGGACGGATCAGCCGCCAATCCCCATCGCTGCCAGAAGATATTGCAGGGGAACCCATTTAAGTAGACTAAGCAATCCGCATGGACTTATCTGCTCATGATATGAATGTCCGATGGGAGGTGCCCTATGCAGCGCGATGGCATGAAGGATCTGCTCTGGTTCGTGGCGGTCGCCCGGGAGCGCAGTTTCACCAGGGCGGCGGCAAAGCTCGGAACCTCGCAGTCGACCCTGAGTTCGACAATCAAGGAGCTTGAAGCTCGTCTTGGCGTCCGCCTGCTGACGCGTACGACGCGGAGCGTCTCTCCGACGGAGGCCGGCGAGCGACTTTTCCAATCTCTCGTTCCCCGCTTCGAGGAAATCGAATCCGACCTCGCAAGCCTGGTGGCGTTTCGCGACAAGCCCTCCGGAACGGTCCGCATCACCCTGTCCGACCATGCGCTCCAGACGACCGTCTGGCCGAAGCTCCAGCCCGTGCTCAACGACAATCCCGACGTGCGCGTCGAGCTCTACAGCGACAACGGCATGAAGAACATTGTGGAGGAGCGCTTCGACGCAGGCGTGCGGCTTGGCGAGAGCATCGACAGGGATATGATCGCAGTGCGCATCGGGCCCGATTGGAGGCTCGTGGCCGTGGCTTCGCCCGACTACTTTTCCCGCCATCCGGTTCCGACCGCGCCCCAGGACCTGGTCGATCATGACTGCATCAATATGCGGCAGGCGACGTTCGGCGGATTGTATGCCTGGGAATTCGCCAGGGATGGCCGCGACCTTCGTGTGCGGGTGGAGGGCCAACTCACCTTCAATTCGTCCATTCCCATGATCGAGGCTGCGACAAGCGGTTTCGGGATCGCCTACGTCCCGGAAAACCTCGTCAGCCACCACATCGCCGAGGGACGCCTCAGGCTCGTGCTTGACGACTGGAGCCCGCCTTTTGCCGGCTATCACCTCTACTATCCGAGCAGGCGACAGCTCTCCCCTGCGATGGCGGTGATCATCGACGCGCTCCGCCATCGCATCTGACCGCAGGGACAGTTTGGATCATGAAGCTGAGCTTAAATGGCAGGTTCTACCGCCAGGCTCTTTGATTTCTACGCTACGGAAGCTGCTTTGCGCCTGGTTCCTGTCATCCAGGTGGCCTTTGGCATGCTCCTGAAACTGCCGGTCTGTTTAGGTCGCAGCAATGTCCATGACGGGTGGATTCGAACAGGCCCGCCGCGCCCATCAGCCCATCGCCCATCGCGGGAGGCTGCGGGTGAACTCGACTTTGGGTCGCGATGCCGGAACAGATAACTTTCGATCCGAGACAGACGATACTTCTAAATTTGATATCCGGTTGCTGAAATTGTGCGACAGTGCCTCATCCGATTCGGAAGGGTGACTGGACGCATACAATGTACGTGGTGCGGGAAACTCTCGATGATCTACTCGGCGTAGTCTACCGAAGATTACTGAGAAGTCGTAATCGCTTGAGCCCTACCAAGGGACCAAACCGAGAGGAAACTGGAGTTCTACTAAAACTGGCGAATCCTAGAAATAGGTTCAGCCGGACTGAAGAAAGGGCAACACTTTTAAGCTGTCTAGGTGAGACGCTTTGGTACCTATCAGGGTCAGACACTCTCGATTTTGTCGAATACTACATACCAAAATACCGCGAATTCTCGAAAATTCCGCAGGAAGCGACTTCCACCACCGGCGCGTACGGACCGCGGCTCTTCGCAGGAAAACCTAACCAAATCAAACGGATCATTGACATGCTCAATGATCCGGACAAGCGCAGCACGCGCCAAGCAGTCGTCCAGATTTTTGACCAAGCGGACTTGGGGGAGAAGGATGTTCCCTGCACGTGCACGGTCCAGTTTTTCGCTCGGGGAGACTACCTTCATTGTCAAGTTTCCATGCGCTCCAACGACGCCTATCGCGGCTTGCCGCACGACGTGTTTGCATTCACCGTGCTCCAAGAACTGGTCGCCCGCAGTACCGATCTTGAAATCGGTACCTATAGCCATTCAGTAGGAAGCCTTCACCTCTACGACAGGGAAGAGGCGAGGGCCAAAAAATATATCGCCGCTGGCTGGCAGGATACGATTGGGATGCCGCCGATGCCGAAAGGGGATCCGTGGACTTCGGTCAGATGGCTGCTGGATATGGAACGCCAAATTCGAGAAGGGGCGACCGTTTTGGGCCGAACAGACGGAATAGACCCATATTGGATCGATTTGGCTCGGCTCCTTCTTGTAAAGAGACTGTTCGATCAGAAGGACCATCGCGGTGTCGTCAAACAGAAGAATCTGATGTCCTCGACTGTCTACGACGCCTTCATCCGAGGGAGGGAGGCAGAGCTTCCACAAGCATTCATACCCCAGCCTGATATTCCTGGGCTTGTTGTAGGGAAGGAAAAGCAGAGTTGAGCGCCGCGGAGCATCTAAGGATCGCTACCTTTCAGCAGGTACTACACGAGATCAACAACAACACCGTTCCTTTGCCTGGTCTCGCAACGGAGGATCAGTATAACTGTCTTGCTAAGCAGCTTGTTGACAGCCGGCGACGAATTGAGTTCGTTTTTCACATCCGTGACGGGCAGCACCATCCTTCGCGTGCCGACCCTGCTTCCGGCATGTTCGATCCGCTCAAAGCTGCAGTTCTCCACCTGCGCGCCGGCCGACGCGACGAAGCGTATTGGCTCGTATTCCTTGCTACTCATTTCGGGAAACATCAGGCCGACGGATGGGAGCTTACCCGGCAGATATACGGAAAAGTAGGAGGACCAAGCCGTTGGGACTGGGCCGCAATATCTCAGAATCCTGGAGCTTTCCGACCTTGGCTCGCCGTCAATGAGCAACTGCTTCGTATATGGCGCTTTAGCAACCATCGGAAGTACGAGAGCCTAAGAGCAGACTCGACAAAGGGTACAGCAAGAGTGTTCGAGACCTATGTTGCGTGGGTCGGTCCACCTCGCACCCATGCGGGGATGATCCATGACCTGCACGTCGAGGTTGGGCAGAACCCACAGGCGGTATTCGACAAGATGTATCGCTCAATGGATGACGTTATGCGCTTCGGTCGTCTCGGCCGCTTCGATTTTCTCACAATGCTTGGTAAGCTCGGTATTGCACCGATTGAGCCTGGCTCGGCCTATCTCTGGCACAGCGCTACTGGACCACTTCGCGGCGCTCGTCTGTTGTTCGGCGGAGCAGCAAATGCGAATTTGCGCGCCTCAGAACTGGACGACTTGCTGCTCCAGATCGACGCGAAGTTGAAGGTAGGGATGCAGGCATTGGAGGATAGCTTGTGCAATTGGCAGAAAAGTCCTGCGCAACACCTGCTATTTCGAGGATAGCTTCGTATCAAACTGAGACCACTCATAACGACGCTTTAGCGTGTTGAACTGGCCTCGGCCAAGCTGACCTGAGTGCTGTAATTGCCCTACAAGAACTCCGGGTGAGATGCCGATCTGCACTGCCAAACGAATGATGTCGTTGGCTCGAAATCGGATCTTTTCAAGCGAGCCTTTGAACTCCAAAGGTATCAGGGTGCGCTCGGCAAATTCGTTGGCCTCTTTCTCTTCCTTCTCAGCGACCTCGCTTCCATCTTCGAGAAACAGTGCATCCTTACCGTGCAGCAGAAGGTGGCCAACCTCGTGAAAGAACGTGAACCAGAAATGGTCATCTGACTTGTAGCGAAGCGTCAAGGCGATAAGCGCCTTCGTCGCTGAAAGGAAGCGTGTGGCGCCGCTTGCCCTGCATCCCGTGGGAGCCGGAGCGATTACGAGCGCAACACCGCATTCGGCACACAGTGCCTGCAAAAGTGGGATGAACTGCCATGGATGTTTCCGACGTGTCAAAGCACGCATCTCGGTCACCTTTAGCTTTAGGAGGGCAGGGTTCCAAAGCGCACATGGGATGAACTCACTCTGAAGCTCCGACCAGCGAAGCCATACTGCTACGGCTCCCGGTCTTGATTCGTAGGTGGGCGATGTTCGGAATGAGACTGCCGCTATGTCCTGTCCGTATCGGGCCTGCCATGAGACCTTGTCATCAACTCCAAAAAAATGCAGGAGAGTCGCGGCCAAATCCTCCTTGGCTGGTGCTGGAACCCAGCCAAATTTCACCATGTCCTTGACCGGAAATTGCGCCAGCCAAGTCTGCTGTTCTACCGTCTTCCTTCCCACAGTCCGTTCAAAATCAGCTCGGTAAATATGCTCTAGCTTCAACCAAAAAGAAGCTGATGAACCCACGGCCTTACTCAGGCGTTGCGCCAACGATTCGTCGATCTCTGTCTCCCCGATCAGAAGCCTATCTGCCTCCGGTTCAGGAAGATCGATGTGGGTGGCAAACGTCGCTAACGACATGCCGTGTTGATCCATAATGCGTGCGATTGTAGACCCAGGCGGATGCGTCCAATCGGGAGTGAAGGAGTCAGTTCTATCGTTCATCCGAGATGTCCATGATCTTTATCCGACTGACCTTGCCCCATAGGATCGCCTGGGAAGCATCCATCGGCGGGGTCGTGTGGTTCACTTGTATTTTCAGAAACACCCCAGCGGTCACTTGAATGGATGTTGACTGGCCGAGCCCTTTGGTGGGTGTCATATCGACATCCGGAAGGTCGTCAATGCAATCCGCAGCACGCAACTCAGCCAGAAGCGCCATAAGCGCTTTTGCCACATCCAGCCCAAATTCATCTTCCATTGCTATCGACGACTCGCATAGCCTTCGAAGCGCGATGCGATTGAAAGCTAGCTCCATTCGCTGCCTATTATTCCGATACCAAGCGACTCAAAATTAGCTTTGAGTGCAGTTTGCTTTAATGCGGCTACTTTGCAATCAAAACGATCAATTGCTGGACGCCAGTAGAGTCGCACCCAATTTCACAGAATATGGGATTATCGAGAATGAAAGATCTTAGCCTTCAGGCGATCTGTGAAGGAATGATAGCGATTCGTCACAACGCGTCTGAACTCCTAAAAGACGCGGAGTTACTTTACCAAAACAGCAGGATAAGCAGATCCTACGCTCTTTCGTATGTGGCTTGCGAAGAGGCCGGCAAGCTATCCATCCTTTTGGGCGCCGCCACTCAGATCGTTCTCGGCATTCCTGTCGACTGGAAGGTCACGGGAAAGCGCTTCAGATCACATGACTCGAAAGCAAGTCAGTTCATGGGATTGGCCAGCGCCGTGCCGTTGATCGAAGAGGCCGTAGCAGCCGAGAAAAAGGCCATCGACGTTGAAGACCTATTTATGAAGGCCGCCGCCGGAGTTGCTGTAGGGCCAGCTCTGTTCAGATATCGCAACGCTTCGATGTATTGCGATTTTGAGGACGGTTCATTTGTTACACCAGATGAGCGAATAAATGCTTCGATGGCTGAGCAGATGATTAAGTTTGCCAAGCAGCAAATTACTGCGGCCAATGTGCTGCTCGCCAGCTCAGCTGAAGAGACCGCGGCGAATATCGCCAAGCGAACGCGGCGAGATCGGTATGAATTGGTAATGTCGCTGGTAAGCAAGTTTGCGCAATCGCCTATGCCGCCCCGTCGTTGAGCAGGCCGGTTGCCATGACAACCTGCGGGTTCGTTTGACGCCTCATTTCCGCTTGCCATCCCAAAATTCTCATCCTAGTCTCCCGTTGAGAAAACCTTTTCTCAAATTCCGCAGCATCTTCCATCCACCCACATGGACACGCCACGGCCCAGTAAGAGAAAACCTTTTCCCAACCGAGGACTTACACCCGCACCATGGCCCCCGACACGTTGCCACCACCCGCCAAGCAACCCGTCACCCTGCGCGAAGTCGCGGCGATGGCTGGCGTCAGTGTGGCCACGGCATCGAAGGCGCTGAACGGGCAGGGGCGGATGACCGCCGAGACGCGGCAGCGCATTCGCGAGACGGCGCAGCGTCTGGGCTTTCGCCCCAACAGCCTGGCGCAGAGCCTGCTGCGGCGCCGTTCCTTTACCGTCGGCCTGTTGACCAACGATACCTATGGTCGCTTTTCGCTGCCGGTCATGTCGGGCATTTCGGACGCGCTGGTCGATGCCGGCGTGTCGGTGTTCATGTGCAATGTCGAGGACGATCCGCGGCTGGCGCAGCTGCATGTCGAGGCGATGCTGGACAAGCGCATCGACGGCATAATCGCCAGCGGCAAGCGCATCGACCGCCATTTGCCGGTCGACCTCGCCAATCTCGGCGTGCCCGTCATCTACGCCTTCAGCCAGCCCGATCCCGATGCCATCGCCTTCGTCTCCGACGATGCCGGCGGGGCGCGGCTGGCGGTCGAGCATTTTTGCCGCCTCGGGCGGCGGCGCATCGCCCATGTCAGCGGTCCCGCCAGTTTTGCCGTGGTGAATGAGCGGGCACAGGCTTTTCGCGATGTGCTGGCCGCGCACGGCCTGCCGGTGACCGAGCCCTTGCTCGGCTCGTGGTCGGAAGCCTGGGGGCATGAAGCCGTCGGAAAGCTGTTCGACGGCCCAACGCTCTTCAACAAGAAGGGAGAGAAACCCGACGCCGTGTTCTGCGGCAACGACCAGATCGCGCGCGGCGTCATCGATGCGCTGCGCGAGCGCGGCTTAGGCGTGCCTGGCGACGTCGGCGTCATCGGCTTCGACAATTGGGAGATCGTGGCCGAGGCAACCCGCCCGCCGCTGACCTCGGTCGACATGAACCTGGCAGCGCTCGGCCGCGAGGCCGGCCTCACACTGCTTTCGCTCGTCGGTGGCGAACCCGCCGCGCCGGGCATTCGAAAACTGCCGTGCCGGCTGGTGGTGCGTCAGTCATGCGGCCGCCCATTGGACGGCTAGGAGAACGCGCGGCGCCATCTAAGGGAGCGCCGCAACAGGGAGGAGAACAGAACCATGAGGAGGAAAACCATGAAGACCATGATCGCCGGACTCGCCTTTGCGAGCATTCTGGGCACGCTAGCAACAGCTTCTGCCGCCGACACCGCCAACATCTGGGTTCGCGCCGACGGCTCGAACTTCATGCCGCGCATCGTCGATGCCTTCAACAAGGGCCATGAGAACCAGGTCAAGCTGGACATCATTCCCAATGCCGAGATCATCCCGAAATATGGCGCCGCCGCCGCCGGCGGCACGGCGCCCGACGCGCTGTCGCTCGACCTGATCTACACGCCGTCCTTTGCCGCCGCCGGCCAGCTCGAGGACATCACCGACTGGGCGAAATCGCTGCCCTATTTCGCCAGCCTGTCGCCGGCGCATGTCAAGACCGGCACCTACAAGGACCACATTTACGGGCTGCCGTTCTCGGCCGACGCCTCGGTGCTGATCTGGAACAAGAAACTGTTCAAGCAGGCGGGGCTCGATCCCGACAAGGGGCCGGCCAACTGGGCCGAGATCGAGGCCGATGCCGAAAAGGTCAACGCGCTCGGCGGCGACATCAAGGGCTTCTACTTCTCCGGCAATTGCGGCGGCTGCAACATCTTCACCTTCACGCCGCTGGTGTGGGCCTCGGGCGGCGATATCCTCTCCGAGGACGGCTCGAAGGCGACGCTGGACAGCCCGCAGCTGCGCGGCGCCATCGACCTCTACCGCTCGATGGTCAAGAAGGACCTGGTGCCGGCCGGCGCGCAGACCGACACCGGCGCCAACTTCTTTGCCGCCTTCGCCACCGGCAATATCGGCATTTCGCCGTCCGGCGCCTTCGCCATCGGCGCGCTCAACACGCAGTATCCGGATATCGATTATGGCGTCACCTTCCTGCCGGGCAAGGACAGCGGCTGGTCTTCGTTTGCCGGCGGCGACAATTTCGTCGTCACCAAGGGCACCAAGAAGCTCGCCGTGGTGAAGGAGTTTCTCGACTTCGCCTATTCGCTCGAAGGCCAGACCATCCTGGCCAAATACGGCAGCCTGCCGGTGCGCGGCGACATCGCCAAGGAGGCGCTGAAGGATCTCGATCCGCGCTACCAGATCGCCGCCGAAGCCATGGCCAAGGGCCGCACGCCCTATTCCGTGGTGTTCAACGACCTGATCAACTCGGCCAACGGTCCGTGGACGCAGATGATCAACGAGGTTGTCTTCGGCGACGACGTCGATGGCGCCATCGCCAATGCACAAGAGACCATGCAGTCGATCATCGACCAGGCGCAGAAATAAGGACTGGCCGGCGGCGAGGGCGCATGACGCCCCTGCCGTCGCAGGTCCTGATCCGGCCGCCCGATCCGTCTCCCTGGACGGGCGGCCGGCGCTCCTTACCCTCCCACTTGTGGGGAGGGTAAATGACCGCCACCACCACCACCCCGCCACGCGCCAGAAAACTGGTCGGCGTTGGCCGCCGGCAGTGGATCGGCCTGCTCTATGTCGCGCCGGCCGTGGCGCTGGTCGTCGTGTTCTTCATCATTCCCCTCGGCATGACCGCCTGGATGTCGCTGCACAACTGGCCGCTGATGGGCGAGCATTTTTACATCGGCTTCGACAATTACCGGGCGATCCTGCGCGACAACCGTTTCTGGAACGCGCTGAGCTTCACCGCCTACTACACCGTGATCGTCACCATCGTGATCTTCGCCGTCGCCTTTCCGCTGGCGCTGTTCATCGAAAAGCCCAGGCGGCTGACCGGCTTTTACCGGACATCCTTCTTCATGCCGGCGGTCGTCGGCTTCGCCTCGGCCAGCCTGCTGTGGTCGTGGCTGCTCAATGTCGATTCCGGCCTGTTCAGCCCGGCCGCCTACGATTTCGGCCTGACGGCGAAAAAGTTCAACCTCCTGGCGACGTTCCAGCCGGCCTTCTGGTCGATCATCGCCATGGTCGTCTGGAAGGTGGCGGGCTTCACCATGATCATCCTGATGACCGGCCTGCAGTCGATCCCGACCGATCTGCAGGAAGCCGCGATGATCGACGGGGCAGGGCCGTTCGCGCGCTTTCGCGCCATCACCCTGCCGCTGATGCGCCGCACGCTGGCGCTGGCGCTGATCCTGTCGATCGCCGGTTCGATCCTCGCCTTCGACCAGTTCTACATCATCCTGCGCGGCGGCCCCCGCAACCAGACGCTGACCGCCGTCTACTGGATCTTCAACCAGTCCTTCGTCTCGTTCAAGCTCGGCTATGGTGCGGCGCTGTCGATGATCCTGCTCGCCATCCTGGTGGCGCTCAGCCTGGTTCAGCTGTGGCTGCTGCGCAAGCCGGAGGGCATCGACTGATGGCGCAGGCAAGAAGCCGCAGCAGCCGCCTCTGGCTCAGGATCGCCGAGCATTCGACCGGCATGATCGCCTCAGTGCTGTTCATCGCGCCGATCGTCTGGGCCGTGCTGTCGACCTTCAAGCCGGCGCAGGAGGCGCGCCAGCCGCCGCTGCCGCCATGGCCGACGACAGGCTTCTCGATCGAGAACTACCGCACGCTCGACACCTTTGGCGACGGCCTCTGGCTGCCGGCGCAAAACAGCCTCTATGTCGCGTCGATGACGGTGATCCTGTCGGTCATCGTCAGCGTGCTGGCCGGCTATGGCTTTTCGCGCTTCCGCTTTCCCATGAAGGATGTGCTCTTCATTGTCATCCTGTCGACGATCATGATCCCGTTCCAGTCGATCCTGACGCCGATCTTCCTGGTGCTGACCAAGGTCGGCCTGCACAACACGCTGACCGGGCTGGTCCTGGTCTACACCACGCTGCAATTGCCGTTCTCGATCTTCATGATGCGCAACGCCTTCGACGCGGTGCCGCGCGAGATCGAGGAGGCCGCGCGCATGGACGGCGCCAACAACGTCACCATGCTGCTCAAGGTGATGCTGCCGCTGGTCTGGCCGGGCATCGTCACCATCGCGCTGTTTGCCTTCCTCGGCGCCTGGAACGAATTCCTGGCCGCCCTGGTGCTGATGACCGACCAGTCCAAATTCACGCTGCCTATCATGATGACCGCACTTCAGTCCGGCCGCTTCGGCGCCATCGACTGGGGCGCCGTGCAGGCGGGCGTCACAGTGATGATGGTGCCGTGCCTGGTGCTCTTCCTGTTGCTGCAGCGCTTCTACATCCGCGGCCTGATGGCCGGCGCGGTGAAATGACCCCCCGTGAAATGACCAATATCCAACGGAGTGACACGATGACCGTTCAACCATCCGCCAAGCCCGGCAAACTCGCCTTCCGCCCGCTGCCGGTGCCGCAGGTCGATGTCCGCGGCTTCTGGGGCGACCGTGTCGATGCCGTGGCGTCGCGCACCGCCGACATCCTCTACGAGCGCTGCGTCGAGGCGCGCATGCTGGAGCAGATCGACCCGGACCGGCCCTCGCCGGGCGTCGTCATTCCGTTCCATTCGCCGTCGCCCGACGAGGCTGCCAGCCCCGGCTTCACCGGCTCGACGGTGACGACGCAGATGTTCTGGGACTCCGATTGGGGCAAGACCATCGAGACCGCGGCCTATTCGCTCTACCGGCGCAAGAACGCGGCGCTCGAGAAGAAGATCGATGCCGTCATCGACCTCTACGGCAGACTGCAACAGGAAGACGGTTATCTCTCCAGCTGGTACCAGCGCATCCAGCCCGGCAAGCGCTGGACCAATCTGCGCGACTGCCACGAGCTCTATTGCGCCGGCCATCTGATCGAAGGCGCGGTCGCCTACTACCAGGCCACCGGCAAGCGCAAGCTGCTGGATATCATGTGCCGCTACGTCGACCATATCGCCGACACCTTCGGTCCGGAGCCGGGCAAGAAGAAGGGCTATTGCGGCCATGAGGAGATCGAGCTGGCGCTGGTCAAGCTGGCGCGGGCGACCGGCGAGCAGAAATACATGGACCTGGCCAGGTATTTCATCGACCAGCGCGGGCAACAGCCGCATTATTTCGACGAGGAGGCGCGTGCGCGCGGCGCCGACCCGAAGGCCTATCATTTCAAGACTTATGAGTACAACCAGTCGCACAAGCCGGTGCGCGAGCAGGACAAGGTCGTCGGCCATGCGGTCAGGGCGATGTACCTCTATTCCGGCATGGCCGACATCGCCACCGAATATGGCGACGACACGCTCAGGGTAGCGCTCGACCGTCTGTGGAACGATCTCACCACCAAGAACCTCTATGTCACCGGCGGCCTCGGGCCATCGGCGCACAATGAGGGCTTTACCAGCGACTACGACCTGCCCAACGAAACCGCCTATGCCGAGACCTGTGCCTCGGTCGGCCTCGTGTTCTGGGCCAGTCGCATGCTCGGCATGGGTCCCAACGCCCGCTACGCCGACATGATGGAGCGGGCACTCTACAACGGCTCGATCTCCGGCCTGTCGCTCGACGGCTCGCTGTTCTTCTACGAGAACCCGCTGGAGAGCCGGGGCAGGCACAATCGCTGGAAATGGCATCGCTGCCCCTGTTGCCCGCCGAATATCGGCCGCATGGTCGCCTCCATCGGCAGCTATTTCTACAGCCTGTCGGACGACGCGCTGGCCGTTCATCTCTACGGCGACAGCACCGCGCGCTTCGACATATCGAACCGGGCGGTCAGTCTGATTCAGACCAGCAATTATCCCTGGGATGGCGCGGTCTCGATCCGGATCGAAGCCGACGCTCCGGTGGAATTCACCTTGCACCTGCGCGTCCCGTCCTGGTGCGGCAAGGCGGCGCTCAAGATCAACGGCGCCGCCGTCGATCTGGACGGCATCACCAGCGACGGCTATGCCGCGATCCGGCGCGAGTGGCGCCAGGGCGACCGGGTCGAACTCGATCTCGAAATGTCGATCGCCCGTCTGTTCGCCAATCCGGAGGTGCGTCAGGACATCGGCCGCGTCGCACTTGCGCGCGGTCCGCTGATCTATTGCGTCGAGGAGACCGACAATGCCGGCCAGTTGCATCGGATCGCTCTGCCGCGAACGGCAAAAATCGAGGCGCATGCCGAGCCGAACCTGCTCGGCGGCATCGTCACGCTTTCGGCACTTGCCAGCAAGGAAGCCCAGGAAAACTGGGAAACCGGGCTCTATCGCACCGATCCGCCGGCGGTGAGCGAAACGAAAATCACCGCCGTCCCGTACTTTGCCTGGGACAACCGTGAACCCGGTGAGATGCTGGTCTGGCTGCGGGACGGATGAGTTACAGGCTAACGAACGCCGTCAGCGGCAAATGATCCGACGCAACCCGCGACAGCGGCGTATCATGAGCTTCCACCGACGAGACCATGCCGTGCCGGTTGGCCATGATCCGGTCGAGCGCCAGCACCGGCAGGCCTGAGGGAAAAGTCGGCACCGCCGCCGGCGTGAAACCAAAGGTGGCGTGCAGCGTCTTGAGCGCCGAGCGGTTGCCCAGCCGCCATTCGTTGAGGTCGCCGAGCAGCAAGGTCGGCCTTTCATCCTGGTTGCTCATGATGTCGAGCACGACGCGGGCCTGCTCCGAACGCGAGCGGCGCAACAGGCCGAGATGCGCGGCGATGACGCGCAGAGTGCGCGTTTCGTCGAGGTCGATCTCGGCAACCAGCGCGCCGCGGGGCTCCAGTCCCGGAAGCTTGATCTGATGGACGTCGCGCACGGTGCCGCGCTTGAACAAAAGCACGTTGCCGCGCCAGCCATGGCCCTTGCCGCTTCCGGAAACCGGCACCGGCACAAGCCCGGTTTCGTGTTCGATCCGGGCAAGATCGAGCAGCCCGGCGCGATCGCCGAAGCGGTTGTCGGCCTCCTGCAGCGCGATGACGTCGGGGCCGATCTCGCGGATGACGCGGGCGGTGCGTTCGGGGTCGAACCTGCGGTCGGTGCCGATGCATTTGTGGACGTTGTAGGAGGCGACCACCATCTGGGCGCCTTCAATGTGCTTGCGCGGCGTCGCGTTCGCCTTGCGCGCTTTCCTGCCGCGGATCGACAGGAGCACTGTTTCAGGAAGGCTGCGTCCGTTTATGTCCATAGGCCTGCTATTCGATGTCCTGATTCTTTGTTCTATGCATATCGTTCTCTCACAACCGGGACCACTTCGAGGCGGTATGCATTAGAGATAGGGCGATCCCAGCCATAACAACCGGTCAAAAACCCGGATGAGAAATGGCCGCGCTTTCAAGGTTGCGAGTGTGACGGGTTTGGCGGAAGCGATTGCCGCTCCGATGCGCCCTTCGATCTCGGCGGCAAAGCCGGTATCCAGCACCTCCAGGTCGATTTCGAAATTCAGCCGCAGCGACCGGGCGTCGAGGTTGGAAGAGCCGACATAGGCCCAGACGCCATCGACCGACAACAGCTTCGAATGGTCGAATGACCCTTCATGACGCCAGACGCGGCAATAGTGCTTCAGCACCTGGTCGTACTGCGCCGTCATGGCGCGGCCGACCAGGAAGAGATTGTTGACCGCGGGCACGACGATGTCGATCTCGACGCCGCGCCGGGCAGCCGTGACCAGCGCGCTGACAAATTCCCGGTCCGGCAGGAAATAGGGCGACATGATGCGGATCGATTTGCGGGCGACGGAAAATGCCCCCGTCAGCAATTTGTGGTTGGTTTCGATGCTGGCGTCCGGCCCCGACGCCACCGCCCGCACCAGGATCGGCTGACCGGGAGGCGGCGAGGGCTTTGCCACGTGCCAGACCTCGTCCTTGAGGGCCTCGTTGCCGGCAAAACGCCAGTCCTCGGCGGCAACCGCGAACAGGTCGGCCACGACCGGCCCCGTGACCTGGAAATGCGTATCCGCCGAGCTGGCAGTGCCAGCGAATTCAGCCGAGAACCCCTTGCGGATGTTCATGCCTCCGGTGAATGCCACCGCGCCGTCGACGATCAGGATTTTCCTGTGCGTCCTCAAATTCGCATAGGGAAGTCTCAGGCCCATGACGATGTTGCCGTTGAACAGATCGACGGTGACGCCGGCTTCCCGGAGTGTCCCAAGAATGCTGGGCACGGAATAGCGCACGCCCACCGCATCGATCAGCACGCGAACCGTCACGCCGCGCCGGACCGCTCCGGCCAGCGATCCGACAAAACGTCGTCCGATCTCGTCATTGTCGAAGATGTAGGTCTCGAGCAGGATGCTGCGCCGTGCGCCGTCGATCGCCCCGCACATTGCCGCGTAGGCTTCGTCGCCGGTCCTCAGGATGGTGATTGCATTTCCCGAAAGCAGGCCGCGCCGCGCCACCCTGTCGCCTAGCGTCTTCAGGCCGGCAAAGCGCTGGCCGAATTCGGCTGAGATGAGTGTTTCGAGCGCAATGTCGTGGTCGTGTTTGGCTGTCTCGGCTTCACCGGCGACGGGCCGCATGGCGCTGATCGTGGCGCGGCGGATGCGGTTGATGCCGGCAATGGCATAGATGATCGCGCCAAGGAACGGCGACAAGATCATCACGCCGACCCAGCCGGTGGCGGCGCGCACGTCTTCCTTGGTCATGATTGCGTGGACGATGCCGATGGCGGCCATCAGCATCGGAATGATCACAAGGATCAGAGGCCAGTAGGTCACAAAGGTCTGCCACATCGGCAGGACTATCGAGCCAGCGGCCGCAGAAGGCAATGCAACGGATCAACCAGGACGGAGGCGCTCGCGCCTCAGTCCTTCGCCCGCTCCACATAAGCGCCATCGGCCGTCATCACCACCACGCGGGTACCCGGCGCGATGTGCGGCGGCACCAGCGTGCGCACGCCGTTGGAAAGCACGGCCGGCTTGTATGACGAGGACGCCGTCTGGCCTTTGGTCGTCGGCTCCGTCTCGACCACTTCGAAAGTAGCGCGCTGCGGCAGCACCAGGGCTATGGCGATGCCGTTGAACTGCGAAATCTGCACCGCCATGCCTTCGAGCAGGTAGGGCGCCATGTCGCCGACCACGCTTTCCGGCACCGCGACCTGGTCGTAGCTTTCCGGGTTCATGAAGTGATACCCCTCGGCGTCGGCGTAGAGGAAGGTGTGCTCGCGCTCCTCGACATAGGCGCGCTCGACCTGCTCGGTGGTGCGGTAGCGCTCCGAAACCTTCACCCCGTCGGAGATGCGGCGCATGTCGAGCTGGGTGACCGGCGTACCCTTGCCAGGGTGGATGTTTTCGGCAAAGAGGATCACGTAAAGCTTGCCGTCCTTGTCGACGACATTGCCTTTACGGAGCGAACTGGCGATGACCTTCACCACGGTTTTCAATCCTAGACTTCGTTGGCCTGAAACGATCGTTCGGCGCAAATCGGCTGCGAGAGCCGTCGCCGTAGCGCATCTTGGCCCGAACCGCCAGCCCTGTCAGCAATTCCGTTGCCCGGCAAACCCATGACTGGCGCTTCGCCCTGGTGGACGCCGGATGTTCACGCCGACCGCCGGCCGCGGCTGATGGCCCGCAACGCCATAGCTGCCGCAATGCGCGGCTGGTTTGGCGAGCGGGACTTCATCGAGGTCGAGACGGCGGCATTGCAGATTTCGCCCGGCAACGAGGCGCATCTCTCAGCCTTCGCCACCGAGGCGATCGGCGCCGACGGCGCGCGCCGGCCGCTTTATCTCCACACCTCGCCGGAGTTCGCCTGCAAGAAGCTGCTGGCCGCCGGTGAGCGGCGCATCTTCAGCCTGGGCGCCGTCTGGCGCAACCGCGAGCGCGGCCCCTTGCACCATCCCGAATTCACCATGCTGGAATGGTATCGGGTCGGCGAAACCTATGACAGCCTGATGGCCGATTGCGCCGAACTGCTGAAGCTGGCAGCCGAGCGGGCCGGCGCCAAAACCTTCCGCTTTCGCGGCCGCGAGGCCGATCCGTTCGCCGAGCCGGAACGCGTGAGCGTGGCGGAAGCTTTTGCGCGTTACGCCGGCATCGATCTTCTTGCCACCGTTTCTGCCGATGGCGGCACAGACCGCGCCGCACTCCATGATGCTCTGGTCAAGGCCGGCCTGCGCACGGCCGGCGATGACAACTGGGCCGATTTGTTCAGCCGGGTAATGGTCGAGAAGGTCGAACCGGTGCTGGGGCAGGGGCGGGCCACCATCTTGTACGGCTATCCGATCTCGGAAGCGGCGCTCGCCCGGCCGAGCGCGGAGGACCAGCGCGTGGCCGAGCGCTTCGAGCTCTATTGCTGCGGCGTCGAGCTCGCCAATGCTTTTGGCGAACTGACCGATCCGGCCGAGCAGCGCCGGCGCTTTGCCGCCGAGATGGACGAGAAGGAGCGCGTCTATGGCGAGCGCTATCCGCTGGATGAGGATTTTCTCGCCGCCCTCGCCATCATGCCGCAAGCCAGCGGCTCGGCGCTCGGCTTCGACCGGCTGGTGATGCTGGCAACGGGCGCGACGAGGATCGATGACGTGATCTGGACGCCGGCCGCCACTCCTTGACGGAAATCGGCCTCGGTTAAACTCACAAACCGGTCAAGCCGCGCGTCTCTGGCGGCCGCCGCCGCGGATAGCTTTCGCGCTCCGCTCGGGCGCTATGCCGCAGCGGGACAATTGTCCGTGCGCCATTGCACAAGCCGCATTGGGACAATAGATGGTGCAACAGCCGCTACCGCCCGGCGCGGCTTCAGCCAGGACCACGCGCATGACCGATACATCAGAGGCAGCGAAATTGACCGACCGCGTCGCGGCACTGGTCGAGGCTGCCAAGCGGGCCGGCGCCGACGCCGCCGACGCGGTTGCCGTGCGCGGCCGTTCGATCGGCGTGTCGGTGCGGCTGGGAAAGGTCGAGAACACCGAAGCGTCCGAGGGCGACGATGTCTCGCTGCGCGTCTTCGTCGGCAACCGGGTGGCGAGCGTCTCGGCGACGGCGGCATCGGACCCCAAGGCGCTGGCTGAGCGCGCCGTGGCCATGGCCAAAGTCTCGCCCGAGGACCCCTATCAGGGTCTCGCCGATCCGGCTTTGCTGGTTGGCAAGGTGCGCGACCTCGATCTGTTCGACGCCACCGAGGTTTCGGCCGATCAGTTGAAGGAAGCGGCCCTTGCCGCCGAGGAAGCGGCCCTTGCAGTCAAGGGTGTCACCAATTCGGCCGGCAGCGGCGCCAGCGCAGGCCTCGGCGGGCTGGTGCTTGCCACGTCGGACGGCTTCGTCGGCCACTATGTCGCGTCGCGCTTTTCGCGTTCGGCCAGCGTGATTGCGGGTGAGGGCACCGGCATGGAGCGCGACTACGAATACTCCTCGAACCAGCATTTTTCCGATCTCGACGCGCCGGAGCTGATCGGCCGCAAGGCCGGCGAGCGCGCCGTGCGCCGCCTCGGCGCCCGCAAGGCGGCGACCGGTCCGGTCAACGTGGTGTTCGATCCGCGCGTCGCGCGCGGCATTGCCGGCCATCTCGCCGGCGCCATCAACGGCGCTTCGGTGGCGCGCAAGACCAGTTTTTTGCGCGAGATGATGGGCAAGCAGGTTGCGTCGGCTGCCATCACCGTCACCGACGAACCGCTGCGGCGTCGCGGTCAGGCCTCGCGCCCGTTCGACGGCGAAGGCGTCGAGGGCGAAAAGCTGTTGATGGTCGAGAACGGCGTGCTGAAGCACTGGTTCCTGTCGACGTCCGCCGCGCGGGAATTGGGGCTGACCACCAACGGACGCGGCGCGCGCAGCGGCTCGTCGGTATCGCCGTCTTCGACCAATCTCGCCATCGAGCCGGGCGCCAGGACGCCGGAAGACCTGATCAGGTCGCTAAAATCCGGCTTTTATGTCACTGAAGTGTTCGGCCAGGGCGTCGACATGGTGACCGGCGAATACAGCCGTGGCGCATCCGGCTTCTGGATCGACAATGGTGAGCTTGCCTATCCGGTGGCCGAGGTGACCATCGCCTCGAATTTGAAGACGATGTTCCTCAACATGGTTCCGGCGAGCGATCTTGACCGCGATTTCGGCACTGCCGCACCGACGCTGCTGATCGAAGGAATGACCCTTGCCGGAGCGTGACCCGGTCATATCGGCCGGGGCCTCGGAAGACCTCGATCTGCTGCGCGACGCCGCCCGCGAGGCGGGCGCGATCGCCATGCGCTATTTCGGCAACAACCCGCAAGTGTGGATGAAGGGCGGCACCTCGCCGGTCAGCGAAGCCGACCACGCGGCGGACGCCTATCTGCGCGATACCCTGCTGGCGGCCCGGCCGGACTATGGCTGGCTGTCGGAGGAAACGACTGACGATCCGGCGCGGCTTCTGGCGCGGCGCACCTTTGTCGTCGACCCCATAGACGGCACCCGCGGCTTCCTCGAAGGTCTGCGCTCGTGGTGCGTCAGCGTCGCGGTGGTCGAGAATGGCCGCACGCTCACCGGTGTGCTCGAATGTCCGGCCAAGGGCGAAACCTATTGGGCGCTGCCTGGCCATGGAGCTTTCCGCAACGGCAAGCCGATTGCCGTGCGCGGCCTGGGCAAGACGGTCGAGATCGGCGGGCTGAAGCAGTTGATCGACCTGATGCCGGCGCAATGGCAGGGCCGGGTGCGGCGGGCGGCGCACATTCCCTCTCTCGCCTACCGGCTGGCGATGGTCGCCAACGGCACGCTCGACGCAACCTTCGTCAAGCCCAACGCGCATGACTGGGATATCGCCGCCGCCGATCTCATCTTGCGCGAGGCTGGCGGCGCCGTGCTCGACGGCCATGGCCGCGCGCCGCTTTATGCCGGGGAGATCATCCGTCACGGCGCGCTGGTCGCCGGCAGCGGCCAGTTGCTGACCGTGCTTGCCGGCGTCATTGCCGATACGGAAGCGTGATCGAAGGTTCCAAAGTCGGCAGCTTTGGGCTAGACCTGTCGCAAACTCACAATATGTGAAGGACCGAAATGGCCGCGGAAGACGGAAAGAAACAGCTTTTGCACCTGGTGTTCGGCGGCGAGCTGAAGAAGCTGGGAGGCACCGAGTTCCGCGATCTCGACGCGCTCGACATCGTTGGCGTTTATCCGGACTATCAAACCGCGCACACCGCGTGGAAGGCAAAGGCGCAAGCCAGCGTGGACAATGCCCATATGCGCTATTTCGTCGTCCATCTGCACCGGCTGCTCGACCCTGAAAGCAAGGCCGCCGGTTGACAGCGATGGAGCATGAAGCGGTGAAAGGGCAGCCCACCGGCGCCGCGGTCCGAAGAAGACGCGGCGGCAGTTCGAAGACATTCTGGCGCAAGATCCGCGAGCCGTTGGCGCAGTCGCGAATCGTCAAGAGCATGATCGTCAGCCTGCTCGCCCAGTTCGTCCGCCTGGTGCGCCTGACCAACCGCGTGGTCGAAGGCTCGGCTAAATTTTCAGGCGGCGACTACGCCGAATTCGAACCCGGCATCATCGCGCTCTGGCATGGCCAGCATCTGCTGACCCCAGCCTATTATCCCAAGGGACGGCCGCTGGTCGCCATGGTCTCGCGCAGCGCCGACGCCGAACTCAACGCGCTGATGATCGAAAAATTCGGCATCGAGGCGGTGCGCGGCTCCGGCGGGCGTGAAAGCACGAAGCATCTCGACAAGGGCGGCGCCAAGGCGCTCATCGCCCTGAAAAAGTCACTCGTGGCCGGCAAGAACGTCGCCATGATCGCCGACATTCCCCACGGCACGCCGCGCGACGCGGGGCTTGGTATCGTTCTGCTGGCACGCCTTTCCGGCCGGCCGATCATGCCTGCCGCCATCGCCACCAGCCGCCGCAAGGTGCTGGAAAGGAGCTGGGACAAGACCACCATCAACCTGCCGTTCGGCCGCTCCTCGATCGTCATCGGAACGCCGGTTTTCGTGCCGGCCAATGCCGACGAGGCCGAAATGGAGCGCAAGCGCCAGGAAGTCACGGCCGCGCTCAATGCCGCAACCGCCGAGGCCTATCGGCTCGTGGACGGCAGGCCATGAGCGTCGGCTGGGCGCGCGCCTTCCTGGCGGCCTACCGCCTTGCCGGTGCAGCCGCCTATCCGCTGATGGGTCCCTATGTCGCCTGGCGCACATCGCAGGGCAAGGAAGACCGCAGCCGCAGCCGTGAGCGCTACGGCGTTGCCGGGCGGCCGCGCCCCGAAGGGCCGGTGATCTGGATCCATGCGGCAAGCGTCGGCGAGACCCTTGCGGTCGTGCCGCTGGTGCAAAGCATCCTCGACTACGGTGTCAACATCGTGCTGACGACGGGAACAGTGACCTCGGCGCAGGTTGCCGACGAACGGCTGGGCGACCGCATCATCCACCAATATGTTCCGCTCGACCTCAAGCCGGCCGTCAGCCGCTTTCTCGATCACTGGCGGCCGGACCTGGCTATCATCGCCGAATCCGAGATATGGCCGATGACGATCCTCGAGCTCGGCGCCCGCCACGTGCCGCAGGTGCTGGTCAACGGCCGGCTCTCCGACCGTTCGTTCAAATCCTGGAAGAAGCGCGCCAACATCGCCGAGGCGCTGTTCGAGAACCTTGCACATGTCGTTGCCCAGTCGGATGTCGACGGCGAACGGTTTCGCGCGCTTGGCGCCCGGCCGGTCACCGTGTCCGGCAACCTCAAGGTCGACACCTTGCCGCCGCCCGTCGACGAACGGGCGCTGGCGACGCTGAAGCGCCAGATCGCCGGCCGCCCGACCTGGGCGGCAATTTCGACCCATGACGGCGAGGAGGTGGTCGCGGCGGAAGTCCACGCCACGCTCTACAAGCGCCACCATGGCCTGCTGACGATCATCGTCCCGCGCCATCCCGACCGCGCCGAAGCGCTGGCCGCACAGATTTCCGGCATGGGCCTGAAGCTGGCGCGGCGCAGCAAGGGCGACCGGATCACCGCCGACAGCGATATCCTGCTCGGCGATACGATCGGCGAGATGGGGCTTTATCTCCGGCTGACGGAAATCGCCTTTGTCGGCCGCTCGCTGACCTCGGAAGGCGGCCAGAATCCGCTGGAGCCGGCCATGCTCGACACCGCTGTGCTGGCCGGCCGCAACGTCCAGAATTTTCGCGAGGCCTATCAGCGCCTGCTCGACAGCGGCGGCGCCAAGCTGGTGCGCGACCGCGACATGCTGGCCGGCGCCGTCAATTTCCTGCTGAGCAATGAAGTTGCGCGCCACGAGATGATGGCGGCCGGTGCCGCCACAGTCGACCAGATGCGCGGTGCGCTGGCGCACACGCTGAAGTCGCTCGAGCCTTATATCCAGCCACTGATCGTCAAGTCGCGCCTGAAGGGCGCCGACGGGCGATAGGTGGCGTCGGAAGCACCACCTTTCTGGTGGGAAGCGCCGGACTGGCGGGTCTTTGCGCTGTCGCCGCTATCAGCCGTCTATGGCATCGTCGCCGGCCGCCGCATGCATCGGGCGGTACGTGAAAAGATCGACGCGCCAGTGCTTTGCGTCGGCAACTTCACCGTCGGCGGCAGCGGCAAGACGCCGGTCGCCATCGCGCTGGCCAAGCAGGCCAGGCGCATGCAGCTCAATCCCGGATTCCTGTCGCGCGGCCATGGCGGCTCGTTTGCGCAGCCGCATGTCGTCGATGCCAGTCACGACGCCGCCAAGCATGTCGGCGACGAGCCGCTGCTTCTGGCCGAGCATGCGCCGGTTGCGGTAAGCCCGAACCGCGCCGCCGGCGCCAAGCTGCTCATGGAAGCCCATGGCTGCGATTTCCTGATCATGGATGACGGTTTTCAGAGCGCGCGCATCCATATTGATTATGCGCTGGTCGTCGTCGACGCCCGCTACGGCATCGGCAATGGCCGCGTCATTCCGGGTGGGCCGCTGCGCGCCAACGTCGTCGACCAACTGGTGTTCACCGATGGGCTGTTGAAGATGGGCGAGGGCACCGCCGCCGACCAGGTCGTGCGCCAGGCGGCGCGCGCCGGCCGGCCGATCTTCGAGGCGCATGCTGAACCGGGCGGCAAGGAGCGGTTCGCCGGCCGGCGGTTCCTCGCCTTTGCCGGCATCGGCCATCCCGAAAAANGCTGAACCGGGCGGCAAGGAGCGGTTCGCCGGCCGGCGGTTCCTCGCCTTTGCCGGCATCGGCCATCCCGAAAAATTCTTCGAGACGCTGCGCGGCACGGGCGCGGAAGTGGCGCTGAGCCGGTCGTTTCCGGACCATCATTTTTATGCCCCCGACGAACTCGCCGAACTGGCGGCAACCGCGCGCCGTGAGGGACTGGGCCTCGTGACCACCGCCAAGGACGCAGCCCGGCTGCGCCATGGCGCAGCCTCGGCTGAATTCCTTGGTCAACTCGACGTGCTGGAGATAGACGCCACGTTCGAGCTCGACAATGTGCCGGAGCGGATCATCGATGAGACGCTGGATGCCTGGAGACAGCGCCGGCTGCGAGGGTAGGGCGCTCCCGCGTTGACACAGGATATTTCTCGCCGCTTATCACAATTATAAGTCAGACCGGCTTCAGCGCGGGGGGTGGAATGGTTAGGTTGCGGGCACTCTTTGTGGGCTTTGTTCTTGTGGCGATGGCGAACCCATCTTCGGCGCAGGCACCCACCGCGACCGACAGCGAATTTCTGGTCTCGGTCACCGAAGCGGACGGTGCTACCCACGTTCGGCCCTCAAACATTGTACCGCTTATCCCCGATAGCGCCTGCTTTGAATGGCGCGTACGTCTGGCGCAAGGCGACAGACTGGTATCGGTCACCGAGGTGTTCGCGCTTCCCGCGGAGCCCAGGCAGTGGGGTGGTATCGACGGAAACGAATACAGCTTGAGCAAGCTATCGGGCGATCGAAGGGTCTCCGAGACCACCATGTTCTACAAACCGCAGGACGGATGGATCTCGCATGGGTGGTGCATGGCCGAGGGTGATCCGATCGGGCCGTATTCCATCAAAGTGCTTGTCGGAGATCGGCTTGTTCATAAATTCGACTTTTCGGTCGAAAACGCGCCGGCATCCTCAAAGCCATAGTCCTGCAGGCGTTCCAGGAAAATCAGATCGACGGTGAGCCTTGCTTTCCGGTGTGCCGATCTAGCCCCGGCTGCGCAGGTCCGGATGCGTTTCGATCTCGCGGCGCAGCGAGGCGGCGGCGCTGACATAGGGCTCCTGCCTGGCGACGCTCCAATATTTGAGCTCGTCCAGCGGAATGCTCTCACCGGTCACAGCGCAGCGCACGAATGCGCCGGGGCTGGTGACCTGGAAGTCGCCGTCGAGATAGCGGATCCGGGCTTCCTTGCCGCCAGGGCCTTCGAAGCGGTTCATCATGGGGTGGTGCCAGAGTTCATGCTGATTTCATCGCCATAAATTGCCGGCAAGGTCAAGCTTGACGCAATGCTGAGGCGCTATTGTCGGCTCCAAACCATTCTTATGGGACCGGCATGGACATTTCATCCGCCCGCCTGACTGCGCTGCTGCGCGAGGCCATGATATTGGCAGCGGTGCCGTCGGCGAAGGCCGATCCGGCGAAAGCAGCACTTATAAAGGCGCTGGTGCAGCCGCCGACGCCATCCGGTGCGCCTTTGCAGCCGGCAGCGGCGCCGGCGCTGCAGGCGCTGTTGTCCGCAGCCGTCGCAAAGGGGCAGCAGACGGGTTCAGCCGAGATCCTGCAGGCCTATCTGGCGCTTGCCGAACCGGGTGACGCGGCGCCCGACGATTTCGGGCCGACAACGGCTGCGACAGGCAAGGCGACGCCAGCCAACGACGATGCACAGCGCGGTCTGCCAGTGCCGCCGGCCAGGGCCGATGATGGCGCTGCCGCAAAGCCGGCAGGACTGCCCTGGTTTGCGCTTCTCGCACCGGGGGTTTCGCCGCCGCGCCGCGCCTCCGCCACCGACGCGGCGGCGAAGCGGGGCCAGGCGATGTCTGGGTCGAATGACACGGTCCAGCCCGAAGGCCGGCAGCAGATGCGTGTCGGCCTGATGGCGCTGGCAGCCGGGTTTCTGGCCGTCGCCATTGTCGGGCTCGCCTTGCTGGTGCTTGGCTGAGCACCGAACAATCGCCGCTATCGCTCGGCTTCGAGGAACGCTTCCATCTTTTCCATCGCCAGCCCAGCCTCAATTGCGATGCGGCGCGAAAGCTCGGCGGCAGCCGTGCGCGGCCGCCCCAGCGGCCGGTCGAGCCAGTACGACACCGGGTTCAGCGCCGTGCGCTCATCGACGGCAACGATGCGGCCCGACTCCAGCTGATGTCGGGTCAATGGCGGCCGCGCCAGCGCGATGCCGAGCCCATAGGCGGCAGCGTCGAGCACCAGATTATAGTCCTCGAAGCGGCGGTCCTGCGGGCGCGGGCGGTAGTCCATGCCTTGCGCGGCAAACCAGGCACGCCATCCGGAGGCGTCGGAATCGTTGATCAGTGGAAATTTGAGCAGCCGGGCCGGGTCGCCGCGACCGATCTCGCGGGCAAGGCCAGGCGCGGCGACGGGAAAGACATGTTCCTCGAACAGCTTCACCGAGATCCGGCCCGGAATGCCGCCGCGCCCGCAGCGGACCGACAGGTCGATGCCTTCATCGGCAAGGTCGGCCTGGCGGATGTCGACGTCGAGCACGATGCGCAGCTTGGTGGGATTGTTCTCCAGCGCCGCCATGCGCGGCATCAGCCACAGCCCGCTGACGGAGGGTATCGATGTAAGCCGCACCACGGCGGTGCCGCGCGGCTCGACCCAGCGGTCGGAATGGCTGGAGATCAGCGCAAAGGCTTCCGCTGTGCGCAGATGCAGGCGGTTGCCCTCGATGGTCAGCGAGACGCCGCGGGCCCCGCGGTCGAACACTTTCAGGCCCAGCCAGTCCTCCAGCTTGGCGATCTGCCGGCTGACGGCGCCATGGGTGATGTTGAGCTTCTCGGCCGCGGCCGAAAAGCTCCCCGTGCGCGCCGCCGCATCGAAAGCACGCAGTGTCTCGAGCGGCACCATTGTGTCTGAGCTGTGATCCATAGTCACAGGTGATCCTCGATTTGATCGTTTGTCAACGGCGCCGAAAAGGCGCTTTCTGCGGTTCATGACTGAAAAACGCGAGGACAGTGGGATGAGCGCAGTAACCGGCACATCGAATCAGACACAGCGGATGGACACCACGGCAGCCATCGCCGTGGCTCTGACGGTGGTCGGCTGGGCATCGGCCTTTCCAGCGATTCGTGCGGGTCTCGCCGCCTTCGGGCCGCTGGAACTCGGTTCGCTGCGCTTTGCCATTGCCGCGGTGCCGGCGGCGATCTTTCTTGCCGTCAAGCGCCCGGCACTGCCGAGGCTCGATGAAGTGTGGCGCCTCGGCTTTGGCGGCGCCATTTTCGTCGCGCTCTACACCGTCATGCTTAATTACGGCGAACTGACCGTGTCGGCTGGCGCCGCCGGTTTCATCATCAATGTCAGCCCGATCTTCACCGCCATCATGGCAATGGCATTGCTGGGCGAGCGTTTCTCAACGTGGGCCTGGTTTGGCACGGCCATTTCTTTCGCCGGCATCGGCATCATTGCGGTCGCCGACGGCAATGGCTTGAGTTTCGACACCGGCGCGCTGCTGGTTCTTGGCTCCGCGCTGTGCTCGGCCGTCAACACGATCGTCCAGAAGCCGCTCTTTGCCCGCCATCACCCGCTGACCATTTCGGCCTCGAACATGATCCTTGGCGCACTTTGCCTGGCGCCCTTTTTGCCAAGCGGCTTTGCGCAGGCAGCGGTCGCCAACACGGCCGGGATCGGCGCCGTGATCTTTCTTGGCATCGTGCCCAGCCTGATCGCCTATGCCGCCTGGGCAACCGCTCTGTCGCGTCTCCCGGCCGCCCGTGCCTCGAACTTCCTTTATCTGGTCTCGCCCATGTCTGCCCTGATCGGTTTCTTCTGGCTGGGCGAAGTGCCGACACTGCTCGGTCTCCTCGGCGGCGCGCTGGCGCTCGGCGGTGTGATCGTGGTGAATTTGAAGCGTTAAATCAAAAAGTTGGAACCGTTTCCGGACTCAAACCGGGAACCGTATCCCCAGCATGCAGACACCCGGAGGAAGGACCGTTATGGTGAGTTGCCTGGCTGGGGGATGGAATGGGAAAACTGTTCATATCGGCAATCTTTTGCGTTTTGCTGCTGACCGGGAAAGCCTTCGCTGGCTGGTACCAGGTCGAAAACTACGAAGGGTCCATCGGGCCTAATCCAGTCCATCTGTCACTGCAGAGATATGACAGGGCAGCGGGATTACGGTCGAAGGAAGCTATTTCTACGACGCGAAGCAAAGCCCGATAGCGGTGTACGGCAAGATCACCGGTACCAGCGTCTCCCTTTGCGAGATTGCGGACGACAAGGAATTCGACCGGGTCCTGGTCATTGGATCGAAAACGCCGGTCGACACCGCCCGATGTCCGTTTTCTCTCGACCTTGGCGAAAGCGGCGCAACGGGGACCTGGAACAGAGGCCTGGACAAGTTCCCGATCGTGCTGAAGAAGGTCGCAAGCCTCGACGATACCGGTGAGGCGAAGGTTGACGGCACCGTCGAGATCCCCTTCTGGGCGCAGACAGCCACCCACAGATTTGCCGGGGTCTACGAGAAAGCCGGCTTTCTCGTCTGCATGAGTAAGCTGCGGGTCATCGACAAGAAGAAAAAGAAGGTCGTTCAGGAGATCGTTTTCGATGACGACGATTGCGATGCCGGCATGCTGATGACTCCCATCTACATGAATGTTCAAAAACAGGTTGGGGGAAGCTTCGAGACAATCTCCGTGAATTTTCGCGGCGGTAGCGCCGGCTACTCAAGGGATTACGTTTTCTCTCATAGATTCAAGGACTATCGCCTGTTGGTGAATTGAGCGTGTGCCCTGACCTGGCTTGTGCTCACCGCCGTCCGAACAGCCGCTCGATATCGGCAAGCTTCAGCTCGATATAGGTCGGGCGGCCGTGGTTGCAGGTGCCGGATCCCGGCGTCGCCTCCATCTGGCGCAGCAGCGCGTTCATCTCCTCGGCCTTGAGCAGACGGCCGGAACGCACCGAGCCGTGGCAGGCCATGGTGGCGGCAATCTTGTCCAGGCGCTGTTTCAGCGTCTCGACTGTATCATTGTCGGCGATCTCATCGGCAAGGTCGCGCACCAATTGCTGGACATTGGTTTCGCCGAGCATGGACGGCGTCTCGCGCACCGCCACCGCACCGGGGCCGAAGCGCTCGATGCCGAGACCGAACCGGGCAAGTGTCTCCGAATGCATGGCCAGCCGCTCGGCGTCTTCTTCCGGCAGGTCGACGATCTCCGGCAAAAGCAGCATCTGCGAGGGCACCGCGCGTAAGTGCAGCGCATTCTTCAGCGCCTCATAGACCAGCCGCTCATGCGCGGCATGCTGGTCGACGATGATCAGAGAATCCCGCGTTTGCGCGACGATATAGTTTTCGTGGACCTGCGCGCGGGCGGCGCCCAGCGCGGTGCCGAGCAGCGTCTCGGCCGGCTCGGCTAAGCCGGCACGCGCATCGGCGCTGGCGAGCGGACCGGCGTCGAATGCAGCCTGGTCGTTTTCGCGGAAGCCGGCGCCGTCAAATCCCATATCCAGCGGCCGCTGTGGCGAGCGGTCAAAGCCCGAAAAGCCCGAGGCCCGGTAGGCCGCGTCATAACTGCGATGACCGTTGGCAGGACCCGCATGGGCGTAGGAGGCGGCTCCCGGCCGGAACGCCGCCACCATCCCGGCGGCCCCGCTGGTGGCGGCGCGGATGCCGGCATTGGCCAGCGCCTCGCGAATGGCGCCGACGATCAGCCCGCGCACCAGGCCGGGGTCGCGAAAGCGCACATCGGCCTTGGCTGGGTGGACGTTGACGTCGACGGTCGCCGGATCGAGCGTCAGGAACAGCACGGTCACCGCGTGCCGGTCGCGCGGCAGCACATCGGCGAAAGCGCCGCGAATCGCGCCGGCAATCAGCTTGTCGCGCACTGGCCGGCCGTTGACATAGGCATATTGCTGCAACGCGTTGGCGCGGGTGAAGGACGGGATCGAGACGTGGCCGGTCAGGTGCACGCCGTCCCGGCTGGCGTCGATAGCGATGGAATTGTCGGGAAACTCGGCGCCCATGACTTGCGCGACGCGGCGCAGGCTGCCTTCCGCCGTGTCGTCGGTCGCCGGCAATTCCAGCGTCGAGCGGTCCGAGCCGGCGAGCGTAAAGCGCACGGCGGGGAAGGCGATAGCGATGCGCTTGAGCACGTCGCTGGTGGCGGAGCTTTCGGCGCGCTCGCCCTTCATGAATTTGAGCCGGGCCGGCGTGGCGAAGAACAGGTCGCGCACCTCGACCGTGGTGCCGCGGTTGGCCGCCGCCGGTTTGACCGCCGAAACGCGGCCGCCTTCGATGGCGATCTCGGCGGCAGCGTCGCCTGCAGCCGTGCGCGAGCGAACCGACAGTCGCGACACCGAACCAATTGACGGCAATGCCTCGCCACGGAACCCGAGCGAGCGGATATCGTGAATGTTGTCGGCAAGTTTCGAGGTGCAGTGGCGCGCAATGGCCAGCGCCAGTTCCTGTTCGGGGATACCGGAGCCGTCATCGGTGACGCGGATCAGGTTCAGCCCGCCGCCGGCAGTGACGACCTCGACGCGGGAGGCGCCTGCGTCGAGCGCGTTTTCGACCAGTTCCTTCACCACGCTCGCCGGACGCTCGATGACTTCGCCGGCGGCGATCTGGTTGATCATCGTTTCGGAAAGCTGGCGAATGGGCATGGGGGTATTATAGGCGGATTCGAAGGGTGTGCGGAAGGCTTCAATGAATGCCGGACATTGGAGACGCCAGCGGGACAGCACCCCCCTCTGGCCTGCCGGCCATCTCCCCCGCAAGGAGGGAGATCAGATGTCACGACGGCTTTCGCCAATCTTCAATGCCTGAAGGGTGACGCGACATATGAACTGCCAATCTCCCCCCTTGCGGGGGAGATGTCCGGCAGGACAGAGGGGGGTGTGAAGGAACTCCGCGATAGTGACTACGCTGCAACCGATTTCAAGCCTGCGCCGCCAGCCAGTCCCTGACTTTCCGCGCATTCTCGCTCAGCTCACGGTTCTTAGGCCAAACCACGTAGAACGCCTTGCCGGTTCTCAGCACATGATCGGTCACCGGCACCAGCAGCCCCGAAGCCAGGAGCCGTTCGGCCAGATGCCGCCAGCCGAGCGCGATGCCTTGGCCCTCCATGACGCCCTGGATCACGAGGCCGTAATCGTTGATGCGCAGGCCGCGCGCGGTGTTGTCGAGGCTGCCGCCCGCCGACTGGAACCATTCGTCCCAGCTAGCCGCCTCGCGGTAGGGCTCCTCAAGGTGGATCAGGCGATGCGTCGCCAGCTCCGCGACGCTCCTTGGCATGCCGAATTTCGCGAGATAGCTGGCGCCTACGACTGGAAAAATCTCCTCGTCGGCCAGCGGCAGCGAATGATAGTCGGCCCAGTCGCGCGGCTCGCCGCCGCGCACGGCGAGCGGGATGCCCTCGGCGATGATGTCGAGATCGCGGTCGGCGGTCTGGATGCGCAAGTCGATGCCCGGCAGTTCGTCGCGGAACTGCTGCAGCCGCGGCATCATCCAGAACGAGCCGAAGGCGGTCGACGCCGCCAGCGTGACATGACCGCCGGTCGCCTGCAGGCGCAGATCCTCCGCCGATTTGCGGATATGCGACAGGCCGAGTGAGACGTCGGCATGGAAGCGTTCGCCCGCTTCTGTCAGGACGACCTGGCGGTGGCGGCGCTGGAACAGCTGGGCGCCAAGCTGTTCCTCCAACCCGCGCACCGCATAGGAGACGGCGGCCTGCGTCATGCCAAGCTCGCGCCCGGCAGCGGTGAAGCTCGACAGCCGGCCCGCCGCCTCGAAGACGATCAGGCTGCCGGCCGAGGGCAAGAGGTGGCGCAGGCTTCGCATAAGCTGAGCTTATACAAGAGATCAGGATTTTCCAGCATCACATCCATATTTCCTCTCGCTAACTTGGTTGGACGGAATGAGGAGGCTCCATGAACGCACCGGCCACTGAACTGACCGAGCAAACCCACCGCCGCGGCGGCGGTCGCCTCGGACGCAAGGCGCTGAGGAGCGCCCCCGTCACCTCGTTCCCAACGCTGGTCCGCGAGATCCCCACCTACCAGATGGTCCCGGACGAGGCGGTGGAACTGATCCACCAGGAGTCACTCGCCATCCTCGAAGAGGTCGGTTGCGAGTTCCGCGACGACGAGGCGATCGCCATGTGGAAGGCGGCGGGCGCCGACGTGTCCGAGACACGCGTCCGCATCGACCGCGGCCTGCTGATGGAACTGGTCGCGAAGGTTCCGTCCGAATTCACCCTCAATGCGCGTAATCCCGAGCGCACCGTGCGCGTCGGCGGCAAGAACTCCATCTTCGCGCCGATGTATGGCGCGCCTTACGTGCGCGACCTCGACAACAACCGGCGTTATGGCACGCTTGAAGACCTCAACAATTTTCACAAGCTCGCCTACATGGCCCCGGCGCTGCATTCGTCGAGTTCGATCATCTGCGAGCCGATGGAGATCGCGGTGCCGAAACGGCATCTCCACATCATCCATTCGGCGCTGAAGCATTCCGACAAGCCGTTCATGGGCATCGTTACTTCCAAAGACCGCGCCGAAGACACGATGGCGATGGCGGGCATCGTCTTTGGCGAAGATTTCGTTCGCGACAATCCGGTGCTGGTGTCGATTACCAACTGCAACTCGCCGCTGGTGTGGGACGCCACCATGCTGGACGCGATGAAGGTCTATGCCCGCAGCAATCAGCCGCTGATCCTGGCGCCCTTTGCGCTGTGCGGCGCATCGACTTCGGCCTCGGCCGTCGGCGCGGTGGCGCAGGTCAATGCCGAAGCATTGGCCGGGGTCGCTTTCACCCAACTGCTGCGCCCGGGTTCGCCCCAGATCTACGGCCAGTTCATGGTGACGGTTGACATGAAGACCGGCGCGCCGATGGGCGGCACGCCGGAGGCTGCGCAGATGATGTATCTGATGGGCGCGTTGGCGCGGAAATACAAACTGCCCTGGCGAACCTCCGGCTTCCATGTCGGCTCCAAGCTCAACGACGCCCAGGCCGGCTATGAATCCAACATGCTGATGCATGCCGCCATCCTCGCCGGCGCCAATTACATCTGGCACTCCGCCGGCTGGCTCGAGGCCGGGCTCACCTGCGGCTATTCGAAATTCGCCACCGACTGCGAGCAGCTTGTCGGCTGGTACAAATATGCCGGCGGCCTGTCGTTCGACGACTTCAAGGAGGCCATGGCGGCGATCCGCGAAGTCGGGCCGCAGGGCCATTTCCTCGGCACCCAGCACACGCTCGATCACTACGAGTCGGCATTCTTCATGCCCACCATCATGGATTTCAACTCCTACGAACAATGGAAGGCTGGAGGGGCGAAGGACCACGACACGCGCGGCCGCGAGAAAGCCCGCAACATGCTGGCCGACTATGAAGAGCCGAAACTCGATGAGGGCATTGCCGAGGGCCTCAGGGACTTTATCGCGCAGCGCGAGGAGAGGCTGCCCGACAGCGTTAGCTAAGAGAACGACGAATGAGTTGATAACGGGCGAAGACCCGATGGGAACCGCAAGGGAGAAAGACATGACACTTTTCAAAAGCAATGGCGATCGCGTGCCAACGGCCATCGAGGCGATGGCGCAAGAGACGCGTGCTGGCCGTATGGACCGGCGCGACTTTCTTGCATTGGCAAGTGCGTTCGGCGCATCGACGGCGCTGGCCTACGGCATGATCGGCCTTGCCGCGCCGGGACAGGCTTTTGCCGAGGAGCCGAAGAAGGGCGGCACGCTGCACATATCGATGTCGGTCAAGGCCCAAAAAGATCCGCGCACCTATGACTGGGTGGAACTCGCCAACATCTCGCGCTGCTGGCTGGAGCCGCTGGTCCGCTACACCAGGGAATTCACCTTCGAGCCAGTGCTGCTCGAAAGCTGGGACATCAATGACGACGCCACGGAATACACGTTGCATGTGCGCAAGGGGATCACCTGGAACAATGGCGATGCTTTCAACGCCGATGACGTGGTCTTCAATGTTACCCGCTGGTGCGAGAAGAAGGTCGCCGGCAACTCCATGGCCGCTCGCGTCGGCGGGCTGATCGACGAAAAGTCGGGCAAGGCCAGGGAAGGCGCGATCGCCAAGGTCGACGACAATACGATCAAGCTGACGCTCAGCGCGCCCGACATTTCGCTGATTCCGAACCTCACCGATTATCCCGCGCTCGTCGTCCACCGCAATTTCGACGCCGAAGGCGCCGACCCGGTCAAGAAGCCGATCGGCACAGGCCCGTTCGAACTGGTCTCCTACGATGTCGGCCAGAAGGCGGTGGTCAAGCGTCGTGAAAACGGCAAGTGGTGGGGCGGCGAAGCGCCGCTCGACAGCGTCGAGTTCATCGACTACGGCACGGATTTCAACGCTTCGATCAACGCCTTCGAATCCGGCGAGATAGACCTCAATTTCGAGACGCCGGCCGACTTCATCGACATCCTGGACAAGATGGGGCTGGAGAAGTCCGAGGTTGCGACGGCAACCACGCTGGTTGCCCGCACGAACGTTACCCACAAGCCCTATGACGACCAGCGGGTGCGCAACGCGCTGCAGATGGCGGTCGACAACAATGCGGTGCTGGAACTCGGCTATGCCGGGCGAGGGACGGTCGGTGAAAACCACCATGTCAGCCCTATCCATCCTGAATATTTCGCGCTGCCCAAGAAGACGCGCGACGCGGCCGGCGCCAAGAAACTGATGGCGGACGCAGGGCAGGCCGATTTCGAGCACGAGCTGATCACCGTCGAGGACGACTGGCAGAAGAACACCGGCGACGCGATTGCGGGCCAGTTGCGCGACGCCGGCATCAAGGTCAAGCGCACGGTGCTGCCGGGCTCGACCTTCTGGAACGACTGGACGAAGTATCCCTATTCGATGACCATCTGGTACATGCGCCCGCTTGGCGTCCAGGTGCTGGCGCTTGGTTATCGCACCGGCGAGGCCTGGAATGAATCGGCCTATTCCAACCCGGACTTCGACGCCAAGCTGAAGCAGGCGCTGTCGCTGATCGACGTGGAGAAACGGCGTGAGGTGATGAAGGATGTCGAGCAGATCCTGCAGGATTCCGGCGTCATCATTCAACCCTTCTGGCAGAAGCTCTACAGCCACATGAACAAGAAGGTGAAGAACTACGGCGTCCACCAGACCTTCGAGATGGACCTGCAGAACGTCTGGCTGGATGGCTGAGACGGTGCAGCCGGGGCTTCATGAGCCGCAAAAAAGCCGATATGCAGGATGTCTGGTATTGCCGCCTTGCCGCCAAACTTCCGGAGATCCTGCATGAAACCGATAGTGCTTGCCGCTGTCTTTTCGATTGCCTTGCCAGCGACGGTGCTGGCCGGGCCGGCTTCCAACGCCGTGAAGTTCTTTTATGTGCCCGAGGTGAAATTCGAGGGAGATGCAAAGTACCGCGACCGCTTCACCGAGCCGGTGACCAAGCTGTTCGATCTCAACGACCAGGCCACGAAGAACAAGCCCGACGAAGTCGCATGCCTCGACTTCGATCCCGGCCTCGACGCGCAGGATTTCGACCAGAAGTCGATTGCCAAGACATTGAAGCTGACCGAAACCGTCAATGGCGATACGGCCGAAGTCACCGCCACCTTCAGCCTTTTTGCGGAAGGCGATGATTCCAAACGCGAAATGCTGTGGTCGCTGAAGAAGATCGACGGCAAATGGAAGGTCGCCGACATCACCTCCAAGACCAGCAGCTGGACGCTGAGCGCGCTGGAATGCATGCCCGACAAAGCGCCGGAGTGATCCCGTGCTCCGCCGTCTTGCCCTGGCGCTGTCGCCCATGTGCGTGCTGGCGGTGGGTATGAGCGCAGCCGCAGCACAAGGCCTGTTGGGCCCGCCGCCAGCCAATGCGCCGGCCGTGGCGGCACCGGCCGGCGCAGCACCGCCCGCAAATCCACCCGGGACAGCGGTGGAACCGGCGACACCGCCGGTTGGGTGGCCGCCGGCCGAGCCGGCCGCGCCCGTCCTGGCGGGCTCGCCGACGGCTGTGGTCAAGCCGTTCTACGAACATCTCGGACTGGAGCTCGATCCGACCCAGCGCAAGAACTTCGTCGACCCGGCCAAGACCGTACTCGACAAGAGCGACGCGTTGCGCAAATCCGGGCAGGGCGAATGCCTCGACCCCAACATGGCGCTCGACAATGCCGATTACGACAAGCTTGCAATCGACAAGAGCCTGAAGAGCATCGAGGCCGTCAATGGTGATCAGGCCAAGGTGGTGGTCGCCTTCGTCGTCGAAGGCAACCAGCACCGGCTGGAGTGGAAGCTGAAGAAGGTCGACGGCGACTGGAAGATATCCGATCTGCTTTCGGTGACCGGTGAATGGGCGCTCAGCCAGTACCAGTGCGAATAAGCCGCCGATTGTTTCCGGGTGGTCGGCAATGAAGCTTCGCGTTTTGCTCGCGATCGCGCTGGTCGGGTTGGGCGCTGCCGGCTGCGGCCTCGACTGGCACATCGGCACGATGCTGATCGCCCGCGCGGCTTGGCAAGCTTTGGCGGCTCCCGGCGATTTGCCCGTCGAGCGCGTCGTGCTCGACCAGCCCGGCGCTCCTGATCTGGTCGGCTGGGCGGCTGATCGAAAGGGCAGCTGCGGCGCGGTCGTGCTGCTGCATGGGCGCGGCGCCAACAGGCTGGCCCTGGTTCAAAGAGCGAAACTTTTGTTCGACGCCGGCTATTCCGTCGTCCTGTTCGACCTGTCCGGGCACGGCGAAAGCGGCGGTGCCATTCAAGGTTTCGGCTACACGGAAGGGCAGGACGCCGCCCGCATCATTGCCTATGCCAGGCAACGTTTTCCCGGCCAGAAGCTTGGCGCTGTCGGCTCGTCGCTAGGCGCCGCTGCTTTCGTCTTTGCGGCACAGCAAGCGCCCGCCGACGCCTATGTTCTGGAGCAGCTTTACGCGAGTTTGCGCGAGACCACGGCATGGCGCATGCCTTTCAACTTCTGGCGCGGTTTTCAGGCCGATGTGCTTTTGGCGCAGATGCCGCTTCGTCTGGGGTTGAGCGCCGGCAATGTCAGGCCGGTCGATCGCCTCGGCCAGATCAGTGAACCGCTGATGCTGCTTGCGGGAAGCACCGATCCCTTCATCGATCGCAGCCAGGTGCAGGCGCTGCACAGCGCTGCTGCCGGCTCACAACTGGTCTGGTTCGAAGGAGCGGGCCATGTGGACCTGCTGCGGTATGACCAGCCGCGCTATCGCGATGCCGTCCTTCCCTTTCTGGCGACAAAGCTCTGCCGAGCCGCCTATGGCTGACGTCAGTTCAGCCACGGCCGCGATAGGGGGCAACGCCGGTGTCGGGCAACCAGGCGCCTTCGGGCGGAGCGCCGGTCTGCCAGAAGACATCGATCGGAATGCCGCCGCGCGGATACCAATAGCCGCCTATGCGCAACCACAGCGGCTTCGTTGCCGCCACAATGCGGCGGCCGATCATCACCGTGCAGTCTTCATGGAAAGCGCCATGGTTGCGAAACGAGGTCATGAACAGTTTGAGCGACTTCGATTCCACGAGCGTGGCATCGGGTGCGTAGTCGATGACGATATGAGCGAAATCCGGCTGTCCGGTTACCGGGCAGAGCGAGGTGAATTCCGGGCAGGTGAAGCGCACGATCGCCGGCGGTCCGTCGCCGCGCTGGAACGGCACGGTCTCCAGGACCGCAGTCTCCGGGCTCTGTGGCGTCTCGACGTGGGCGCCGAGCTGGGTGAGGGTTTTGGTATCGATCATCGTGGTTTTCCTGGGGATTTTCCGCGCTCATTAGCATCGGATCAAAAAGTGTGCAGCGATTTTCGGATAAATTCGATGCTTAAGACAAGAACTGGAGCAGCGCGCGCTGCTCCGACACAAACTGGAATGGCAGGAAGATGATGACCAGCAACGACCCGCTTCTCCAGCCTTACCAGCTCAAACACCTGACGCTGAAGAACAGGGTGATGTCGACCAGCCACGAGCCGGCCTATTCAGAGGACGGCATGCCGAAACAGCGCTACCGGCTCTACCATGCCGAAAAGGCCAAGGGCGGCATGGCGCTGACCATGACGGCGGGCTCGGCCATCGTCTCGCGCGACAGCCCGGCCGCCTTTGGCAATCTGCATGTCTATGACGACCGCATCGTGCCGTGGCTGGCCGAACTGGCGGACGCCTGCCACGAGCATGACTGCAAGGTGATGATCCAGATCACCCATCTTGGTCGCCGCACCGGCTGGAACAAGGCCGACTGGCTGCCGGTGCTGTCGGCCTCGCCGGTGCGTGAGCCGGCGCACCGCGCGTTCCCCAAAACCATCGAGGACTGGGACATCGAGCGCATCGTCGCCGACTATGCGTCGGCTGCGCAGCGCTGCCAGGCCGCCGGCCTCGACGGCATCGAGTTCGAATCCTACGGCCATCTGATGGACGGCTTCTGGTCGCCCGCCACAAACCATCGCGACGACGAGTTCGGCGGTTCGCTCGACAACCGGCTGCGCTTCACCGACATGGTGCTGGATGCCGTGCGGGCGGCGGTCGGCGAAAAATTCGTCGTCGGCATCCGTATGGTCGCCGATGAGGATTTTGACAAAGGCCTGTCGAAGGAGGAGGGCGTCGAGATCGCCAGACGGCTCGCCAATTCCGGCAAGGTCGATTTCCTGAACATCATCCGCGGCTCGATCGAAAGCGACGCGGCGCTCACCAAGGTTATCCCGGTGACCGGCATGCGCTCTTCCCCGCATCTCGATTTCGCCGGCGAGGTGAGGGCGGCAACGAAATTTCCGACCTTCCATGCGGCGCGGATTTCCGATGTGGCCACGGCGCGCCACGCCATCGCGACCGGCAAGCTCGACATGGTCGGCATGACCCGCGCCCATATCGCCGACCCGCACATCATCAAGAAGGTCATGGAAGGTCGCGAGC
This sequence comes from Mesorhizobium sp. L103C131B0, assembly GCF_000502275.1. Taxonomy (NCBI): domain Bacteria; kingdom Pseudomonadati; phylum Pseudomonadota; class Alphaproteobacteria; order Hyphomicrobiales; family Phyllobacteriaceae; genus Mesorhizobium; species Mesorhizobium sp. L103C131B0. Next base: position 247,711 of record NZ_AYXC01000004.1, on the reverse strand, counting down.
ACGAGATCCGGCCTTGCGTCGGCGCCACCTATTGCCTCGATCGTATCTATGAAGGCGGCGAAGCGCTCTGTGTCCACAATGCCGCGACCGGCCGCGAGGCCGAGATTCCGCAAATCATCGTCATGACCGAAGGGCCCAGGCGGAAAGTCGTCGTCGTTGGCGCTGGCGCTGGCGGGCTCGAGGCAGCTCGCGTCATGGCCGAACGTGGCCATCATGTCACGGTGCTTGAAGCCTCCGGTCAGGCCGGCGGCCAGGTCCGGCTCGCGACGCAGAACCCGCGCCGCAAGGAACTGATCGGCATCATCGACTGGCGGCTGGCCGAACTCGACCGGCTCGGCGTCGGGATCCGCTACGATACATGGGCCGAGCAGGACGATGTGCTGGCGCTGTCGCCCGATGTGGTGGTGATCGCCACCGGCGGCCTGCCGCAGAACCCGCCGCTGACATCAGGCGACAATCTCGTCACGTCGAGCTGGGACATCATGGCCGGCAGCGTCAAGCCGGCGGAGAACGTGCTGCTCTTCGACGACAATGGCGGCCACCAGGGCATGGGCGCGGCGGAGCTGATCGCCAATGCCGGTTCGAAGCTGGAGCTGGTTTCGCCGGAGCGCTTCTTCGCCCCCGAAATGGGCGGCATGAACCACGTGCCCTATATGCGCGCCTTCCAGGAGAAGGGCGTCACCATCACCATCAACACCAGGCTGCGCTCGGTACGGCGCGAGGGCAACCAGCTGGTCGCCGAACTCGCCTCCGACTTTGCCGACGGCTGGCGCGGCGAGAGGCGGGTCGACCAGGTGGTGGTCGAGCACGGCACGGCGCCGCTCGACGATCTCTATCTCCAGCTGAAACCGCTGTCGAAGAATGGTGGCGCGGTCGATTACGAGCGGCTGGTCGGCGGCGGCGATATTTTTCCTTCACGCAACCCCGAAGGGGGCTTCGTGCTGTTGCGCATCGGCGATGCGGTCGCCTCGCGCAACATCCATGCCGCCATCTATGACGGCATCAGGTTCGGCTTGCGGGTTTGAGCCTACAAGCCGGCCTACGGCTTGTTCCAAAGCTCGATCTCACCCTTCCGACGGGCGCAACTCGATCGATCAAAGTGATGGGTGGCGCGCAGCCAAACCTCTGTGCGGAGAGCCACCTTGCACATCCGTCCGAACTGCGCGCCGCGTACGCCACCAGCCGAGAGCCAGGCGACGCACGATGCGGAATGCTTTTCAACCGGGAGGCAACGCGCGGCAGGGCTCAAATCATCCTGGCCGTCGCCATGCAAAGTACGGTGAGTACCAGAAGCCAGGCGGCGATGCGCTCGCCGCGGGCCATTTTGGTGCGCAGCGCCGCTTCCGTTGCGGCGTCCGCGCCGGCAAGCTGCCGGCTTGTCTTGCGGACGACGACGCTGAGAACGCCGGCAGCGGCGAAGGCGGCCAGGATGCCCAGCGCCAGCACCATTTCCATCGAGCCGAAATAGGCGCCGTGGAAGAAATACCAGAGCAGGGCGCCGGTCACGAACACCATGCCGGCCGAGCCCATTTGCGGTCCGATAAAGCGCTCCGCCCTGATCTCGGGGTCGCGGGCAAGCGTGATGGTGGTGCCGGCCCAGAACACACCGGCCATGACGTGAAGGCCGATAACGACGATGTAGACATATTGCATGACCGCTTCCTCCTTGCCCGCCGCCCGTCCTCGGATCCCTGTCGAATGCAGGATGATACGAACTGGGTAGATCGACACGCATGATAGTTAGGTATCAAATGGTTCGATGTCAATGTATAATGCCGCGTTCCATCGCTCGGCGCCTTGTTCTACTGTCGGCGCATGACTCCCTTTGACCGTCCGCCAATCGGCATGAATCTCGCGCGCACCTCCAAGCTGGTGGCGCAGGCCTTTGACGCCGCTTTGGTCGAGGCCGGCGGCACGCTGCCGGTGTGGCTGACCTTGCTTTCGGTCAAGTCGAGCGAGCTTGCCAACCAACGCGAACTTGCCGGCATGATCGGCATCCAGGGCGCCACGCTCACCCACCATCTCAACGCCATGGAGGCGCAAGGCTTGCTGACGCGCCGCCGCGATCCGGACAACCGCCGGGTTCATCTGGTCGAACTGACGCAGGCGGGCGAAACGATGTTCCTGAAGCTGCGGGCGGCGGCTCTCATCTTCGACAAGCGGCTGCGCGCGGGATTGCCGGACGACAGGCTGGCGGAGTTCGCCGAGGTGCTGGCGGCATTGCGGGCGAATGTCGCGCCGGCCAAATGACCGGCACCGGTGGGCAATAGTCTAGGCTAAATTGCCCTGAAGCACCTTCAGCTTGGCTTTCTTCGGGCTGCGCGCCAGCAGCCATTCGCGCGCTTTGTCCTGCGGCATCGGGAAGGCGATGGAATAGCCCTGCACCTGATCGCAGCCGATTGCCATCAGCGAATCGAGCTCGGCTTCGGTTTCCGCGCCCTCGGCGACGATCGAAATGCCGAGACCGCGCGCCAGCTCGGTGATGGCGCGCACGATCTTGGTGTTGTCGCCATTCTCGTTGATGTTCTGGACGAAGCGGCGGTCGATCTTCAGCCGGTCGATCTCGTTGGGATTGACATGGCTGAGCGAGGCGTAGCCGGTGCCGAAATCGTCGAGCTCAAGATGGACGCCGGCAGCGCGGATGTGGCGCAGCTTCGCCGCGATGCCCGTCTTCTCGTCGTCGAGAATGACGGATTCGACGATTTCCAGCGACAGTTTCTGCGGAGCAAGGCCCGCCTTTTCCAGCGTCGCGAACAGGAAGCGGTCGAAGTCGGGTTCGCGCAGCTCGGTGCCGGACACGTTGACGGCAAGCCGGCCGAAAGCGATGCCGGCGCGATCCCATTCGGCTGCTTGCTCGATTGCCTTGGTAAAGACGATGCGGCCGATCTCGGGCATGAAGCCGCATTTTTCGGCGACCGGAATGAACTCGCCCGGCGCAATCATGCCGCGCTCGGCATGCTTCCAGCGCACCAGCGCCTCGATGCCGCTGATGGCGCCGTTGCTCAGCGACACCTGCGGCTGGAAATAGACCTGGAAGGCGTTCTCCGAAATCGCGACCTTGATGTCGTGCTCGAGCTGCTTGCGGTAGTCTAGCTCGCGCCTGAGTTCCTCGGAGAAGAACGAGAAGCTGCCGCCGCCGAGCTTCTTGGCGGAATAGAGCGCGAGGTCGGCGTGGACGAGGAGATCCTCGGCATTGTCGGCGTCGATCGGATAGACGGCAATGCCGGCGCTGGCCCCTGGAAGGATGGTCGTGCCCTGGAAGGTAATCGGCTCGTTGATCTCCTCCAGGATGCGCCGGGCCAGCATGTTGATGTCCTCGGGGCCGCCGGCACCATTGAGGATCATCACGAATTCGTCGCCGCCAAGGCGGGCGCACAGATCCGACGCACGGCAGGAATCGCGCATGCGCTGCGCGGTGACGACCAGAACATAGTCGCCGGCGGCGTGGCCGAGCGTGTCGTTGATCTGCTTGAACCGGTCGAGGTCGAGCTGGATCACCGCCAGCCTCTCACGCCGGCGATGCGCGCCCTTGATCAGCGTTTCGAAGTGATCGGTCAGGAAGGTGCGGTTGTGCAGGCCGGTCAGCCCGTCATGTACGGCGATGAAGGCCATCGAGTTGCGGGCATCGACAAGCTCATGGGTCTTGCGCAGGATCGCCTTCGACATCGGCCGGAAGATGAAAAGCGCCACCAGCACGATGACGCCGATGGTGGCGTAGAACAAGGTGCGATGGAGATCGAGGAGCTTTTCCGACCGCTCGTCTGCGAATGCGGCGATGCGTTGGCCGAGCGCGGCATAACCCGACAGCGTCGCATTGGCGACGGAAGCATCGAGATTGACGCGCTCGCCGCCGCCCTTGTAGGCGGCATTGCCGGAGAGCTGGGATTCGAAGGACGAGATCAGCCTTTCGCCATTGGCGACCAGCCCGACCGAGAAATAGTCGAGGTGGAACGGCTTGCCGTAAAGGACGCTCTCGATCGACTTTGGGTCGGACAATGCCGGCGACAGCGGGTCGGCTCCCGTCTGTTTGAGGAGCAGGTCGTAGTTCGCCTCGAACTCGGCGGTCGCCTGTTTCAGCGCGGCAACCAGGGCCGGCTGCTTGTCACGCGCGGCGGAGCCGGTTGCGCTGGTCAAAAAGACGATGCGCTGCGACAGCGCCTTCTGGGTGCTGACGATGTCGAGCAGAGTATGGTTGTGCTGTTGCGCCGCCATCATCTGCTGCAGCAGGATGAAGGAGGCCATCACCATGGCGGCGATGATCAGCAGCGCCAGCCAGTAGCCGCTCTTGATCAACAGGATGAGTTTGCCCGAGACGGTTTGCGCCGGCTGCTGCGACATATTCTAGGTGACCCCTCGGTCGAACTGATTCTGCCACCGATTCGTGGCGAGAAGACCATTGGCTTGAAAGGGTTAACAGGTCTGGAAGCCGGCGGAACTGTTGCTTCGGCAGTAAACGAAAGCTGCCGAGATGGTTATCATGTTCTTTCGCGGCATGGCCGTATTCGCGTGCCTGCTACTCCAGCATGCGGGCCATGCGATCGGGTCGCGCCAGGGTTGAGCCCGCCGTGCCACCGAAACGGTCGCTTTTGCGATGGATTTTTAGTGCGCGTAGCGCGACAGTCGCGCCAATCTCAACAGGACCTGATCCATGAGCGCGGCATTCCTCTCCCATATCGACAACGAACTGCAAGGGCTGAAATCCGCCGGGCTCTACAAATCCGAGCGGGTGATCACCTCGACCCAGTCGGCTGAGATCGAAGTCGGCGGCGACAAGGTGCTGAATTTCTGCGCCAACAACTATCTCGGCCTCGCCGACAGCTCAGAATTGCGCGATGCAGCCAAAGGCGCGCTGGACCGCTACGGTTACGGCATGGCCTCGGTGCGCTTCATCTGCGGCACGCAGGAAGAGCACAAGCAGCTTGAATCAACGATTTCATCATTCCTCGGCATGGACGACACCATCCTCTACGGCTCCTGCTTCGACGCCAATGGCGGCCTGTTCGAGACACTGCTCGGCGAGGAGGATGCGATCATTTCCGATGCGCTGAACCATGCCTCGATCATCGACGGTGTGCGGCTGTCGAAGGCCAAGCGTTTCCGCTACGCCAACAACGACATGGCCGATCTCGAAGCCCGGCTGAAGGAGGCGAAAGACTGCCGCTTCCGCCTGATCGCCACCGACGGTGTGTTCTCCATGGATGGCATCATCGCCAATCTTAAAGGCGTCTGCGACCTCGCGGAAAAATACGACGCCATGGTCATGGTCGACGACAGCCATGCCGTCGGCTTCGTCGGCAAAAACGGCCGCGGCTCGGCCGAACATTGCGGCGTCGGGGGCAGGGTGGACATCATCACCGGCACGCTCGGCAAGGCGCTGGGCGGCGCCTCGGGCGGCTACACCTCGGGCAAAGGTCAGGTGGTCGACTGGCTGCGCCAGCGCTCGCGGCCCTATCTCTTCTCCAACACGCTGATGCCGGCGATCGCCGGCGCCTCGATCAAGGTGTTCGAGCTGATCCGAAATGGCGACGCCCTGCGCCAGCGCCTCTATGCCAATGCGGCGCGCTTCCGGTCCGAGATGGGCAAGCTCGGCTTCACGTTGGCCGGCGCCGATCACCCGATCATCCCGGTGATGCTGGGCGATGCCAGCCTGGCGCAGGAAATGGCGGCGCGCATGCTGAAGCGCGGCATCTATGTCATCGGCTTTTCGTTCCCGGTGGTGCCGAAAGGCCAGGCGCGCATCCGCACCCAGATGTCGGCGGCGCATTCCACCGCCGACATCGACCGCGCCGTGGCAGCATTCGCGGCGGTCGGCAAGGAACTGGGCGTGATTGGCTGAGAGTTTTACCCTCCCCCTTTGTGGGGAGGGTCGACTTTCGACCGCCTGCGAAGCAAGCGGGCGGGAGGCGGGGTGGGGGTCTGCAGGGTCACGACCTCCGCCAGTTTTTGACCCCCACCCNGACTTTCGACCGCTTGCGAAGCAAGCGGGCGGGAGGCGGGGTGGGGGTCTGCAGGGTCACGACCTCCGCCAGTTTTTGACCCCCACCCGGCCCTTCGGGCCACCCTCCCCACAAGGGGGAGGGTAAGGAGTTGTAGCATGTCGAACATGATGAAGGCGCTGGTGAAGGCCAAGGCTGAACCGGGCATCTGGATGGAAGAGGTGCCGGTGCCGGAGATCGGCCCTAACGACGTGCTGATCAAGGTCAAGAAGACGGCGATCTGCGGCACCGACGTCCACATCTACAATTGGGACCAGTGGGCGCAGAAGACCGTGCCGGTGCCGATGGTGACCGGCCATGAATTCGTCGGCACGGTGGCCGATTTCGGCGCTGCGGTCACCGAATACAAGGTCGGCCAGCGTGTCTCCGGCGAAGGTCACATCGTCTGCGGCCATTGCCGCAATTGCCGCGCCGGCAGGGGGCATCTCTGCCGTAACACGCTCGGCGTCGGCGTCAACCGCCCCGGCGCCTTCGGCGAATATCTGGCGATCCCGCAGCACAATGTCGTGCCGATCCCCGACGATGTGCCCGACGAGATCGCCGCGATTTTCGATCCCTTGGGCAATGCCGTCCACACCGCTCTGTCCTTCGACCTGGTCGGTGAAGACGTTCTGGTCACCGGCGCCGGGCCGATCGGCATCATGGGCGCGCTCGTTGCCCAATGTGTGGGGGCGCGAAAAGTCGTCATCACCGACATCAACCCGGTGCGGCTGGCGCTGGCCAAAAAGCTCGGCGTCCAGCATGTCGTCGATGCCTCGAAGGAAAAACTGCGCGACGTTATGCCGGCGCTGGGCATGACCGAGGGTTTTGACGTCGGCCTCGAAATGTCGGGCGCCGCGCCCGCCTTTCGCGACATGATCGACACCATGAACAATGGCGGCAAGATCGCCATTCTGGGCATCGCGCCGACCGGCTTCGAAATCGACTGGAACAAGGTCATCTTCAAGATGCTGCACTTGAAGGGCATCTACGGCCGCGAAATGTTCGAGACCTGGTACAAGATGATCGCCCTGGTGCAGGGGCCGCTGGATGTGTCGGGTCTGATTACGCACCGCATTGGGATCGACGATTTCCAGACGGGGTTTGACGCGATGCGGAGCGGCAGTTCGGGCAAGGTGGTGATGGATTGGTGAGGCGCAGAGGCACGTTCTAGCTGGAGAAGCCGGCGGGACAGCACCCCCCTCTGGCCTGCCGGCCATCTCCCCCGCAAGGAGGGAGATTGGCAGCTTTGNGGACAGAGGGGGGTGTGAAGGATCACGGCGGAGCAGATTCTTTATTCACCCAACGCTCCCTCCAGCGCCGCCACGCCGCTCACAATCGCTGTCCGCTCCTCTGTGCTCAGCCTCTCCAGCAACTCCCGTTCAAACGCCTTCGCCAGCGGCACCATTTCGCCATAGGCCGCCAGCCCCGCCTTTGTCAGCGCCAGATGCTCCACGCGCCGATCATTCTCGTCAGTTGTGCGTACCAGCCAGCGCCTTCGCTCCAGTTCCCCCACCGCGCGCGACACCTTTGTCTTGTGCATGGCCGACTGCTCGCCAAGCGCTGTCGCCGTCATGGTGCCGCGCTGTCCGAGCCCTGACAGCGTGCGCCATTCCGGCCGCGTCAGGCCGTGGCGGGCGCGGTAGATTTTTGAAAATTCGCGGCTGACGGCGTCGGCCAGCCGGTAGAGCCGATAGGGCAGGAAATTTTCGAGTTCGAGGGTTTCCATATGCGCACCGTGGATGCGGCATCAGCCGTTGATAGTTACATTTTCGATGGTTACAAATGAAACCAGTTTGGTCAACATCGCCGGCAGGCCGCGCTTCGCGGCGGTCGGGATCAGGGAGGATCGGATGGAATTTTCCTACATGCCGGGCTTCGGCAATGATTTTGAGACCGAAACGCTGCCCGGCTCGCTGCCGCAAGGGCGCAATTCCCCGCAGCGGCCGGCTTACGGACTTTATGCCGAGCAGCTCTCGGGCTCGCCCTTCACCGCCCCGCGCGGCACCAATGAGCGTTCCTGGCTCTACCGCATCCGGCCGAGCGTAAAACACACCGGCCGCTTCAAGGCAGCGAGCTATCCCTTGTGGAAGACAGCACCCAATGTCGGCGACCACGAACTGGCGCTCGGGCAGTATCGCTGGAACCCGGTGCCGATGCCGAGTGAGCCGACCGACTTCATCGCCGGCATGCGCACCATCACCACTGCCGGAGATGTGCTGGGCCAAAGCGGCATGGCCGCGCATGTCTATGTCGCCAACCGATCGATGGTCGACGATCATTTCTTCAATGCCGATGGCGAGTTGCTGATCGTCCCCCAGGTCGGCGCCTTGCGCTTCGTCACCGAGATGGGTGTCATCGAGCTGCGACCCGGTGAGATCGCCGTTTTGCCGCGCGGGCTGGTGTTCAAGGTCGAGCTCATCGACGAGGAAGTGCGCGGCTATGTCTGCGAGAACTACGGCGCCAAGCTGACGCTGCCCGACCGCGGCCCGATCGGCGCCAACTGCCTGGCCAATCCGCGCGATTTCAAGACGCCTTGCGCCTGGTTCGAGGAGAAGGAAACGCCGTGCCGGCTGACGGTGAAATGGTGCGGCAATTTCCATGTCACCGAGATCGGCCATTCGCCGCTCGATGTCGTCGCCTGGCACGGCAATTATGCGCCCTACAAATATGATCTGGCGACGTTTTCTCCGGTCGGCGCCATCCTGTTCGACCATCCCGATCCGTCGATCTTCACCGTGCTGACGGCGCCGAGCGGCGAGGAGGGCACCGCCAACATCGACTTCGTCATCTTCCCGCCGCGCTGGCTGGTGGCGGAGGATACGTTCCGCCCGCCCTGGTACCACCGAAACATCATGAGCGAGTTCATGGGCCTGATCCACGGCCAGTACGACGCCAAGGAAGAAGGTTTTGTCCCGGGCGGCATCAGCCTGCACAATCTGATGCTGGCCCACGGCCCAGACGCGCCTGGCTTCGAAAAGGCCTCGCGCTCGGAGCTGAAACCGGTCAAGCTCGACAACACCATGGCCTTCATGTTCGAGACCCGATTCCCGCAAATGCTCACCCGCTACGGCGCCGAGCTTGAAACGAGGCAGGACAATTACATCGATTGCTGGACCGATCTGAAGAAGCGTTTCAACGGCACGCCGGAGGGCGACTGGTCTTGAGATCAGCCCAATGAACGACCGGCTGGTGCTTCTCGGCTCCAAGGGCGGCCCGGCGCTGCGGCCGGGCGGGCCGTGGCCGAGTTCGTCGCTGCTGGAGCTTGGCGGGCGAACAATCGTCGTCGATTGCGGGCTCGGCGTCACGCGAGGTCTGGTCGATTCCGCCGTCAGCCTGAAGGCGCTCGACCTGATCTTCGTCACCCACCTGCATTCCGACCATGTGCTGGAACTGGGTCCGTTGCTCCACACCGCCTGGACCGCCGGCCTCGCCAGCCCGGTGACGCTGTTCGGACCACCCGGCACCGGCCAATACTGGCGCCGCTTCTGCCAGGCGATGGAGTTCGACATTGAAATTCGCATCGTCGATGAGGGCAGGCCGGACATTCGCGAAATGGCTTCGATCGTGGAATTCGGCGATGGCGAGATTTTTGCGCAGCGCGGCCTGAAGGTTTCGGCACTGCGCGTCGACCATCCGCCGGTGACCGACTGTTTCGCGCTGCGCTTCGAGCATGGTGCGAATAGCGTCGTGTTCTCGGCCGACACAGCCTTCTTTCCGCCACTCGCAGGCTTTGCCCGAAATGCCGACATTCTCGTCCATGAGGCCATGCTGGAAGAAGGCATCGAGCGGCTGGTCGCCAGGACCGGCAATGGCGCGCGGCTGAAAGAGCATCTGCTTGCCAGCCACTCATTTGCCGAGCAGGCAGGCCGCATCGCCAGCGATGCCGGGGTGAAGAGGCTGGTGCTCAACCACCTCATTCCGGCCGATGATCCCGAGATCGGCGAGGCCGACTGGGAGGCTGCTGTCAGGAAATCGTGGGTGGGTGACTTGACGATTGCCCGCGACGGCCTTGTTGTGAACTTAGACGGCGCCAAAGCCGCATCAGGAGAGGAAACCGCATGAAGCTTGCCACATTGAGGGACGGGACGCGCGACGGAAAGCTTGTCGTCGTCTCGCGCGACCTGACGCGCTTCACCGACGCCTCGTTCCTGGCGCGCACGCTGCAGGCCGCACTCGACGACTGGCAGCGGATTTCGCCGCACCTGGCGACGATCGCCGAATCGCTGGAGAACAATGCGGTGCCGTCGGCACGCTTCCATGAGCATGACGCCCAATCGCCGCTGCCGCGCGCCTATCAATGGGCCGATGGTTCAGCCTATGTGAACCATGTCGAGCTGGTGCGCAAAGCTCGCGGCGCCGAGATGCCGGCAAGCTTCTGGACCGATCCGCTGATCTACCAGGGCGGCTCGGATTCCTTTATCGCGCCGCGCGATCCGATCCGCGCGGCGGACGAAGCCTTCGGCATCGACATGGAGGCGGAAGTCGCCGTCATCGTCGACGACGTGCCGATGGGCGCCAGCCTCGACCAGGCGCGCGCCGCCATCCGGCTGGTCATGCTGGTCAATGATGTGACGCTGCGCGCGCTCACCGGACCCGAACTCGCCAAGGGGTTTGGCTTCTTCCAGTCGAAGCCGTCCTCGGCCTTTTCGCCGGTCGCGGTGACGCCGGACGAGCTCGGCGACGCCTGGGATGGCGGCAAGGTCAACCTGCCTCTGCTCGCCGACGTCAACGGCAAGCCGTTCGGCCGTGCCAATGCCGGCGTCGACATGACCTTCGACTTCCCGGCGCTGATTGCCCATGCCGCAAAGACACGGCCGCTGGTTGCCGGCACCATCATCGGCTCCGGCACCGTCTCCAACAAGCTGGATGGCGGGCCGGGCAAACCGGTGGCGGCCGGCGGCGCCGGCTATTCCTGCATCGCTGAACTGCGCATGATCGAGACCATTGAGTCTGGCGAGCCCAAGACGCCGTTCCTGCGCTTTGCCGATACGGTGCGTATCGAGATGAAGAATAAAAGCGGAAACTCGATCTTCGGCGCCATCGAGCAGAAGGTCGAGAAGTCCCAGGCATAAGAGGGGACAATGCAATGACGGGCGAGGCGTTCTACCTGCTGGCCGGCGTCTGGGCGTTGGCCATTCTGATGGTCTTCATCCAGGCGATCCGGCTGAGCTACCGCATCGAGGCGCGCTCGCCCGATCTGACCAACCGCAGCGGCTACCCGCGCAAGGCGATGATGTTCCACACCATCACCAACACCAATGTGGCGCGCGATGCGGAAACGCAGGCCATGCGCCGGCGCATGAACCGGCTGCTGCTGATCGTCGTCGCCGGTTTCGTGGTCATGGCGGCTGGCATTGGCCTGATCAGACGAATGAACGCGTGACCCTGCTCGAGCATTTCAGCCGCATGGCCGGCAACAATCTCTGGTCGAACGACCGGCTCTATCGGGCCGTGCTGCAGCTAAAGCCCGGCGAATTCGAAGCCGAGCGCACAAGCTTCTTCCCGTCGATCAAGGCGACGCTCAACCACATCCTCGCGGTCGATCATCTCTATCTCGATTTTCTCGAAGAAGGCGGCGTCGGTGCGGCCGCTTATGACGACTACGTGCCGTTCGATGTGCCGCAGGCGCTGTTTGCCGCCCAGGTCGCAGCAGATCGACGCCTGATCGCCTTTTGCGAGAAGCTGTCGGAGGCGGATCTCGACTGTCAGGTCATCACGGACCGGCGCGAGGACGGCATGATCCCCGAAAAGATCGGCGACATTCTCGCCCATGTCTTCCTGCACGACATCCACCATCGGGGCCAGGTTCACGCGATGCTCTCGGGCAGCTCGGTCGCGCCGCCGCAGCTGGACGAGTTTTTGCTCGATTATGATTTGAAGGTGAGGAAGGAAGAGGTCGAGCGGCTGGGCCTCTGACCTTTATCTGGTGTACTCGTTCCATTCAGGGCCGAGTTTGTCGAAATCGTCAGAAATCCAAATCTTGCCCTTCAGGGCACCTATGCGCGACAACAAGTCTTCTCGAACTGGTGCCACGAGCCGCGCCGCGATCTTGCCGTGACGAGTGATGACTATCTCCTCGCCGGCTTCCGCGCGGCCGACGAGTTCCGATAGTTTGGCCTTTGCTTCGGTTATGGAGACGTTCACGGCTCGACCTCTTGTGATCGGAACTTAGATTAAAGCCGATCGAGCCGCAAACGAGCTTACGGTTTTCACGCCGCCTTGCCATCGACCTTGATCACGCCGCGCTTGATCTGGTCCTGCTCGATCGACTCGAACAGCGCGCGGAAATTGCCTTCGCCAAAACCTTCGTCGCCCTTCCTCTGGATAAATTCGAAGAAGATCGGGCCGATCACGGTTTTGGAGAATATCTGCAGCAGGATCTTGGTCATGCCGCCGTCGACCACGCCTTCGCCGTCGATCAGGATGCCGTGCTTCTTCATCCGCTCGATCGGCTCGTCATGCCCGTTCACCCTGTTGTACGACATGTCGTAGTAGGTCTCCGGCGGACCGGGCATGAACTTCAGCCCGTTGTCGGCAAGCTTGTCGGTGGCGGCGTAGATGTCGTCGGTGCCGACAGCGATATGCTGGATGCCTTCGCCATTGTACTTCTTCAGATACTCGGCGATCTGGCTGGTGTCGTCCTTGGACTCGTTCAGCGGGATACGGATCTTGCCGCAGGGCGAGGTGATGGCGCGGCTGACGAGGCCGGTGATCTTGCCGTCGATGTCGAAGAAATGGATCTGCTTGAAGCCGAACAATTCGCGATAAAAGTCCCACCATTTGTCCATCTGGCCGCGATAGACATTGTGGGTGAGGTGGTCGAGGAAATAGAAGCCGACGCCTTGGGGCCGCGGGTCGCGTTCGCCCAGCCACTCGAACTCGGCATCATAGGCCGAGCCCTTCTTGCCATAGGCTTCGATGAAATAGAGCAGTGAGCCGCCAATGCCGACAATGGCCGGCACGTCGAGCGCCTTGTCGTTGCCGTCGTAGGGCGTGGCGCCTTTCGATACCGCATGCTCGAACGCATGCTTTGCATCGACCACGCGCCAGGCCATCGAGGCGGCGCAGGGGCCGTGCTTGTCGACGAATTTCATCGCATGCGAGCCGGGCTCGGCATTGACGACATAGTTGATGTCGCCCTGGCGCCAGATGGTGATGTCCTTCGTGCGGTGCTTGGCCACCGCGACATAGCCCATGCGGGTGAACAGCTCGGCGAGCTTCTGCGGCTCCGCATGGGCGAACTCGACGAACTCGAAACCGTCGGTGCCGGCGGGGTTTTCCTTGCTGATCTTTGCGGGCGGGGCGTCGTGCGGGAAGGGACCCATGGCATTCCTCCAAACGGATGGTGGCCGCATCGGACCACGAGATGACGCATGATAGTGCGAAGCGACCGCACGGTGCTTGCATTCAAACGCTTGAGATGATCATCTCGTGCGTAATTCATGCATGATTGGGGATAAATCCATGGATGACGCGCGCATAGACCAATTCGACCGCAAGATAATGGCTCTCTTGCAGGGCGACGCGCGGCTCACCAACAACGATCTCTCGGAGCGCGTGAACCTGTCGGCATCGCAATGCTCACGCCGCCGCCAGCGGCTGGAGGAAGACGGCTACATCAAGGGCTATCGCGCCGTGCTCGACCGCGACAAGCTCGGCTTCTCGCTGGTCAACGTCATCTCGGTGACGCTCGCCACCCATAACCGCGACAATGCCAGGCGCTTCGGCGAATTGCTGGCGCGGCTGCCGGAGGTGCAGGAGGCGCACGCGCTGACCGGCGAGATGGATTATATCTTGAAGGTGGTGACGCCCGATCTCAAATCATTGTCGGAATTCGTCAACGGCGTGCTGTTGCCGCACGACTCCGTGCAGCATGTAAAGACGGCGATCGTGCTGGAGACGCTGAAGGAGACCGGGGCGCTGCCGATCTAGTTTGAGAGAGTTTCAGTTGATACGTCGGCGGGACAGCACCCCCCTCTGGCCTGCCGGCCATCTCCCCCGCAAGGAGGGAGATCAGCAGCTTTGTCGATAGCGCTCATCCTGCAACGTCGGCGATTGGCGAAAAGCGAAGGCGACATCCGATCTCCCCCCTTGCGGGGGAGATGATGTCCGGCAGGACAGAGGGGGGTGTGAGGGATCGCCAGCGCCTCAGATGCTCACCCCTTGGACTGCTGAATCAGCCCGTAGAGATTGGTGCAGCGCGCGCCCGAGCGGCAATAAGCAAACACCGGGCCTTCGAGCGCGTCGAGCGCTTCGGCCTGATCTTCGACATTCTCGGCTGTGATCTGGCCGCTGATTACCGGGATGTAGCGGAAGGCCAGCCCCGCGGCTTCGACCGCCGCCTTGACGCTGTCGGCCGAAGGCTGGTCGGGCTGCTCGTCATCCGGCCGGTTGCAGATCACGCTCTTGAAACCGGCTTCCTTGATGGCGGCGGCATCTTCGGGCTGGATCTGGCCCGAGACCGAATAGTCCTCGCTGATTTCTCGATATTCCATGGCTCTCATCCTCTCAACCTGGTTTGGCGCGAAGTCTTGCCACTCTCACACGAGGTCGGCAATCCGCGCCGGAAAGAAATACCTCGGCGCAGATAGACATTTGCGGCCCAAGATCCAACCCAGGCTCAAGAGGTTTCGCGCTGTTGGCCTTGCCCGGAGGCGGCAGCGACTCTAAACAGGCGCACCGACAAACGAAGGAACCATCCCATGAGCATTCGTCGCATCGATGTTGGCCCGCGCATGAGCCAGATCGTCATCCACGGCAACACCGTCTATCTCGCCGGCCAGGTCGGAACGCCCGGCGCCAGCGTTGGCGAACAGACCAGGTCGATCCTCGCATCCATCGACGAACTGCTGGCCAAGGCCGGCACCGACAAGACCAAGATCCTGCAGGCGATCATCTGGCTGGCCGATATGGGCACCTTCGCCGAGATGAACAAGGAATGGGACAAGTGGGTCCCGCAAGGCAACACGCCCGCCCGCGCCACGGGTGAGGCCAAGCTTGCAGGGCCGGAATACACTGTCGAGATTATTGTTACGGCGGCGATTTAAAGTGCAGCCTTCTACCTCCCCCTTGTGGGGAGGTCGGACCGAAGGTCCGGGCGGGGGGCTGGCGCCGACCCCCACCCCGCTGCTTCGCAGCGACCCTCCCCACAAGGGGGAGGGTAAAGGAGCTACCCCTGCGAAGGCCTGAACCGCGCCACCAGCGTGTGGCTCTCCGCGGCGTAGGTGAACCTCACCTGCGTCACCGGGTGCTCGGCGCCCCAGGTCCGGCGCTCGACCACCAGGCAGGGCGCGCCGGCGGCGATGTCGAGCGCTTCGGCAATGTGCCTGTCGGCCGCGACCGCGCGGATACGGTGCTCTGCCTCGCTCCACGGCACGCGCCCGATCAGCCAAGGGCCGGGGGCGATGTCGAGAAACTCCTCCTCGGCGGCTTCCGCGACGGCGGCGAGATTGATCAGCCGCTGTTCGTGCGCGAATGGCCGCTTGCCGGCGAAATGCCGGCATTTCAGCGCCAGCACCTGTCCAGCCGCTCCCAATTCCAGCAAGGCGCGATCCTCGGCGCTGCTGCGCCTTTTCTGCCGCGCCAAGCGCTCGTAACGATAAGCCAGGCCAAGCGACTCAACCTCGATCCTGATGTCGTGGATTTCCAGCACCGCGGCCTGCGACTGCGGCTGGCGGACAAAGCTGCCCGAACGGCGGCGGCGCTCTATCAGCCCGGCCTTGGCCAGTTGCGACAGCGCCTTGTTCACTGTCATGCGCGAGCAATTGTATTCGGCCGTCAACTCGTGCTCGAACGGGATGCGGTGACCCGGCGCCCAGGCGCCGGACATTATTTTCTCGCTGATGTCGGACAGGATGCGCTGGTGCAGCGAACCGCCGCCTTCCACCGCCGCTGTCTCTGATATGCTCATGCCGAAAGCGCCGTCATCACATGGCGAAAGCGCTCGGCGATCGTCTCACGCGCTGCATGCCGGCCGCCGCTGACTTGTTTTTTTCCGTGCACCCAGACGCAATCGACCTTGCCGCCATTGGCAAAGATCCAGGCGTCGAGGATCGCATCGCCACTTTTTCCGGCCAGCGAAGGATGGTTTTCGTCGAGTGAGACGAAATCGGCTGCGGCACCGGCGGCGATCCGCGACGGGCCGGCGCCGAGTGCAGTGCTGCCGCCATCGCGGGCCGCGTCGAACAGAGCCCGCCCGGTCGAGCCGCCGGCCACCGCCAGCACATTGCGGGCGCGGTGTGCGAGGCGCTGCGAATATTCGAGCTGGCGCAATTCATCCGGCAGGCCGATCAGCACGTTGGAATCCGAGCCGACGCCGAAGCGGCCGCCATGTTCGATGAACAGAGGTGCTGAAAAGGTGCCGTCGCCGAGATTGGCCTCGGTGATCGGGCAAAGCCCGGCAATGGCGCCGCTTCTGGCCATGCCGGATGTCTCATCCTCGGTCATGTGGGTGGCGTGGATCAGGCACCAACGCTTGTCGATCCCGGCATTGGCGAGCAGCCATTCGACCGGTCGCGCACCCGACCACGCCAGGCAATCCTCGACCTCCTTCACCTGCTCGGCGACGTGGATGTGGATCGGTCCGTCCGGCGCAATGGCGGCAACAGCGCTGAGTTCCTCCGGCGTCGCGGCGCGCAGGCTGTGCGGGGCGACGCCAACGACAGCCTGATTCAACGCACGAACCGATTCGCGGCTTTTCTCAAGCAAGCGTTCGAACCGATTCACATTGTTGATGAATCGCCGCTGGCCTTCGTTGGGCGCAGCGCCGCTGAAGGACGAATGGGCATAAAACACCGGCAGCAGCGTCAGGCCGATCCCGGTTTCGCCGGCGGCCGCGGCAATACGTTCGGCCATCTCGGCAAGGTTGGCATAGGGTTTTCCGTCGCGATCGTGGTGGAGATAATGAAATTCGCCGACGCGCGAGAATCCGGCCTCCAGCATTTCGACATAAAGCTGGGCGGCGACCGCCTCGACCTGGTCCGGCGTCATCGACAGCGCGAAGCGGTACATCACCTCGCGCCAGCTCCAGAAGCTGTCGGCGGAGGGACCGCGCAGTTCGGCAAGCCCGGCCATGCCGCGCTGGAAGGCGTGGCTGTGCAGGTTCGGCATGCCGGGCACCAGAATGGCGTGGCGTTCGTCACCGCTCCGCGGTGAAGAACCTGGCTCCACCTTCGCGATCTGACCGCCGCTCAGCGAGATCCGCACCTTGTCATGCCAGCCATCGGCCAGCAGCACCTGTTCCGCAAAGATCGCCGTCACGTTTTTCTCCGCATTCCATCAACAATGCACTTGCAGCGCGTTTCAATATGTATATACATAATCGCCATCCAAGCAACGGAAAAAGATGATGGCGGCACAAGACAAAAGCCGGGCAGGGGGCCTTCAGCTTTGGCGTAATGCGCGCCTGGCGACCATGGCCGAAGGCGTTGCCGGACTGGGCATTGTCGACAAGGGCGCGATCATCGCCCGTGACGGCGTCATCGTCTATGCCGGTCCGGAAGCCGAGATGCCGTCAGCGTTGGCTCAGGGCGGCGAGACTACCGATTGCGAAGGCCGCTGGATTACGCCCGGCCTGATCGACTGCCACACCCATCTCGTCCATGCCGGCAACCGTGCCAACGAGTTCGAGATGCGGCTGGCCGGCGCCAGCTATGAGGAAGTCGCCCGTGCCGGCGGCGGCATCGTCTCCTCGGTCAAATCCCTGCGTGCCGCGAGCGAAGACGAACTGGTTGCGCAGACTCTCCCGCGCCTTGACGCGCTGATGGCCGAGGGCGTCACCACGGTAGAGGTAAAGTCGGGTTACGGGCTCGATCTCGGAAATGAACGGAAGTCGCTTCGCGCCGCGCGGCAGCTGGACAAGCAACGCCCGGTCACGGTCCGCACCACCTTCCTCGGCGCGCATGCGCTGCCGCCGGAAGCAAAAGGCGACAAGGACGCTTTTGTCGATCTCGTCGCCAACACCATCCTCCCCGGAATCGCCGCCGAGGGCCTGGCTGACGCCGTCGACGGCTTTTGCGAGGGCATTGCCTTTTCGCCGGAACAGATTGCCCGCGTCTTCGACAAGGCCAAGGCGCTTGGCCTGCCGGTCAAACTCCATGCCGACCAGTTGTCCAACCTGCATGGCGCCGAACTCGCCGCCCGCTATGGCGCGCTGTCGGCCGACCATCTCGAATACACCGACGAGGCCGGCGCCGCAGCGATGGCCAAGGCCGGCACCGTGGCGACCATCCTGCCCGGCGCCTACTATTTCATCCGCGAAACCAGGAAGCCGCCGGTCGGCCTGTTCCGCCAGCACGGCGTCAAGATGGCGGTCGCCACCGACAACAATCCCGGGACGTCGCCGCTGACCTCGCTGTTGCTGACCATGAACATGGCGGCGACGCTTTTCGGCCTGACCGTCGAGGAATGCCTGGCCGGCACCACTCGCGAGGCTGCCCGCGCGCTTGGGCTGCTTGGCAAGACCGGCACGCTTGAGGCAGGAAAATCCGCCGACCTGGCGATCTGGGACATCGAGCGTCCGGCCGAACTCGTCTACCGCATGGGCTTCAACCCGCTCCATGCCCGCATCTGGAGAGGACAATGACCGAACTTAACCTGAAGCCCGGCAATGCGACGCTGGCCGACTGGCGCGCTATCTATCGTGGCGCCATGCCGAAGCTCGACGCCTCCTGCCGGCCAAAAATCAAGGCCAGCGCCGAGGCAGTCGCCCGCATCGTCGCCAAGGGTGAGCCGGTCTACGGCATCAACACCGGCTTCGGCAAACTGGCCAGCGTCCGCATTCCGGCCGAGGATCTAGAGACCCTGCAACGCAACATCGTTTTGTCGCATGCCGCCGGTGTCGGCGAGCCGATGCCGGTTTCGGTGGTTCGGCTGATGATGGCGCTGAAGCTCGCCAGCCTTGCGCAGGGCGCGTCGGGCGTACGGCCGCAAACCATCGAGTTGCTGGAAGCGATGCTGGCCAACGACGTCATCCCCATGGTGCCGGCGCAGGGCTCGGTCGGCGCCTCCGGCGATCTCGCGCCGCTGTCGCACATGACGGCGGTGATGATCGGCGTCGGCGAATGCTTTACACCGCATGGCCGCTTCCCGGCCAAGGTCGCTTTCGTCTCGCACGGCCTGGAGCCCGTGACGCTCGGCGCCAAGGAAGGTCTGGCGCTGCTCAACGGCACGCAGTTTTCCACCGCCTACGCGCTGGCCGCTCTGTTCGAGGCCGAAGTGCTGTATCAGTCGGCGCTGGTCGCCGGGGCGCTGTCGACCGACGCTGCCAAGGGCTCGGACGCGCCCTTCGATCGGCGCATCCATCTCCTGCGCAAACATCCCGGCCAGATCGAGACGGCGGAAGCGCTGCGCAACCTGATGGCCGGCAGCGCCATTCGTGAATCGCACCGCGTCGGCGATGAGCGCGTGCAGGATCCGTACTGCCTGCGCTGCCAGCCGCAGGTGATGGGTGCGGCGCTCAACGTGCTGCGCCAGGCCGCCGATACGCTCGGCACCGAGGCCAATGGCGTCACCGACAATCCGCTGATCTTCGCCGAGGACGATACTGCGCTGTCCGGCGGCAATTTCCACGCCGAGCCGGTGGCTTTCGCTGCCGACATGATCGCGCTTGCCGTCTGCGAGATCGGCTCGCTGTCGGAGCGCCGCATCGCCATGCTGGTAGACCCGGCGCTGTCCGGCATGCCGGCCTTCCTGACGCCGAAGCCCGGCCTGAACTCCGGCTTCATGATCCCGCAGGTGACGGCGGCGGCGCTCGTCTCTGAGAACAAGCAGAAGGCCTATCCGGCAAGTGTCGATTCCATCCCGACCTCGGCCAACCAGGAAGACCATGTCTCGATGGCCGCACACGGCGCTCGCCGGCTGATCGGCATGATCGAAAACGCCACGGCCGTCATCGGCATCGAACTCCTGGCCGCCGCGCAAGGCTGCGATTTCCATGCGCCGCTGGCGTCGAGTGCAGCTCTGGAAGCGGTTCGCAAGCTGGTCCGCGCCGAGGTGCCGCATCTCGACAATGACCGGCATTTCCACCCTGACATGGAAAAAGCCATCGCCATGGTGCGCAGCGGCGCTGCCATCAAGGCTGCGAGCGCGGTGACATTGCCTTCGATCTCGGGAGTCTGACATGACCGACTGGCTGACAGTGACGGAAGGCACGGCACCCCTGTTGGTGTCCATCCCGCACACGGGTATCGATCTCGCCGGCATCGACAATCGGCTGGTCTCGCCCTGGCTCGGCCGCCGCGATTGCGACTGGTGGATCGACCATCTCTACGATTTTGCCGCCGGCCTTGGCGCGACTGTCGTGCACACGTCGATCTCGCGCACCGTCATCGATGTCAACCGCGATCCTTCCGGCGCCTCGCTCTATCCCGGGCAGACGACAACGACGCTATGCCCGACCGAGACCTTCGACGGCGATCCGCTGTATCTGCCCGGCGCGAAACCGACGCCATCGGAGATAGACCAGCGTCGCATAGCGTATTTCGTGCCCTACCATGAAATGCTGGCGGCTCAGTCCGTCAGGCTGCGCGGCCTGCATGAGAAGGTCGTCATTTACGATTGCCACTCGATCCGGTCGGTGCTGCCGCGCCTGTTCTACGGCACGCTGCCGGTGTTCAATCTCGGCACCAATGACGGCCAGACCGCGGATCCTACGCTGCAGGCGCTGGTTGGCCAGATCATGGCCGAGAGCGGTGAAAGCAATGTCATCAACGGCCGTTTCAAGGGTGGCTGGATCACCCGCTATTTCGGCAATCCGCAAGGCGGCTACCATGCGCTGCAGATGGAACTTGCCGATCGCGGCTATTTGCGCGAGCCCGAGGGCAAGGGCGAACCGGACAATTGGCCGGTGCCTTATGATGCCGAGTTCGCCGCGCCGATGCGCGCCACACTGACGAAAATCCTCCAATCCGCCATTGACTGGGCCGGGCGCTGAGACGCCGCCTTACTCCAAAGGGACAATGATGAACAATCCTCGCCACAACATCCGCGAAGTGCGCGCGCCCCGCGGCGACAAGCTCAACGCCAAATACTGGACGACCGAAGCGCCGCTGCGCATGCTGATGAACAACCTCGATCCCGATGTCGCCGAAAACCCCAATGAGCTCGTTGTCTATGGCGGCATCGGCCGGGCCGCGCGCACCTGGAACGATTTCGACAGCATCGTCGCCTCGTTGAAGACCCTCAATGAAGACGAGACGCTGCTGGTCCAGTCCGGCAAGCCGGTCGGCGTCTTCCGGACGCACACCGATGCGCCGCGCGTGCTGATCGCCAACTCCAACATCGTGCCGCATTGGGCGACCTGGGATAAATTCAACGAGCTCGATAAAAAAGGCCTGATGATGTACGGCCAGATGACGGCCGGCTCCTGGATCTATATCGGCACGCAAGGCATCGTGCAGGGCACCTACGAGACCTTCGTCGAGGCCGGCCGCCAGCACTACAATGGCAACCTTACGGGCAAATGGATCCTGACCGGCGGCCTCGGCGGCATGGGCGGCGCCCAGCCGCTTGCCGCCGTCATGGCCGGCGCCTGCTGCCTCGCCATCGAATGCAATCCGGACTCGATCGATTTCCGGCTGCGCACCCGCTATGTCGACGAGAAGGCCGAGACGCTCGACGAAGCGATGGAAATGATCGAGCGCTGGACCAAGGCCGGCGAGGCGAAGTCGGTCGGCCTGCTCGGCAATGCGGCCGACATCGTGCCGGAAATGTTCAAGCGGGGCATCCGCCCCGACATGGTCACCGACCAGACCTCGGCGCATGACCCGATTAACGGCTATCTGCCCAAGGGCTGGACGATGGCTGAGTGGCGCGAGAAGCGCGTCTCCGATCCCAAGGCTGTCGAGAAGGCCGCCCGCGCCTCAATGCGCGAGCATGTCGAGGCGATGGTCGCGTTCTGGAATGCCGGCGTGCCGACGCTCGACTATGGCAACAACATCCGCCAGGTCGCCAAGGACGAAGGCTTCGAGAACGCCTTTGCTTTCCCGGGTTTCGTGCCGGCCTATATAAGGCCGCTGTTCTGCCGCGGCATCGGCCCGTTCCGCTGGGCTGCTCTTTCGGGCGATCCCGAGGATATCTACAAGACGGACGCCAAGGTGCGCGAACTCACCCCCGGCAACACCCATCTGCACAACTGGCTGGACATGGCACGTGAGCGCATCGCCTTTCAGGGCCTGCCGGCGCGCATCTGCTGGGTCGGCCTCGGCGACCGCCACAGGCTGGGGCTCGCCTTCAACGAGATGGTGGCCAGGGGCGAACTCAAGGCGCCCGTCGTCATCGGCCGCGACCACCTCGATTCCGGCTCGGTGGCTTCGCCCAACCGCGAGACGGAAGCGATGAAGGACGGGTCCGACGCCGTCTCCGACTGGCCGCTGCTCAATGCGTTGCTCAACACCGCGTCGGGCGCAACCTGGGTGTCGCTGCATCATGGCGGTGGCGTCGGCATGGGCTTCTCGCAGCATGCCGGCATGGTCATCGTCGCCGACGGCACGCCGGACGCCGCAAGGCGCCTGCAGCGCGTGTTGTGGAACGATCCGGCGACAGGCGTCATGCGCCACGCCGATGCCGGCTACGACATCGCCATCGAGTGCGCGAAGGAGCACCAGCTCAATCTGCCCGGTATTTTAGGCTGATTGGCTTAAATGATGCGCATCCTACGGGCCGCCGACTACCGGGTCATGCCGTGGAAGAATGGCGGCGGCACGACCACCGAGATCGCCGTCTCGCCGGACGGCGCCGGCCTGGACGATTTCGACTGGCGCGTTTCGATGGCGCGAGTCGAGGATAGCGGGCCGTTCTCGGGCTTTGCCGGCGTCGACCGCACGCTGGCCGTGCTGGAAGGCGAGGGCATCGTCCTCGACATTGCTGGCCGGCCGCCGGCCGAAGTGACGGCGGCTTCCGCCCCGCTGTCCTTCCCGGCCGATGTGCCGACCTCGGCGGCGCTGATCTCCGGTCCGATCACCGACCTCAACGTCATGACCCGCCGCGGGCGGGCCATGCACACGGTCGAGCGCCTGGTGATCTCGGTTCCGACCGATACCCGGCCGACCAGCGCTATGACCCTGATCCTGCCGTTCGACGGTGAGGTCGGCGTGACCGGCGCGACATCGTCGCGCCTTGGACCTCGCGACACGCTGTTGCTCGGACCGCAGGCCGCGAAACTGCGGCTTGAACCGGTGCGGCCGACGATCGTGTTCGTCGTCCGGATAGCCAGCCTGGGCTAGCCGCACCGCCAACACAACGATTAACGCCTGTTGCCAAACATGATCGCACGCCGGAGAAATCTGGCGTAAGCTGTTGTCTGGATCACGAAAAAGCCCGAATCCTTCCGTCGTTCCAAGGCGGACGGGAGGGCAGGGGTGCTCGTCCTTAAGTTGTCGAAAGCCCCACTTAAAATGTCGAAGGGATAACGCCTCTGGCGTGGTGAGAAGCAAAACTTTCGGCCAGTGTAATCATGCAACCAATTGCATTTGAATCGGTTTTAGGGACATTGCCGTGGCGGTGGCGCCGCATCGCGTCCCCCATGCGGAATTTTCAATGAATATCCAGACAAATCCTGCCCATATCGAAAAGTCCAGCGCCGGCTTCCCGGTCATCACCGAAGAGCCGATACGCTCCAATTTCCTGCCCGAAGAGCGGCTGCGCGCGCTGGGCGAAAGCCTCGCCAAGGGCGACATCAAGGACCTGTTCGGCCTGACGCAGTTCGATTTCCAGGCCCGCATCCGCGACAGCGCCAAGAAAATCCTCGAAGTCTACCGCTCGACCAATGCCGCCCAGGCCAAGGGCGAAACCATCACGCCTGCCGCGCAATGGCTGCTCGACAACAATTATCTCGTCGAGGAGACCATTTTTCAGGTGAAGCGCGACCTGCCGCGTCGTTTCTACCGGCAGTTGCCGACCCTGGAAGTGGCCAACCGCGCCGCGGTGCCGCGCGCGCTGGCCCTGGCCTGGAGCTATGTCGCCCATTCCGACAGTTCGGTTTCGGCGACCATGTTCAAATCCATCGTCGAGGGTTTTCAGTCGGTCGAGCCGCTCAAGATCGGCGAGCTCTGGGCGCTGCCGTCGCTGCTGCGCTTCGTTTTGATCGAGAATCTGCGCCGCATCGCCGTGCGCGTCGACCGCACCAGGCAGATGCGCCATATCGCCAACGAGGTCGCCGACCGCGTGCTGGCGACCGACGACAATGCAGACCGCCGGAAGATCCTGTCGGGCTACGGCGCGCATGCGCAGGACACCACCTTCGCCACCCAGTTGCTCTACCGCCTGCGCGACGGCTCGCAGAATGCCGGCAGGGCGCTGGAATGGCTGGAGGTCGAGCTCGAGAAAACCGGCTCCGACGCCGAGGAAATCATCATTTCCGAGCATCGCACGCTGTCCAGCGGCAATGTCACCACCGGCAATATCATCCGCGGCCTGCGCCTCATCAACGACGTCGACTGGACGGTGTGGTTCGAGGGCGTCAGCCGCATCGACACGCTGTTGCGCGAGCGCACCGATTTCGCCGCGCTCGATTTCTTTTCGCGCGACCAGTACCGCACGTCGATCGAGCAACTGGCGCGGCGCTCCGACCTGTCCGAATTCCGTGTCGCCGAAAAGGCCATCGAGCTGGCCAGCCATGTTCCCGGGGTCACCGATGCCTCCGGCGTGCCGGATGCATCAGCCGATCCGGCCATGCATACCGATGTCGGCTTCTTCCTGGTCGGCCCGCGCCGGCCGGATCTGGAAAAGGCGATCGGCTATCGGCCGCCCTTCCATGTGACCTTCAAGCGCGCCTTCACCGCCACGGGCTGGCTCGGCATCGTTGTGCCGGTCTTCCTGCTGACGGTGCTACTGCTGGTTGTCTCCGGCAATGCGCTTGCCCATCTCGGCCTGTCGGTGGAATCCATCACGCTGATGCTGGCGCTGTTTGCGGTGCCTGCCAGCGAAGGCGCGCTCGCCTTCTTCAACACCGTTGTTTCACTGTTCCTGAAGCCGACGCGGCTCGTCGGCTATGACTACAAGCACGGCATTCCGGCGGCATCACGCACCTTGGTCGTGGTGCCGTCGCTGATCGGCTCGCGCGATGATGTCGAGGAAAACATCCGCAACATCGAGGTGCATCACCTCGCCAACACGGCCGAAGAAATCCATTTCGCGCTGCTGTCCGACTGGCCGGATTCCAAGACCGAGATCGACGCCGCCGACATCGAGATCCTGCAATATGCGCGCGACGAGATCGCCAGGCTCAATGCCCGTTATCCCTCGGAAGGCGCGCCGCGTTTCTATATCCTGCATCGCCGCCGGCTCTACAACCAGGCGCAGGGCGCCTGGATGGGCTGGGAGCGCAAGCGCGGCAAGCTGCATGAGCTGAACCTTCTCTTGCGCGGCGACAGCGACACCACCTTCCTGCCGCTCGACGTGCCGCTGCCGGAAAAGGTCGTCTATGTCATGACGCTCGACGCCGACACGCGCACCACGCGCGACGCCGTGTCGTCACTGGTCGGCAAGCTCGCCCATCCGCTCAACCGCCCGCATTTTGACGCGACAAAGCGCGTCGTTACCGCCGGCTACACCATTCTGCAGCCGCGCATCACAGCCTCGCTCACCAGCGGCGACGACGCTTCTTTCTTCCAGCGCGTCTTCTCGTCCAACAGCGGTCTCGATCCTTACGTCTTTGCCGTCTCGGATCTCTACCAGGACGTCTTCAGCGACGGCTCCTTCACCGGCAAGGGCCTTTATCACGTCGACGCTTTCGAGGCGGCGCTGCAGGGCCGCATCGAGGAAAACACCGTCCTCAGCCACGATCTGCTCGAAGGTGCGCTGGCGCGCGCAGCACTTGTCACCGACGTCGAACTGGTCGAGGACTATCCTACCCGCTACTCGGTCGACGCCTCGCGCCACCACCGCTGGGCGCGCGGCGACTGGCAGCTGCTGCGCTTCATCTTCTCGCCGCGTTCCGGCGTGCCGGCGCTGTCGCGCTGGAAGATGGTCGACAATCTGCGCCGCTCGCTGACCCCGATCTTCTGGGTGATGGCGGCGATCGCCGGCTGGACGCTGCTGCCCTTCACGCAGGCCGCGCAGTGGCAGGCGCTGCTGATCCTGTCGCTGTTCATGGCGCCGACCTTCGATGTCGTCAACGCCATCCTGCCCAAGAGCGGCGACCAGACGCCGCGCGGCCATTTCTCCGCACTGGCGCACGACACCGTCTTCGGCACGGCCCTTGTGGCGCTGAAAGTGCTGTTGATGGCGCACAATGCCTGGATGATGGGCGACGCCATCGTGCGCACGCTCTACCGCCTGTTCGTCAGCCGCCAGAACCTGCTGGAATGGCGCACCGCGTCGCAGGCGCACAAGGGCGGCGACAACGATATCGGCTCCTATTACAGCATGATGTATGGCGCCGTGATCATCGGCGTCGTCGGTCTCGCTATCCCCGTGCTGGCCGATTCCACCGGTGCCTTCGTCGCCTTCTTCTTCGCTCTGTTCTGGATCGGTTCGCCGGCGGTTGCCTGCTGGATCAGCCGCTCGGCCGAGACCGAGGACCGCCTGCGCATATCGCAAGCCGACATCCACGCGCTGCGCACCGTGGCGCGCCGCACCTGGCATTATTTCGAAACCTTCGTCACGGCCGAGCACCACAATCTGCCGCCCGACAATTTCCAGGAAAGCCCGGCGCCGGTTGTGGCGCCGCGGACGTCGCCGACCAATATCGGCGTCTACCTGCTGTCGGTGGTGTCGGCACGCGATTTCGGCTGGATTGCGCTCTCCGACGCCATCACTCGCATCGACGCCACGATGACGACCATCGAGAGCATGCCGCGCAACCGCGGCCACCTCTTCAAC
Source organism: Mesorhizobium sp. L103C131B0 (assembly GCF_000502275.1). Classification (NCBI taxonomy): domain Bacteria; kingdom Pseudomonadati; phylum Pseudomonadota; class Alphaproteobacteria; order Hyphomicrobiales; family Phyllobacteriaceae; genus Mesorhizobium; species Mesorhizobium sp. L103C131B0. Next base: position 220,913 of record NZ_AYXC01000004.1, on the reverse strand, counting down.
TGGTACGACACCACGACGCTCAAGCCGCTCTATCCGCTCTACATCTCGGCCGTCGACAGCGGCAATCTGGCCGGACATCTGGTCGCGGTGGCGGCGGCCTGTGCCGAGTGGGCGGAAGCCCCGTCCGTTCACCTGCAGGGCGATTTCGAAGGCGTCCTCGACACGGTGAGTATCCTCGACGAGAGCCTCGAGGAATTGCCTGACGACCGCCGGCAACTGCGGCCGTTGCGCCAGCGTCTGGCCGATCGCCTCGATGGCATGCGGCGCGCCGTCATGACCATCAAGGCGCAGCCGGAGATGGCCTCGATCCGCACCATTAACCTGGCCGTGCTTGCCGGCGAGATCCGCAAGCTCGCCACCGCCATCCACACCGAGGCCGGATCGCAGCGCAGCGACATTATCGCCGACTGGGCGGCACGGCTGGAAGCGACCTGCGAGGCGCATGTGCATGACTCGCACAGCGACGAAAACGCCGTCGAAGCCTTGCGCGCCAAGCTGCTGGCGCTGCGCGAACGCTGCCGCCGCTATGCCTTCGAGATGGATTTCTCTTTCCTGATGCGTCAGGAGCGCAAACTGCTCTCGATCGGCTACCGGGTCGAGGAGCACCAGCTCGATGAGAGCTGCTACGATCTGCTCGCCTCCGAGGCGCGGCTGACCAGCCTGTTCGCCATCGCCAAGGGTGACCTGCCGACGGAGCATTGGTTCCGGCTTGGAAGGCCGATCGTCGAGATCGGCTTCCAGGGTGCGCTGATGTCCTGGTCGGGCTCGATGTTCGAGTATCTGATGCCGCCACTGGTGATGAAGGAACCGCAGGGCTCGATCCTCAACCAGACCAGCAAGCTGATCATCAAGCGTCAGATCCAGTACGCGCGTTCGAAGAACGTGCCCTGGGGCATTTCGGAAGCGGCCTACAATGCCCGCGACCGCGAACTGACCTACCAGTATACCAATTTCGGCGTGCCCGGACTTGGCCTCAAGCGCGGCCTTGGCCAGAACACGGTGATCGCCCCTTACGCCACGATCCTCGCGGCGCAGTTCACACCGCGCGAATCCGTCCAGAATCTGGCTAGGCTGCGCTCCATCGGCGCTCTCGGCCGGCATGGCTTTTACGACGCCGTCGACTTCACGCCGCAGCGCGTGCCGGAAGGCACCGACCACGCTGTTGTCCTGAACTACATGGCGCATCACTCCGGCATGTCGATCGCCGCCGTTGCCGACGCCATCTTCGAGGGCCGGCTGCGCGACCGCTTCCACAGCGATCCGGTGATCGAGTCTGCCGAACTCCTGCTGCAGGAGAGGGCGCCGCGCGACATCCCGACCGCCACGGTCAGGACCGAAGCCGACGAGCGCTCGAAGGACGAGACCGAGGTCGAGAGCCCGGATTCGCGCATCGTCCTCGACCCGCTGAGGGCGTTGCGCGCCACCAGCGTCATGTCCAATGGCCGCTACTCCGTCATGGTCTCGGCCACCGGTTCCGGTTACAGCCGCTGGGGCGAACTCGCCGTCACCCGTTGGCAGCCCGACCCGACCGAAGACCGGCTCGGCTCCTACATCTTCCTGCGCGACGCCGGCAGCGGCGACTGGTGGTCGGCCACCGCGGAGCCGAAGCAGGCGACCGGCGAGAGAGTGCAGACGCTGTTTTCCGACGACAAGGCGAGCTTCGTCAAAACAGTGGGCTCGCTTCGTTCGGAGGTCGAATGCATCGTCATCTCGGAAGGCAATGGCGAGGGACGGCGCGTCACGCTCTACAACGACGGCGCCACTGACCGGCATATCGAGGTGACCTCCTTTGCCGAGCTGGTGCTGGGCAACGAAGCCTCCGACAATGCCCATCCTGCGTTCTCGAAAATGTTTATCGAGACCGAGATCGCCGCCAATAACGGCGCCATCTTTGCCACCAGGCGCAAGCGCGAGAAGAACGAGCCTGACGTCACCATGGTGCATTTCGTCACCGATCCGTCCGGGTCGGCGCGCGATGCCGAGGCCGAAACCGACCGCCGTGCCTTCATCGGCCGTGGCCGTACCATCGCGGAAGCGGCGGCCTTCGATCCCGGCGCCAAGCTTGGCGGTCACCACGGCTTCACCCTCGATCCGGTAGCGGCCCTGCGCCGCCAGGTGCGGGTGCCGGCCAACAAGAAGATATCGCTGACCTTCTGGACCGCCGTCGGCGCCAACCGCGCCGAACTGGACGAGGCCATCGCCAGGCTCGACCATCCCGAAAGTTTTGCTCGCCAGGCGATGCTTGCCTGGACGCGTTCGCAGGTGCAGACCCGCCATCTTGGTCTCAGCCTGACCGACGCCGCCAACGTGCAGAAGCTGGCGCGCTTCCTGATCTATCCCGATCCGTTCCTGCGCCTGCCCGGCGAATCCATCGCTTCGGGGCTGGGCAAGCAGTCCAGCCTGTGGCCGACCAGCATTTCGGGCGATTTCCCGATCTTCCTGGTCCGCATCGGCGACGTGGCCGACCTCGAAATTGTCGCCCAGGCGCTGCGCTTCCAGGAGTATATGCGCGCCCGCGGCATGATGATCGACTTCGTGGTCGTCAACGAGCAGGCATCGTCCTATGTCCAGGACCTGCAGCGCGCGGTCGAAACGCTGTGCGAAAACAGCCGCCTGCGCGGCAAGGAACTCGGGCCGCGCCAGCACATCTTCGCCGTGCGCCGCGACCTGATGGACGAGGCGACGTACAAGACGCTGCTGGCGGTTGCCCGCGTGGTTCTGCACACGCGCAACGGCACCATCTTCGACCAGATCGAACGCGCCGAGGCGGCAACCTTGCAAGCACGCGATGGCCTGCAGCCGGCGGCCCCCGCGTCACTGCGCGAGCCGTCTCTGCCGGTGCCGGCGGCGCCTGCATACCATGCCGCGTCCGACAGCAGCGCCGACGGCAGCGGCCTCAGCCAGTGGAACGGCTTCGGCGGTTTCGAAGGCGATGGCCGTCACTATGTCACGCGTCTCACCGGCCGGCGCACGACTCCGCAGCCCTGGATCAACGTCGTCTCGAACGCCTCGTTCGGATTCCATGTCTCGGCCGAAGGCGCTGCCTTCACCTGGAGCCGCAACAGCCGCGATTACCAACTGACGCCATGGTCGAACGATCCGGTCACCAACCGGCCGGGCGAGGGCATCTACATCTACGATCAGGCCAGCGGCAAGGCATTCTCGCCGCTGGCTGCCGTGGTCCGCGATCCCTCGATGACCTATGAGACATGGCACGGCCAGGGCTTCTCGACCTTCCGATCCAAACGCGGCCCGCTGTCAATGGATCTGACGCACGTCGTCGATCCCGTCGATCCAGTGAAGATCACGCGGCTGCGCATCCAGAACTCGGGCTCGGCGCCGGCGCGGCTGCGCATCTATGCCTATGCCGAATGGGTTCTCGGCAGCCATCGCTCGAGCACGGCTGCGACCATCATCCCGTCCAGGGATCCAGCGACCGGCGCGCTTCTGGCGCAAAACCCCTACGGTCTCGATTTCGGCGACCGGGTGGCCTTCCTGGCCGCCACCGGTCCGGTGCATTCGGTGACAGCCGATCGTGGCGAGTTCATCGGCAGGCAGGGCACCAGCGCCTTCCCGCACACTGTCGTCAGCGGCGCCGGCCTGTCGGGCCGCGTCGAGGCCGGCGACGATCCGTGCGCAGCTGTCGCCAGCGACATCGACATCCCTGCCGGCGGCGACGTCACGCTGGTCTGGCTGCTTGGCGACGCCGCTACATCAGCCGAAGCGAGCGCGTTGGTGCAGACCCATTCGGGCAAGGATTTCGACCAGCGGCTGGCCGATAATGAACGCGTCTGGCGCGGCTTCCTCGACACCATCCAGGTCGAGACGCCCGACAAGGCGCTCGACGCCATGGTCAATCACTGGCTGCCCTATCAGAGCCTGGCCTGCCGCATCCGCGCCCGCTCGGCCTTTTATCAGGCAAGCGGCGCCTTCGGCTTCCGCGACCAGCTACAGGACACGCTGGCCCTGCTTGCGCATGATCCGAAACTGGCGCGCAACCAGATCCTCAATGCGGCGCGCCGGCAGTTCCCCGAAGGCGACGTCCAGCATTGGTGGTTGCCGCGCACCGACGCCGGCGTGCGCACTATGATCTCCGACGATGTGGTCTGGCTGGCGCATGCCACCAATCGCTACATCGAGGTGACCGGCGATACAGGGATCCTGAAGGAGCAGCTGCCTTTCATCGACGGGCAGGTGTTGGGCGAGGGCGAGCACGACGCCTTCTTCACGCCGGAAATCTCCAAGACGAGCGCTTCGCTTTACGACCATTGCGCGCGCGCGCTCGACCTTGCGGTCAAGCGCAGCAGCCCGGCCGGGCTGCCGCTGATCCTCGGCGGCGACTGGAACGACGGCATGAACCGCGTCGGCGAAGCCGGCAAGGGGGAGAGTGTCTGGCTCGGCTGGTTCCTTTTGAAGACGCTGGGCGACTTTACCACCGTGGCCAAGGGGCAGGGCGACACCAAGCGGGCGCAGGCCTGGACAAAACACGCCGATGTGCTGAAGCGGGCGCTGGAAAGCACCGCCTGGGACGGCCAGTGGTATCGCCGCGGCAGCTACGATGACGGCACGCCGCTTGGCTCGCACAATTCGGACGAGTGCAAGATCGACTCCATCGCGCAGTCGTGGAGCGTGCTCTCCGGCGAGGGCGACCCCGCGCGCTCGACCACGGCGATGCAGCAGGCGACGAACCTGCTGGTCGACGACAAGCTCAAGATCGTCAAACTGTTTACCCCGGCCTTCCAGAACACGAGAAAGGACCCTGGTTACATCAAGAGTTATCCGCCGGGCGTGCGCGAGAACGGCGGCCAGTACACCCATGCGGCGACCTGGTTCGTGATCGCGCTCGCCGAAATGGGCCGCACCGACGATGCCTATCGCTGCTTCTCGATGCTGAACCCGGTCAACCATGCGCTCGACGATGCATCGGCCGAGCATTATCGCGTCGAGCCGTACGTCGTCGCCGCCGACATCTATTCCGGTGAGGACAAGGGCGGTCGCGGCGGCTGGACCTGGTATACGGGCTCAGCGGGATGGCTCTACCGTGCTGCGGTCGAAGGCATTCTGGGCATTGAGCGGCGGGGCAAGCAGATCACGTTCCGGCCGAAACTGCCCAGCCATTGGGACGGCTATTCTGCCACGCTGAAGATGCTGGGGTCGGAGATCAAGGTTCGCGTCATCCGCGACAAAAAGGCCAAATCCATCTCGCTCGAAGTCAATGGAACCAAGACAAAATCTTCCGGTTTTCAGCCGAAAGCCGGCGACAAGACCGAGGTGGTCGTCAAGATACCCTCGTAAAATCAAAGGCTTCAGGTTATTGACGCGCGCCTTTCGAGGCGCGCGTTTTCTACTTCGGCATGCTCCTGGCGCAGAACGGCGTGCCTTCCCGATAACGGCGGTCCAAGCGTGCAGTGACTAAAAATGTGGCAGGGCCAGCTGCTGCCATGATTTTGCCGCAAGACTGACATTTCACCTTTTATCTCAAACCGTTAGGTGATCACGGCAGATTTCGCAACGTCGTCATCTTTTGTTCGCAGAATGGGAACGGAAGAGGTAGACGGGCATTGTTTTGCGACCCGTTAACCGGTACGTGTCAAGAAATGGTGCGGTGCACAATAATGTTTTGGGCGGAGTAGCTGAAGTGTCACTTCTGCAAATCTACTGGAGAGCGCTGGGTTATCTCGCAGCCGACAGGAAGCGCGTTGCGTTTATCTGCGGTGCGAATGTCGCGCTCGCCATTATCGCCATCCTCGAGCCGATCATGTTCGGCCGGGTAATCGACGCCATCTCCGATAAGGGTTCGGTGTTTTCGACGCTGGCGCTGTGGGCCGGTCTCGGCGCCTTTAACATCGTCGCCTTCGTGCTGGTGGCGCGCGGCGCCGACCGTTTTGCCCACAAGCGGCGCAGCGAGGTGCTGTGCCAGTCGTTCGAGCGCGTGATCACCATGCCGCTCGCCTGGCACCACCAGCGCGGCACCTCCAACGCGCTGCACACGCTGCTGCGCGCCGTCGAGACGCTGTTCAGCCTGTGGCTTGAATTCATGCGCCAGCATCTGTCGACGGCTGTTGCGCTGGCTCTGCTGATTCCGACCGCTATAAGCATGGATCTTCGCATGTCGCTGGTGCTGATGGCGCTGGGCGTTCTCTATGTCGGCATCGGCCGGCTTGTGATGAAGCGCACCAAGGCGGGCCAGGCCGCGGTCGAGCGCCACTACCATCAGGTGTTCGCGCATGTGACCGACTCGGTCAGCAATGTCGCCGTGCTGCAGAGCTACAACCGTCTCGGCCACGAGGCCGATACGCTGCGCCGCTATGTCAAGAACCTGCTCGACGCGCAGAACCCGGTGCTCGACTGGTGGGCGATGGCCAATGCGCTGCACCGCCTGTCGTCGACCATTTCGATGATGGTTGTGCTTTTGATCGGCGCCTATCTGGTCACCCATGGCCAGCTCAAGATCGGCGACGTCATCGCCTTCACCGGCTTTGCCACGCTGCTGATTGCCCGCCTCGACCAGATGTCGGCTTTCGCCAACCAGATTTCCGAAGCCCGCGCCAAGCTCGAGGACTTCTATCACCTCGAGGATTCGGCCGCCGACTCCGCCGAGCCGGACGGCTTGCGCGACCTCACCAACGTCACCGGCCATGTCCGCTTCGAGAATGTCGGCTTCGAGTTTGCCAATTCGCGGCAGGGCGTCGACGACGTCTCCTTCGAGGTCCAGGCCGGGCAGACGGTTGCCATCGTCGGCCCGACCGGCGCCGGCAAGACGACGCTGATCAACCTCTTGCAGCGCGTCTTCTCGCCGTCTCATGGCCGTATCCTGATCGACGGCATCGACACCCGCACGGTGACCCGCAAGTCGCTGCGTCATTCGATCGCCACCGTCTTCCAGGATGCCGGCCTGCTCAACCGCTCGATCGAGGACAACATCCGCGTCGGTCGTGCCGAGGCGACTTATGACGAGGTTCACGCCGCCGCCAACGCGGCTGCCGCGCAGGATTTCATCCTTGCCAAGAGCGCCGGTTACGACACCGTCGTTGGCGAGCGCGGCGGCCAGCTTTCGGGCGGCGAGCGTCAGCGCATCGCCATTGCCCGCGCCGTGCTCAAGGACGCACCGATCCTGGTGCTCGACGAGGCGACGAGCGCGCTCGACGTCGAGACCGAGGACCGCGTCAAGGAAGCCATCGACGAACTGAGGCGCAACCGCACCACCTTCATCATCGCCCACCGCCTGACCACCGTTCGCGACGCCGACCTGGTCGTGTTCATGGACAAGGGCAAGGTGGTCGAGATGGGCGGCTTCGCCGAACTGTCGCTGCGCAATGGCCGTTTCGCCAGCCTGTTGCGCGCCGGCGGCCTGCTCAACGACGAGGAAGTCCGCCGTCTCAGCCGCACGGTGAATATCGAAGCGGCGTAGGCTTTTTTACCTCCCCCATGTGGGGAGGTCGGACCCGTAGGGTCCGGGTGGAGGTAGTGCCCCACCACCCCCACCCCGCTGCTTTGCAGCGACCTCCCCACAAGGGAGAGGGTAAGCACTGCGACAACCGCTCGATTGCCCCGAACGCGCCGCCGGTCTATCTAGACCTTATGAGCGACACCTCCTCACGCCTCGCCGGCTGGACCGACCTCGCCAACCCGACGCGCTTTGTCGGGCTGGCCGACAGGCTGGTGCCGTGGCTGGCGTCGATCGCCGCGATCCTGCTAGCCATCGGTCTCTATATGAGCTTTGCCGCGCCTGAGGATTTCCAGCAGGGCATCACGGTGCGCATCATGTACATCCACGTGCCTTTCGCCTGGCTCGCCATGATGTGCTACACGGTGATGGCGGTCGCCGCGCTCGGTACGCTGGTCTGGCGCCATCCGCTGGCCGACGTCGCGCTGAAATCTGCAGCCCCGATCGGCGCCACCTTCACCGCGCTTGCGCTGGTCACCGGCTCCATCTGGGGCAAGCCGATGTGGGGCACCTGGTGGGTGTGGGATGCCCGCCTGACCTCAGTCTTCATCCTCTTCCTGATGTATCTCGGCATCATCGCGCTGACGCGCGCGCTGGATGACGCCAGCCGTGCCGCCTGGGCCGCCGCCATCATCACGCTGGTCGGCTTCATCAACATCCCGATCATCAAATTCTCGGTCGACTGGTGGAACACGCTGCACCAGCCGGCCTCGGTGTTCCGGCTCGGCGGACCGACGATCGATCCCAGCCTGCTATGGCCGCTGCTGGTGATGGCGCTCGGCTTCACCGTGCTGTTCTTCGCGCTGCACCTGACGGTGATGCGCACCGAGATCCGCCGCCGGCGGGTGATCTCCATGCGCAGGGTGGCGGCAAGGCAGGCCGACTAGCGCGATTTCAAACGGAAGGGACAGCCATGCGCCTGCCGCCAGAAACATTAGCATGTGCTGCTATGTTGCGGTGCGGCAACAAGAATTCTCAAAAGATCGTTCCCGACCTCGCTTTGCTCCTTGATCTCGTTTGCGTTCTTGACAGCTCGGCCGCCAAGCAAGAGTGATATTAGTCACTAGTTGTTGCGAGGGGATTCGACGATGAAACTGTGCCTGCTGGCTGGCGTTTCGACATTTGCATTGGCGCTTGGCTGGAGTTCGGCCTACGCCGCAGACGCGCTTGTCGACGTGCCGAGGGCGGAGGATCTCTGGTACGTCACGCTCTTCGGCGGCGCCAGCTTTGCCAACAATGTGAAGACGGACTACGATAGTGGTCGGTATTCCGTGGATCTTGACAGTGGGTTCGTGATCGGCGGCGCTGTCGGTCGGCGGATCAACGACACGTTCCGCGTGGAAGGCGAACTGTCCTACGCGCGCTACAAGGCAAGCGAGTACAGCTTCAGCTTCCCTCCTGCCGACCAAGGTTCCGGCCCAGCTTCCGGCAATCTGTCGGCCACCTATCTTCTCGCCAACGTCTGGGCCGATGTTGCGCATTTTGGTGATGCCAAACTCTATGTCGGCGGCGGTCTCGGCGCGGCCTATGTTACCGCCGATACTCATTTTGATGGCCACGCCTATGGATACGGGCCTGGCGGCTGGGGTTTCGCCGGCCAGGTGGGCGCCGGTGTTACCTACGCGGTAACGCAGAATGTCGACCTCGATTTCGGTTACCGCTTCAAGGCCGTGACAAGCGTGGATCTAGACGACAATGATGGCGGCGGCACATACGAGAACGCCAAATTGTACTCCCACAATCTCCAGCTTGGCGTTACCCTGAAGTTCTGATTGGTTCGTCGCAGGTCGCGACCGGGATCTGACGGATGCCGCTCTTGCCACGCCGGCAACCCCTGGGTCTGCCGGCAATGATCTCAGCCTCGCTGCCGACCGCCGGTGAGCCGGCGGAAAAGACATTGCAGCGCGGCATCGACCTGCAACGGCGCAAGCGTTTTCGCGAGGCCGAGTTCTGCTACCAGACGGTGCTTCGCACGCAGCCCAAAAATGCCATGGCGCTGAACCTGATGGGCACGCTCGCCATCGAGGCCGAGCATCATGACGCCGCCATTGCCTATATGGAAAGGGCGGTCAAGCTCGAACCGGACAACGCCATCTTCCGCAACAATCTCGGCAATGCCTACAATGTCACCGGCAACGTCGACAAGGCGCGCAGACATCTGAGAAAGGCGATCGAGCTCGACGGAGGGCTCATCGAAGCGCTGTGCAATCTCGGCCGCTCCTATCGTAGCCAGCTCGAGGGCGACATTGCCGAAGGGTTCTATCGCCAGGCGCTGGCTATCGACGGCCAGTCGGTGATGGCACTTGCCGGTATGGGCGATTTGCTCACCGACATTGGCCGGCCGGCCGAGGCGGTCGAATGCTTCAGCAAGGCCCTTGCCATCGACCCGGGCCATGTCGAGGCGCTGGCTGGAATGGCGCTTGCGCGCCGGGCGGTCAAGGACGATCCGACGTTGCCTTTGGTGCTGAAACGCCTGGAATTGCCGACAACCACCGATCGCGAGCGGGTAGTGCTGCACCACGCCGCCGGCAAGATGCTCAACGATCAGCGCGAGTATGGCCCGGCCATCCGCCATTTCGCGAGGGCCAAGGCGATTTCCGGCAATGATTTCGACATCGACCGGCACACCCAGCTTTACGACAGCTTCATCGACACTTTCGACGCTGGCTTCTTCAAGACGCGAGCCAGTTTGGGAAATCCATCCAGGCGCCCGGTCTTCATCGTCGGCATGCCCCGGTCGGGAACGACGCTGACCGAGCAGATATGCGCCAGCCATCGCGATATCTATGGCGCCGGCGAGTTGTCGACCATTCGTTCACTTGCCGGCGAACTTGGGTTCGACAAGCTCGACCCAGCCATTTTCACCAAGGGCATGGCGGCGCTCACTGCGGCCAAGGCCAAGGAGCTTGGATCGAAGTATCTCGACGATCTCAGCAGACGCAACAGCAAGGCGCGGCTTGTCGTCGACAAGATGCCGCATAATTTCGAGCTGCTGGCCTTCATCAGCCTGATCTTGCCGAACGCCCGCATCATCCATTGCCGGCGTGACCCGATGGACAATTGCGCGTCCTGTTTCATGCATAATTTTTCCGAGGCGCACGGCTATAATGCCGATCTTACCAAGCTTGGGCAGTATTACCGGCAGTATGACCGCCTGATGCGCCATTGGACCAAGGTCATCCCGCTGAATATCCACGACATGCCCTACGAAGAAACGGTCGCCGATTTCGAAAATCGCGCCCGTGGATTGATCGGATTCCTCGGCATCGAGTGGGACGATGCCTGCCTGCGTTTCAACGAGACCGAGCGCACCGTGCGGACGCCGAGCCGCTGGCAGGTGCGCCAGCCGATCTATTCATCCTCGGTCGAGCGCTGGAAGCTGTATGGCGACGCGCTGGATCCGCTGAAGGCGGCGCTGGGTCCGGTTTATCCGTCCTGATTTCAGTTGGCCCGAACAACCTCGCGCTCGACGCGCGCTGGCGTAGATTAGACCTGAGTTGCATCGTGCTTTGGGGCCAAATGAAAGCCGAATGCTTTCATGACCGCCAGTGTGGTTTCCAGCGTAGGATTACCGTTTTCGCTGAGCGAGGTATAAAGATGCTCGCGAGCCAAGCCGGTCTTTCTGGCAATGTTGCTCATCCCCTTGGCGCGGGCAACGACACCGAGGGCGGACGCGACGAATTTGGCGTCTCCGGTTTCCATTGCCTCTGCCAGAAACGCCTCGATTGCCGTATCGGAATCGAGCATTTCGGCGGGATCGAAATCATAGATTTTTTCAACCATTGTCGTCACTCCATTCTACGGCCAGGCGCTTTGCTGTCCGTATGTCGGTTTCTTGTGAACTTTTATCCCCGCCGCACAGGAGCAGGATGACCGTTTCACCGCGCTTATGAAATAAACGCGATAGCCGGGCCCATAGTGAATGCGCAATTCACTGATGCCTTCACCCACTGGGGCCACGTCGCCGGGATTTCCTACAATCAAACATTGCAGCCGAACGGCAATTGCCGCCTTGGCTCTTCCGTCTTTCAGCTTTTGGTGCCACCTCCGAAAGGTGGCTGTCTGCTTCAGGATTGCCATGGTGGCTAGTAAGTTATAAATTACAATTCGTCAATGTCGAAATAGGGCGAGCCTCCAAAACGAAAGCCTCACTCCATCCGCCCACGCGCTTCCACCTTCAGCGTTTCCAGCACCTTGTCACCGTCGATCAGATGCACCTGGTCGAACAGGTTGGTCACGACGCAGCAATGATCAGGCACCACGCGCACGCGCTCGCCAATGCGAAGCTTCGCACCATTTCCAAGCGTGACCGTGCCATGTTCCTCGCTCAAGCTGGTGACGCGGGCGCCGGGCATGCCGAGCAGCTCGCCAAAATCGGGGAGCCCCAGCGTGTCGCTGGACAGCGCCTTGCTGCCGCTGTCGAGGATGGCGCGGGCCGGCGTCGGATGGCTGACCACGGTGGCGAGCACCGTCAGCGCACAATCGTCGAGCGTGCCGACGCCTTTGGCGACCTGGTAGCGGTCGAGATAGATGTAGGTGCCGGGGCGGTATTCGGTAACGACGCTGTCCTCGCCGGAGCGCCACATATCAGGCGTGCCGCCGCTTGAAATGCGATCACAGGCGAGACCCGAGGCCGCGAGCGTTTGCTTGGCGCCGGCCAGCCAGGATTCAGCCTCGGCGGCGCGGCCGGCCGCGGGGTAGGTCATCAGCCCGCCGAAGGTGAGCCCCTTGGCTTGGTCGATCAACTTCGCCAGTGCCAGCGCCTCGGCGGCGCTCTGCACGCCGCAACGGCCCATGCCGGTGTCGCATTCGACCAGGACGGGCAGGGGGTGCCCGGTATCGGTGAAGGTGGCGGCGAGCCCCTCCAGCGTTTCGAGGCTGTCGGCCGTCACTGACAGTGTCACGCGGCCATGCAGCGCCTTGAGGCGCTCCAGCTTGGCGCGGCCAAGGATGTTGTAGGGCAGGAAAATATCGGTCAGCCCGGCATCGGCCATCACTTCGGCCTCGCCGATCTTCTGGCAGGTGATGCCGACCGCGCCGGCCGCCATCTGCTTCTTCGCCCAATAAGGCAGTTTGTGCGTCTTGATGTGCGGCCTGAGTTTCAGCCCGTGGCGGTCGGCATGCGCCTGCGCTCGTGCGATGTTGGCTTCGGCGCGGGCCGCGTCGATGAGGATCGCCGGCGTGTCGAGGTCGTCTATGCCTTGCATGAATGTCACCCTGGGAAATCTGGCTGGACTTATGGCCCCGATCCGCATGGATGTCATGGGGCCAGCATGCAGTTTGCGTCGACACCGCAGCGCTGTTCGGCTATGCGCTTCAGATAACTCCAGGGAACGCGACGCGAAGGGATCACGATCATGAAACGCTCCACCGTCAACGACATCATCCGCGATGCAGACGCCTTCATCCGCTCGTTCGGCTACATCATGCCGCCCTTCGCCTACTGGAGCCCGGAAGAGATGAAGGCGCGCAAGGCCGACTCCGCCGCCATTTTCACCTCGCGGCTCGGTTGGGACATCACCGATTACGGCCAGGAAAAATTCGACGAACTCGGCCTGTTCCTGTTCACCGTTCGCAACGGCGTCTACGCCGACATGAAGAAGGGCATGGGCATGCTCTATGCCGAGAAGATCATGATCTCGCGCAAGGATCAGCTGTCGCCGATGCACCGCCACAACATCAAGGCCGAGGACATCATCAACCGCGGCGGCGGGAAGCTGGTGCTCGAACTGTTCATGCACGATCGCGACGGCGGCATCGATCCGAAGGCCGAAGTGTCGGTGCCGGTCGACGGCACCATCCACAGGCTGCCGGCAGGCGGGCTGCTGAAGCTCGACCCGGGCCAGAGCGTGACGCTGATGCCCGGCGTCTGGCACGCCTTCTGGGCCGAGGGCAAGGATGTGCTGATCGGCGAGGTCTCGACCGTCAATGACGACCTTACCGACAACGTCTTCCGCGAGCCGATCGGCCGCTTCTCCAACATCGACGAGGACGTCGCCCCGTTGCACCTGCTGGTGTCCGACTACGAGAAGTGGGTGGGGTAGGCGAGAGGCACTCCATATCCATCGGCTGGTGCTGCCCCTCATCTGCCTGCCGGCATCTTCTCCCCGTATAGTGACGGGGAGAAGGGGCTGACCGCAAACCTCGGCGTCCATTCTGCCGAGCTGGCAAAATCCTCGGCAACAGCCTCTTTCTCCCCGTCACTACGGGGCGAAATGCCCGGCAGGGCAATGAGGGGCGGCGCCGACGGTTGGACTCACCCATCGCAGCAGTGGGCCCCTCTTTCTACCGCTGGTACTTATCCGCCTTGCGCGTCCCCAGCAAAAGCTTGCGCTCAAGCTGTGCCCGCAGCTCGCCATAATAGGCGGTGAGGAAGGCCCTGGAATCGACCGGCTCGATTGTCATGCCGATCTTGCGCCCGATCGTTTCGGCCACGGCTTTCAGCGCGAAATAGTCGTCGCGGCGCAGCACCTCTTCCAGCTTGTGCAGTTCGGCGATGCCATAGGCATCGAGCTGCGCCTGGGTGAAGCGGAAGGCGCGGGTGGTGGTATCCTGGCGTTGCGACAGGTCTTCGACCAGCGCCAGCTTGGGCGCCTCCACCACCCAGGTTCCGGCCAGCAGGTCGCCGATGCGCATGCGGTCGCGGTTGAACAGCGGGAAGAGCGCAAACAGCAGCGTCCACACCAGCCCGAAGATCGTCGACAGCGTGTCGGCGAGCCCCATCTGGCTGCGGCCTAGGATGATCGACAGCGGCAGGAAGATCTCGATCTCGCGCATCAGGTTGCGGGCGATGACCTGATCCACCGACAGGCCGGCGCCGCTGCGCGAAGCCACCCGGATGCCGAGCATCCGTTTGCCGGGCGTGGCGGCGCGGCGGCCGGCCTCGAAGACGATGAAATAGGCGTTGCGCAGGAAGAAGATCAGGATGATCCAGACGATGAACAGCGGCTGCGCGCCTTCGCCTTTGAGGCCGGCCAGCCCGAACAGTGCAACGATCGAGATCACGATCGCCGTGACGATGATGATGACAAAGTCGAGCAAGAAGGCGGCGGCGCGAGTGCCGGCATCGGCGAGCTTGATCCGGAGATCGACCCCTTCCGGCGTGATCAGCGGCCGTATCGTCGAGACGGCAGCACGCCTAGCGGTCGCCATGCCGCACCACCCTGAACACATAGAAATAACAGAGCCACAGCGTCAGCATGCCGCCGCCAATGGCGTAGCGTGTCACGTCGCTGGTGATCACCTGCCTGCCGATGCCTTCGAGCAGGCCGGCAAACAAAAGCATGATCGTCACCCCGACCATGGTGGTTGCGGCCACGCGCCCGGCATCGGCTGCCGCCGTCATCCGCGTCAGTTCGCCGGGGAAGGCGATGCGCGTGCCGATGCGCATGCCGGCGGCGCCCGCCAAGGCGATCGCGAACATCTCGGTGGTGCCGTGGATGGACAGCCAGCCGCCCAGCTCCAGCCCGAGCCCCTTGGCGATGTAGATCTGGAACATCGCGCCAAGCAGGCAGCCATTCATCAGGATCAGGAGCACGCTCGGCACCGCGAAAGCAAAGCCGAGCGCGAAGGCAAGGATCGCCACCTGGACATTGTGCGTGAACAGATAGGCGGCGAAGCCCGACAGGAAATTGCTGTCGGCGCCGTCATAAAGCACCTGTCGCAGGACTTCGACTGAGGCATCCGGGTTGCGCCCGCCGGCCAGGCTCGGCGGAATGATGGCGTCGAACCAGCCCTTGTCTTTGGCCACCAGCCAGTAGCCGGCGCCGGCGCCGACAAAGGTCAGGACGACCGACAGCAAGGTCTCGCGCCACAAATCGCGAATGGCATGCGGCCAGTCATGCAGAAAGAAATCGCCGATGCGCTGCCGCAAGCCGCGACGCGCGCCATAGAGGTAGAAGTAGCCGCGCAGGCACAGCGCTTCGAGATAGCTGACCAGCGCATTGTCGAGCGACGTCGCCCGCGCCACCGAAAGCGAGGACAGCGCCGAGCGGTAGAGCAGCGGCAGCGACAAAAGCTCGTCTTCCGACAGCGTGCGCGGCGCACGTTTCTCGACCCGGGCAAGCAGCGCCTCGAACGCCTTCCAGTCGGCCTCGCGCTCCGAACGGAAGCTCGCCAGCGACTGGCGCACCGCATCCTTGCCGACCAGCGCGTTCACAACAGATCCTCCCGCTTTAGCTCGAGATAGCGCTCGACCAGCGCCGGTCCGAGCCTCTGATGGTCGGCTTCGATGACATGCGCGCCGAGCAGCCTGAGCCTGCCGATGACGACCTGCCTTTCGCGCAGCAGCCCGCCGGCAACGACCGAGCGCGCCACATCCTCCGGTGCGTCCGGCGGCATGTCGGCCAGTGTCTCCAGTTCGACATCCTTCATCATCATGAACAGCACCAGATGCCGTTCGGTGAGCCGACCGACGGTGCGCAGCATCAGTTCGGCGCTGATCGGATCGACGAAGTCGGTGAAGATGATCACCAGCGAACGCCGGTCGAGCTTTGCTGCAAGGGTCGTCAGCGCCAGGGTGAAATTGGTCTCTTCGGTGGAATAGTCGATCTCCGCCGCCCGCTTCTGGATCATGGCGAAGCTGGCGGAGCCGCGCACGGCGCCGCTGGAGACGCGCGGCCGCGCATCGAAGCCGAACAGGGAGACCATGTCGCCGCCCTTCAGCGCAATGAACGCCGACAGCAAGGCGGCGGTGACCGCGCGGTCGACCTTCGGCACGCCGTCGACGGGCTCGCACATCAGCCGGCCGCTATCGATGGCCAGCACGATGTTGTTGTTCTCCTCGATGCGGAACTCGCGCGCCAGAAGCCTGCCGTGGCGGGCGCTGCGCTTCCAGTCGATCATCCGCCGGCCCATGCCGGGCTGGTAGTCCTTCAGCGCCTCGAACTCGCGGCCCTGGCCGGCGCGGCGTTGCGCATGGCCGTCGGGCAGCGACTGGCGCTGCAGAAGCGTGATTGCCTCGTCGCGGGCGCTGCTGACGTTGGGCAGCACCGCCACCTTGCCGTCCATCGGCAGCACCACCTGGTTCCAGACCAGCCCGAACGGCCCGCGCCAGCGCACCCACAGGCGATCGAACCTGGCAATGCCGCGCCGCAGCGCCTGAAATCTGAGATCGAGCGATGCGCTGCCGGCCTCGGCGGTCGATGCGCCGCCGGTGCCGCCCACCGGTTCCAGCCGCTCGTCATGGCCAAGACGAGCCTGCACGGCGCGCGGCCGTCCGCTGAGCCCGGCGGTGACATGGACGGTGAACTGGCCGCCGACGCTGACCTGTGGCGGGGCATTGATGCTGGCATCCAGCGAAGCCCGTCCGCGTCCGGCGGCGGCGTCCACGGCCAGGAAAGCAAGCAGCACGCAAATCCACAACAGGCCGAGATACCACAGAGACGGCAGTGCGAGCGCGATCAGGAAGGCCGGTATTGCACCTGCCGCACCTCCCCAAACTGCCCGGCCGCTCGGATAGATCAACGTGGCGCTTCCGTCTGGTCGACAAGGTCGGTGACGATCTGCTCGACCAGGCGGCCGTCGATCTGCGCCGCCGGCGACAGGATAACGCGATGGCGCAGCGCCGGCACGGCAAGCGCCTTGACGTCGTCGGGGATGACATAGGCGCGCCCGTCGAGCGCTGCCCGGGCGCGTGCGGCTCTCGCCAGCATGGCGCCCGCACGCGGGCTGGCGCCGACTTCCAGATCGGGGCTGGCGCGCGTGGCCCGCACCAGCCTTGCGATATAGTCCACGACGTCGTCGACAAGCGTGACCCCGCCGACGGTCGCCAACGCCTTTTCCAGCGTCTTGCGGTCGGCCTGGGCCTTGATGCCGTACTGCTTGATGTCGTGCGAGGCGGTGCCGCCGCCATGGTGGATGATGATCGCCTTTTCCTCTTCCGGGCCGGGGTAGCTCACCCGGTGCTTGAACAGGAAACGGTCGAGCTGGGCTTCGGGCAGAGGATAGACGCCCTGGTGCTCGATTGGGTTCTGCGTCGCCACCACCATGAAGTTCGGGCCGAGCGCATGGGTGGTGCCGTCGAAGGTGACGGCATGCTCCTGCATCGCCTCCAGCAGGGCTGCCTGGGTCTTCGGCGGCGTTCGGTTGATCTCGTCGGCGAGCAGCAGATCGCAGAAGATCGGGCCGCGCGTCAGCGTGAACTGCCCGGTCTGGAAATTGTAGATGTTGGAACCGACGATATCGCCGGGCATCAGGTCGGGTGTGAACTGGATGCGGCCATAGGCGACGCCCAGCGCCTGGGCAAAGCAGCGCGCCGTCATCGTCTTGGCCGTGCCCGGCGGTCCCTCGATCAATATATGCCCGCCGGCGAACAATGCCGTGAGCATCAGATCGACCGTATCGTGTTGCCCGGTGATGGCCTTGGCCACCTCTTCCCTGATCTGTGTCGCCAGGGCCTTCACATCATCGACGTTCACCGAGCCTCCTTGCCGTCCAGTCGTGCAGCTTTTCGGCTGCATCATGCATTTGTGTCAGGGTCTTTGCCGCGTTCGCAGCTTGCAGGCGGGTCGTGAACCCGCCGGCTTCGTCCTTATCGCGGGAATCGAGCCAGCGGTCGAGCGCTTCGCCCTGCAAACCGTGCGGCGCGCCGAGCAGCGCGCCGGCGCGTACGCGTGCCAGTGCTCCATAGCGGTCGCCCAGTTCCTCCAGCCGGCCGGCGCGGCGCAACAGCATCGCCGTGGTGTCGACCAGCGCGCGTTTGCCGAAGGCGATGGCGCGCTGATCGGCCCGTGGCGGCCCGAACCGGCCAAGGCCATGCAGGAAGGCAAGTGCCGCCGCCGCCAGGATGGTCAGCGTCAGCGCCAGGAAGGGCGGCTCGACCAGAAGCTTGGCGAGATCGTATTTTCGCCCGACGCCATGCAGCGTCAGGTCGAACATGACAGCACCCTCTTCGGGCTGCAGGAGCTCGATCAGCTTGAGCGCCGCCGCCGCCTTGTCGGGATCTTTCAAGCCGGCGTTATTGATGAGATCGGGGTCCGTCAGAATGTAGAACCGCTCGTCTTCGACCTCGGTCAGCACGGCCTTGCCGTTGCCGGCGGCAATCAGCGGGTGTTCGTCGGCCACCCATTGCAACTGGTCGGGAACGCTGACCATTTGCCCTGAGACGTCGAGTTGCTTGACCGTGGTCTCACCTTCGCCGAGCTTGGCCTTGGCGATCCGGGCGAGCCAGTCGTTGACCACGACGTCCGGCAGCCGCTGGATCTTCATCTCCCACCCCTCGTGCTCGAACAGCGGCAAGGTCGCCCATTTGGGCAGCACGAACAGCGTATCCAGGCCCTTGCGAAGCTTGACGATGTTGGCAAGCGCATCCGGGTCGCTGTCGGGCGAAATCGTGACGATCAGGAGGTTCGTGTCGATCTGAAGATCGCTGTCGGACCGCGCCATGTCGGGCGCTTCGCCGGTCAGCTCCAGCCATTCCGCCAAGCCGGCATAGCCGATGCCGCTCTTCGAGAGCGGCGTTGCGCCACCGACGCTCGGCTGGCGAAAATCGGGGGCATAGGTGGACAAAAGGAAGAAGCCCGCCGCCGCGAGCAGGCTGGCGAAAATGCCCCAGAACACCGTCCTGCGGCTGAACGGTTCCTGCTGGGCGATGTCGGCTGTCGCGTCACTCACGTCCAGGCATCCCTGAAGACGAATCGCTCATAGGCGCTGCGCGCCTCCTGCCAGCCCTCGGGCCCGACCGGCCGGCGCGCGAACAACGCCGCCTCGACGATGCGCGCGATCTGGGTAAAGGCGCCACGCGCCCGCGTTGGCAGCGACGCCGCTCCCGCGATATCGCGCGCGGTCAGCGACGGGCGCAGGAAGTCGGGCAGGCGGCCGGCAATGTCGGCAACGCTGCGGCGCAGCAGGAGATGCACCGCCTCGTCATACTCGCCCCGGGCGGCCAGCGCATCGGCTTCCGACAGCAGGACCTGCGCGGCGCCCACGTCGGGGTGCCATGTCGCTTCCGCCTCGGTCACGCTCTTCTTGCGCCGCCAGGGCAGGCGCCAGGCAACGCCTTTCACCTCGAGCAAAATCAGCAACAGGATGATCGCGGCACCTGTGATCACAGCGCCCCAGAACAGGTAGATCATGTAGGGGCCAAGCCATTTCAGGAACTCGCCAAACGGCTTCAGCCATTCGGGGGGCTGGGGCTGCACATAGGCCGGCAGGTCGAACTGGATCGAATCGTCCGACAGCAACTGCTTGTGCAGTTTGGCCAGCCATTCGGCTTGCGCAGCGTCCGGCTGTGCACCAGTCACGTCTTCGCCCCCATGCAACCTGCGGTTCGCGGGCCGACACTGACAATACGCCAAGGCAATTGCAAGCGGCGCCAACCGCAAGTATCAATATCGGTGATTTATACTTTCTGATTTCGGGTATCCATTAGTCGGGGGGAATGTAACATGACGTCAATCGCGAGCGAGCGGCCGGAACGGTTCAGCATCGGCAGGGCTTTCAGCAATACGTTTTCGGTAATCGGACGCAGCTTCGTCCCACTTGCCGCCATCGTCGGCCTTTTTTCGACACTGCCTGCGCTGCTATACAACATCTGGAGCTTTAGACAGATTGCTAAGATAGCAGTACCCGGGGCGAGCTTCGAGCAATCGGCGATGGCAGGCTATGGTGCCGTTTCGATGATTGCCGGCCTGGTGCTCCTGATCTTGGCCTTTCTGGCGCAGGCGGCGCTGGTGCGAGCGACAATCGAAGATTTGAACGGCAAGCGCCCGTCGATTGGCGATTGCATTCAAATAGCCCTGCGCAGCTTCCTCCCCACGCTCGGAATTGGTCTTGTGATCATCGTGGCAATATTTCTGGTGGCGATGATATTAACGATCATCACCATGGCCATCCCCATCGTCGGCGGCGTGATTGCACTTCTGTCGCTTATCCCCATAGCCATGTGGTTGATCAGCATATCGGTGGCCGTGCCCGTCGCGGTTCAGGAAAGGCCTGGCGTCTTCGCCTCGATTTCGCGAAGCAGGGCGCTGACGAAGGGAAGCCGCTGGCGGATATTCGCGCTGTTTCTCGTCCTCGGCATTGTTGCGATAGGGCTACAAGCGGTTTTCACCTTGCTGTTTCAGGCTGCAATTGTGAGCGGCGGTATCAGCACGACCGGACTCATTGCCGCCGCCATCGGAAGCAGCCTGCTGTCGACAATCGTTTCGGCGGTAATTTCGGTGGCGATCGCCGTCACCTACATCGAGCTGCGCCAGGTCAAGGAAGGCACCAGCGTCGACGAGCTGGCGGAGATATTCTCGTAACGAAGGTTTTGGCCCGAGAACAGCCAGTCATGTTGGCGCGATTGGCCGGGATCTAGCTCGGGCCGGAAGGGGTAATCGTGGCATCGACGGCGGCGGCGCGGCTTGAGAAGTTCCAGATCGGCAGGGTTTTCAACAACACCTTCGCCGTGATCGACCGCAATCCCGGTCTGATGATTGCTTTGGCGGCGCTTTTCCTGGTCCTCCCAGCAGTTGCGCTCAATCTGTCGAACCACTGGAATGGCGGCCCCAACGGCTACATCGCCACACCTCCACTCGGCGCGAAGTGGGTCATTATGAGCAGCTCGTTCTTATCGCTCGTTTTAAGCCTGATCTATTTCGTTTGCGCGCTGTTGTTCCAGTCCTCGCTGGTGCAAGCGACGATAGAGGACCTGAACGGCAAGCGCCCGGCGATCGGCGACTGCATCCAGATAGCCTTGCGCAGCATATTCCCGACGCTGGGGGTGGGGCTGATTGTCTTTTTGGCCATGATCCTTGGCCTCATCGTGATGGGCATCGCCGGAATGTTGGTGCCGATCTTCGGAGCGATCATTGCCTTCGTGGTGTTGCTCGTTGCCGGCATCAGGTGGCTGCTCGGCATATCGGTTTCCGTGCCGGTGCTGATGCAGGAGCGGCTTGGCATGTTTGGCGCGATGTCGCGCAGCCGTGCTCTGACAAAGGGCAGCCGCTGGCCGATGTTCGGTGTCTTTCTGATCCTGTTTTTGCGGCGCTTGCCTTCCAGATGATGTTTGCCTTGCTGATCGGCCTGATTTTCGCTTTCTTCAGCGGCCTCTCGACGGTCGCCCTGATTTTCGGCGCTATCGGAAGGATCCTTATCGCGAAGGTCGTGTCCACGGTGGCATCGGTGGCCATTGCGGTCGCCTATGTTGAACTGCGCCAGGTTAGGGAAGGCACCAGCGTAGACGAACTGGCGGAGATTTTCTCTTAGAAGGCGAAGCCGACTCGGCTGGTCGGGCGGCGGGGATTTCAGTGACAACAGCTTGGCCCCGCCTCCGCGCTCGTCCGACACAGGCACGACGAGGTGATCGCCACATCCCGCGCGAGCTGGACATGGTCGAAGCAGCGTTTGGCCGCACGGTTAGCCTCGTCTTGCCGTGCTCCTTCCAGGTGAGGTTGTAAAAAGGCCCGGCGGCATAGGCGATGCCCCAATGCACGAATGCGCAATCAGGATCTGTCTCCAGCGCCTTTTCGAAGCACTTTATGCCTTCCTCATGGTTGAAGCCGTAGCACCAGTTCAGCCCGATATCGAACCAGCGCTGCGTCTCGGCCGAGGCGGTGGAGATTGGACGGCGATAGGTGCCGAGGTCGAAGTGGTCCATGCGTTCTCGTGCAAAATATCGCGGCCAAAGTGTATCAGGCCTTGAACTCACTCTTGGGGTGCTGACCTAGGTAAAGTGCGAAGCAATCTGTTCGACAGGGTCCTTGTCTGGGCGCACCAAAAGCCAGAAGATCAGCCCTGTAGCGCCACCGAGTATCCCTATGAAGGAGCATGCATAGAGAACTCCGCCGATTCCCAATGGAGGACTCCACTTAATGAGGCCGAAGACAAACGCTGGAACAAAAACTGCCAGAAAGCCAACGACGACGTATACCCAAAAAAACTGCCAGCGCCGTCGGGTGAGGACATAGAAGGCCGGAATTCCTACCACCGCCTCCACAACATAGAAAACAAGGGTTACGAAGATGAAGCCCGACAACGGCCCCGTCTCAGGGTGGTTCGCATGCCAATTGTAGCCGGGCAGGATCGCCGGAATAATGGGTGCAAGAATGAAAGCCCAACGGGCGCGCATGTGTATTCTCCGGAATGACGCGAGCCCACAGCGGCGCCTCGTCGACACACCAGACCGATCCACGATCGCCGCGTCAAGACAGACACCGTCGTAAATGCTCGGAGTGCGCTGCAGGTATTTACCTGAGCGACATACCGCTCAGGTGCCAGCCGGTATGCGGCGTCCCCGAACGATCACCCCTCCAGCCACACCTTCTCAAAATGCTGTTCCAGCGACTGGTGCTGTTCGCAGCCTTGCACGCCTTTGCGGTAGGTGCGGTAGACCGAGCGCCAGTAGGGCTGGATGATGATGCCGGAATCGCGCAAATTCTGCTCGATCCTGGCCATGATCTCCTTGCGCTGGGCGGCGTCCGGCGTTGCCAGCGCCTTGTCGAGGAGTTCGTCGAACTCTTTGCTGGCGTAAGCACTTTCGTTCCAGGCGGCGCCCGATTTGTAGGCGAGCGCCAGCACCTGGACGCCGAGCGGGCGGCCCAGCCATTCGGTTGTGGAGAAGGGGTATTTGCTCCAGTCGTTCCAGAAGGTCGCGGCCGGCAGCACGGTGCGCTTCATCTTCAGGCCGGCCTCGCGCATCTGCGCGGCGATCGCGTCGCCGGTGCTCTTTTGCCATTCGATGTCGACCGAGATCAGCTCGAATTCGTGGTCGGCCTTGCCGGCTTCAGTGAGCAGTTTCTTGGCCTGATCCATGTCGCGCTTGNGATCAGCTCGAATTCGTGGTCGGCCTTGCCGGCTTCAGTGAGCAGTTTCTTGGCCTGATCCATGTCGCGCTTGGCCGGGCCGATATCGGCAAATTCCGGGTGCATCGGGCCGACATGGTGGTTGTCGGCCGGCTTGCCGCGACCGCCGAGGCCGAGCGCCAGCACGGCGGAATTGTCGACGGCAAGCTGGGCGGCGCGGCGCACCCTGACGTCGTCATAGGGTGCGTTGCCGACATTGAAACGGGCAACGATGGTCGAGCCGGTGGCGATCTCGGAATTCAACAAGCCCATCTGCTCGGTCTGCGACACGGCGTCGGACGCGGTCTCGTGGTCGGTGTCGATTTCGCCGGATTCGAACGCCGACAGCATGGCGTTGGGGTCGGAGCCGTAATCGACCCATTTGATGCCGTCGAGGTAGAAGTCGCCCTTCCACCAGGGCTTGTCCTTGCGCTTCACCTCCGCACTGGTCTCGGCATTCCAGCTGACCAGTTCGCAAGGGCCGGTGGTGATCGCCAGCGCCTTCATCGGGTCGTCGCCGCCCTCATAGGAGCGGTGCATGATCAGCGCGGGATAGTCGGCCATCCCTGCGATCAGGGAAATGTCGGGCTTCGGCAGATTGAGTTTGACGGTGAAGTCGTCGACCTTCTCGATGCCGCCGTCGACCGGTTTCTTGGTGTCGGCATTGACCAGCGCACCCATGCGCGCGGCGACCGAGTTGCCGGCGACGGAAGCATCGCACCAGCGGGTGAGATTGTGGATGACGTCGTCGGCGTTGAAGGTGTCGCCATTCGACCAGGCGATGCCCTTGCGCACATGCAGCGTCAGCGTCCTGGCGTCGTAGCTGGTTTCCCAGCTTTCGAGCAGCCACGGCTCGAAGGTGAAGTCGCGGTTCCAGCGCACCAGATATTCGTTGCAATGGCGCGCCACATTGGACATCTCGACACCGTCGAAGGTGCGCGGATCCTTGAAACCCTTGACGTTCATGGCGACGCGCAAGGTGCCGCCGCGCTTCGGCTCTTCGGCCCGGGCAGGTGACGCGCTGAGGCCGCCCAGCGCCAGCGCGCCGGCAGCACTGACGCCAAAGCCGGCCATGATGGCGAGATATTCGCGCCGGTTGACGCCGCCTTTCCTGAAATCATCGGCAACGGGCTTCGCCTGCGGGTGCAAATTACGGTCGGTCAGCATGAATTTCATCGTCGTTCCCTTTTTTGTCGGGCGCCCCGACGGTCCGCTTCCGCTGGGGGCGGATGCGATCGCCGAGGCGCCGTTGCCTGAGCAGGTGATGATAAAGCGGGCCGACACCGGGAAATGTTCGCTTTTCCGCAATTCTTGTGCACTGCTCCGCAGTGGTAGATGGCCAATCTCCCCCCTTGTTGTGGGGGAGATGTCCGGCAGGACAGAGGGGGGCGCTGTCCCGCCATCCCGTCTGCCGACTGAAGTATCATCGCAGATAATCGTTGCGTTGATTTAGGATATTGAAGGGCCGCGATCCTTCGCGCCCCCCTCTGGCCTGCCGGCTTTCGTCGTTCGGAAAGCCAAGCAATTGGCTTTCCATCCGCTACGCGGACCACTCCTCAACCCCCACGAGGGGGAGATCAGCGCTTCGCCGCCTCAATACGGCCAGTCGTTCTTGCCGAGCACGGCGACGGCGGCGATGGCTGCAAGCGTGCACACGAACGCCTCGCCGGCGCGCGGAACATTTTTGCGGGCGCGCAGAAAACTGTGCACGAGGCGGTTCTCCTCATACCACCAGGCGCGGCCGCCGGCGGCAACGACGCGGTCGCGATAGGTCTCGCCGTCCGACGACAGCGGATCGCACTGGGCAGTGATGATGACAGTCGGCGGCAGGCCGGAGAAGTCGTAGTCTTTCAGCGGAGAAAAAGTCGGGTCGTCGGGCGACTGTGCCGGGGCAGCGCGAATGGTACGGTAGAACGCGATGTCGCGCAGCGTCAGCAACGGTGCCTCGGCATGTTCGACATAGGAGCCGGCACTCTCGTCGCCGCCGAGGCCGGGATAGATCAGCACCTGGCCGGCCGCCCGGCGCAGGTGGCGGCGAGACGCGTGCGCGACCGCGGCGGCAAGGTTGCCGCCGGCGCTTTCGCCGACGAGCACGATCGGCAAGTCCGTTGTCACCGCCGCCCATTCGAACACGGTCAGCGCGTCGTCGAAGGCGGCCGGGTGGGGATGTTCCGGCGCCAACCGGTAGTCGGCCGAGACAACGTCGAAACCGGTGCCGGCGCAGATCTCGGCGCAGATGTCGTCATGGCTGTCGAGCCCGCCAAGCACAAAGCCGCCGCCATGATAGTAGACGATGACGGCGCGCACGGGCTTGCCCGCCATCCGATAGTAGCGGATCGGGATGGCGTGCCCTGCATCGGCGGCGATGATGCCGCCGCTGGCCGAAACCCCTTTGGGATAACCCTGATGGAAGGCGCGGCACATCGCATCATAGACCGACCTTTGCTCGGCGATCGGAAGTTCGGCGATTTCTGGCGGGAACCAGTCATTGACCAGGTCGATATACTCCCACAGCGCCGGATCGAGCAGGGTGGCGTATTTCCCCCGCCTGGCGGTCTTGAGCTTGTGGACTGTGCCCATCTCTCAGAGCTCGCCGTAGAGCCGTTCGGCGTTTTCAAAGGTGAAGCGCAGCGGTACCGAGCCTTCGACCTGCCATGCATCGATGGTGTCGCCCGCCATCAGCCGGCACGCGTCTATCGTGTTGGTGACGGCGCCGCCATAGAGCCGGTTGGCAAGGTTGAGGATGGCGGTCTGGTGCATGGCGGCACTGCCGCTGCCGCAGGCATCCTTGACCAGAAGCACGCGAAAGCCGGATGCCACCGCGTCCTTCACGGTGGCGTCGATGCAGGCCTCGGTCCAGACGCCGGCGACGATCAGCCATTCGATGCCGCGCGCCTTGAGTTCGGTTGCGCCAGGTCCGGCGCCGAAGGCGCTGGCCTGCGTCTTGACCAGCATCGTCTCGCCGGCCGCGGGCGCCACCTCATGGCAAATCTCCGTCAGCGGATCGGTCTTGTCGGAAAAGGCGGACTTGCCGTCGGCGTCGAGCGGATGGAACGGACGCGCCTTGGCGGTATCGACGATATAGGCCCAGTGATACAGCGGCACGAAGTTGCGCCGCGCCGCCGCCTGCAGGCGCTGGACGTTGGCAAGCACCTCGCCAAAACCTTCGACCAGATAGCGCTTGTCCTGCCGATGCTCTTCCTGGAGGTCGATGAACGCCGCGGCGACCGTGCCGCGTTTGATCGAGATGGGGCTTTTCATGTGGACGGGCC
The DNA here is from genome assembly GCF_000502275.1 of Mesorhizobium sp. L103C131B0. NCBI lineage: Bacteria > Pseudomonadati > Pseudomonadota > Alphaproteobacteria > Hyphomicrobiales > Phyllobacteriaceae > Mesorhizobium > Mesorhizobium sp. L103C131B0. Next base: position 194,430 of record NZ_AYXC01000004.1, on the reverse strand, counting down.
TGGGTTCGCGACCGCCGCCGCCGTTCTTCTCGCAAGGGCAGCGCAAGCGATGAAGATTGGTCGGCGTCCTCCGAACTTCGTCATCCCAGGGCGAAGCAGCCGCGCAGCGGCGTCGCGGAGACCCTGGGATCCATTCCGTGACGTCGACCGTGCAGTGCAACTGTGCAGGATCTGCACCGTTGCGGCGCTCTGGAGTCCATGCCGTGACATTGGCCAAGGAATGCGGCGGAGCAGAACTTGCTCCGTTGCGGCGCGGAGGAGTCCCGGCATGGATCCCTTGGGCTGCGGAGCAGCTCCAGGGGTCTGCGCCGCGTCGCTTCGCTCCTTGCTTCGCCCTAGGATGACGACGGGATTGGCGTTCGCGCTGGTTGCCAAGGGATGCGAAACGACCATCAAACCTGCTTCTCCAGAAACTCATCCTCGTAGGGAAAGCGCGACAGAAGCTCGGTGCCGGTGTCGGTGATCAGGATCTCGTCTTCCAGCTTGACGCCCTCGCGTCCGCCCTTCTCGCCGATATAGCTTTCCACGCTCACCACCATGCCGGGCACGATAATGCCGTCGCGGCCATAGGTTTCATAGTCCATGGCGTGCGCAATGAATGGCGTCTCGCCATGCATGCCGACGCCGTGCATCACCGAGGTATAGCGCTGGTCGACGAAACGGTCCGGGATTTTCCACGCCTTTTCGGCGATCTCGCGAAAAGCCATGCCCGGCCTGACGATCGAAATGTTGTGCTGAACCTGGTCGTGCGCCATGCGGTAGAGCGATTTCTGATAGCCGGTCGGCTTGCCCGGCCCGCAGCGGAAGGTGCGCGAAAAATCGGAATAATAGCCATAGCAGCCGATCGTATCGGTATCGAGCGCCAGAAGCTCGCCCGGCCGGATCTTGCGGCCGCTGGCCTCGTTGAACCACGGATTGGTGCGCTGGCCCGAGGTGAGGAGCCTCGTCTCGATGAACTCGCCGCCCTGGCGGATCACCTCGCCATACATGATGGCGAACAGATCGTTTTCGGATACGCCGGGCTTGATTGCCTCGCGCACGGCGTAGACGGCAGCTTCCGCGCCGGCCATCGACACCTGCAGGCATTTGACTTCCTCGGGTGTTTTCACCGCGCGCACCGCCAGGATTTCGCCCTGACAATCCCTGACGTCGCAGCCGCGCTTTTCCAGCGCCAGCGCCTGCAAATGGCTGCAGCGGTCGAGCCCGAGCTTCATCGAGCCGCCGCCATGTTTCTTCAAAAGCTCGGCGATCTCGTCGGCGAAGGGGCCGGCGGTTTCGTCGTCGCGGCCCGACACCGAAGACCATACCAGCTTGGACGGGCGCGCCTCGTCGATAGTGTCGAGCACCATCGAGACATGGTAGCTCTGCGGGTACTCGAACAGCACGATCGGCCCGTCGGTCGGGATGAAGAAATACCGCGTCGAGTTGCGCAGGAAATAGCCGAACATGTTGCGCGAGCCGGTGGCATAGCGCTGGTTGTAGGGGTCGAACAAAACGACGCCCCCATAGCCCGCCTCGCGCATCCAGCCGCGCAGTTTCGCCANAGCGCTGGTTGTAGGGGTCGAACAAAACGACGCCCCCATAGCCCGCCTCGCGCATCCAGCCGCGCAGTTTCGCCAGCCGCCCTTTGCGCAAGGCGTCGGCATCGATGAAGGACGGCTCGGTGTCCGACAGCCACATGCCACCGGCCGAGTCAGCCGCAACCGGGTGGCGCATGCGGTCCTTGAAATCCACATCCTCGGTGCTGTCGGGGTCGAAAACGACGATGCTCATTGGGTGCGCCTCCTGAAGGGCTAGACCATAGCCATGCGCCGAAAAATGTCTGTGCGAGAATCCGCAGATGTCGTGCGAAATGCCGCAAGAAGGGCATGGATACAAAGGGCAATGTAGCGATCCTTCGCGCCCCCTCTGTCCTGCCGGACATCTCCCCCACAAGGAGGGAGATTAGCAGCTTTCGCGTCCCGCTCGCCCTGCAACGTTGGTGATTGGCGAAAGCCGAGGCGACATCTGATCTCCCCCCGTGTGGGGGAGATGTCCGGCAGGACAGAGGGGGGCGCTGTCCCGCCAGCATCTCACCGCGTTAGCGCGCAGCGCCCTCTAATGCCGCCGCATCGCCTTCGGCGCGTGCCCATGCTCCTCGCGAAACGCTCGGGCAAAACTTGACATGGACGCGAAGCCGCAGGCCAGCGCCACGTCTCGCACCATCAGCGTCGAATGGGCCAACAGGTCGGCGGCGCGCCGCAGCCGGAGCCGCCGGTAATATCCATTGGGCGAAATGCTGAGCTGGGCGCGGAAATTGCGCTCCAACTTGTCGGAGGAGACCCCGAGACGGGCCGCCAGTTCCGTCATGCCAAGCCGCTCTTCCACCGCATCCTCCATGATGGCAATGGCCGACAGCACCAGTTCGTTCTGGACGCCAGTGCGCAGCCTGAGCGGCATCAGCTTGCGGTCGACGCTCGAACGCAAAGGGCTGTGCACAAACCATTCCGCGACGCCGGCCGCGAGCTCGCCGCCATAATCGTTGGTGATGATCTCCAGCATCATGTCGAGGCTGCCGACGCCACCGGCCGAGGTGAAGCGCTTGCGGTCGATGACGTAGAGATCGCGCCGGAGCTCGATATTCGGGAAGGCCTCGGTGAATGCCGCCTGGCTGGTCCAGTGCAAGGTGCAGGCATGGCCGTCGAGCAGGCCGGCCCTGGCGAGGAAGAAGGCGGCGTCGGCCACCGCGCCTATGTGAGCGCCGGCGCGCAGGCTCTTGCGCATCCAGGCAACCGCATCGTCGGCGACGACGAGGTCCGCATTGCCGCCCGAGCAGACGACGATGCGATCGACCTTCGGCGCGCCGAACGCTGAGAATCCCGGTTGTATGACAACCCCATTGGATGCCTCGACCGTGCCCTGGTCGGCGCCGACGATCACCCAGCGATAGCACTCGCGCTTGGCCAGCACGTTGGCGGCGCGCAATGGCTCGATCACCGAACTGAACGCCATCATCGGAAAGCCGGGAAAGACCAGAACGGCGAAGGTGAGGGGACCTTCGCTCGCTGCGGGTTGCGCCCGGTCGTGTGTTTGGCTGGCACGGTCGGTATTCACAATTGTGTATTTCCTGGGAGCGTCATTGGTGGCAGACAGGAAATGTAACGGGCTTTTTGGCCCGCCGGCAATGGAGACGACGCCATGTTTGCGGCCCAGACCATCGACAGCACCGACAAACCGGCCTTCTACCGCGAACTGGCCACCCAGTTGAAGGCGCTGCTGGAAGGCGAGAGCGACTCCGTCGCTAACGCCGCCAACACATCGGCGCTGATCTTCCAGATGGTGCCCGATCTCAACTGGGCCGGCTTCTATTTCCTGGCGTCGGACGAGGAGCTGGTGCTTGGACCGTTCCAGGGCAAGCCGGCCTGCGTGCGCATCGCCGTCGGCAAGGGCGTGTGCGGCACCGCCATCGATCTCGAAATGTCGATGCTGGTCAAGGATGTGCATGAATTTGCCGGCCACATCGCTTGCGACGCCGACTCGCGCTCGGAACTCGTCGTGCTGCTGAGGGACAATGACGGCGTCTTCGGCCTGATCGACCTCGACAGCCCGACGCCCGGCCGCTTCGACAAGGACGACCAGGCCGGCATCGAGGCGCTTGCCGCGATCTATGTCGCGGCGAGTTCGTTCGAGGATTAAGCGAACTTCACCAGCATCAGGCTGAAGCAGCCGATGAACAGGAAGGCGCAGGAGGCGAGCGCCAGCGGGCGAAGGCCGCGCGAGCGCAGCTGCGAAATGTTGGCCTGCAGACCCATGGCGCCGAGCCCCATGGTCAGCATGATGGTGGTGGCGAACGCCATGGCCGACTTCACTTCGGCCGGCACGGCAACCAGGCTGTTCAGCGCCACGACGGCGATGAAAGCGGCGACGAACCACGGCATCGGCGGCCGCGCACCGGATTGGTCGCTTGGGCGATCGCCATTGCTCTTGCGGCGCGCCATCAGGCCGAGCGCGATGACCATCGGCGCCAGCAGGGCGACGCGGGTCAGCTTGGCGACGGTGGCGATCTCGCCGGACTGGGCGCCGTTCTGGAAGCCGGCGCCGATGACCTGTGCCACCTCGTGGATCGAGGCGCCGGCCCACAGGCCGAATGCGTGCTGGTCGAGGCCGAGCACCGGCGCCAGCAGCGGAAAGCCGAGCATGGCGACGGTGCCGAACAGCGTGATCGAGGCGACGGCATAAGTGACGTCCTCGTCGCGCGCATCGGTGACGATGTTGGTGGCAACGATCGCCGAAGCGCCGCAGATCGAGGTGCCGGCGGCAATCAGCTGCGCCAGCTTGGCGTCGACGCCGATCAGCCGGCCAAGCGTAATGGTGAAGACGAAGGTCGCTCCAAGGGTCAGCGCCACGATGCCGACGCCGCCGGCGCCGATGGAGACGACCTGGCCGAGCGTCAGCTGAAAGCCGAGCAGCACGATGGCAAAGCGCAGCAGGCGCTTCTGCGAGAATGCAATGCCGGCCTTGGCGTGGGCGGGCGTGCCGAGCACGTTGGAATAGATCATGCCGGCGACGACGGCGAGGATCATCGGGCTGAACAGCGCGAAGCCGGAGACATTATGGGCCGAGAAGGCCACCCCCGTAATCATCGCCACCAGCACGATCCCGGGGATGACGCCATTCCACACGGAACCGAGCCGCTTCCGGCCCACGGCCAGATCGGCGGAAATCATGCTGATCGGAATATCGTTCGCTAGCTGGGCGGCGGAAAACAATGCAATTCTCCACGCAAGTACCTCAGGAGAATGTCATTCCAGAATCGATCTTTCCAACGAATTGTTTTTGTTGAAATGATCGATTTTTGCGAACAGTCGGCAATGCCTCAATCTTGCCTGTGCCATGCAAACGTAATGACTGGCTCGGTTATGCAGCTTGACGCTCTGCGTCTTGCACTCCAGCGTGGCGTCATGTCCATTTTCTCGCTCGCCATCGCCCAGCGACGTCGCCTCTGCACAGTGCGGAGCGGCAAGGCGCGACGACAAAGACCGGCACACTAAATCGGTTCGTTCGTTCCAGCCCCGCCCGCGACGTCTGCCGGCGGGGTTTTCATGTCTGGAGCCTTTGCCATGTCCAATTCTTCCATCCTGTTTCGGCCGGCCCAACCGGCGGACGCTGCCGCCATCAGGGACATTGTGCGTGCCGCCTATGCCAAATGGGTGCCTCTGATCGGCCGCGAGCCGCTGCCGATGCGCGCCGACTATGACAAGGCGGTCGCCGAACATCCGTTCGATCTCGCCATCGAAAATGGCCGCATCGTCGGCATGATCGAGACCATCCTGGCCGACGATCATCTCTGGATCGAGAATGTCTGCGTCGCGCCACAGGCGCAGGGCAGGGGCATCGGCCGGCTGTTGCTGGAACGGGCGGAGCAGAAGGCGCTGGAGGCCAGCTGCTTCGAGCTGCGGCTGCTGACCAACGGCGCCTTCATGGCCAATGTGTTGTTGTACAAACGGCATGGCTATACGATCGACCGGGAGGAGCCGTTCATGAACGGCATGACGGTATATATGAGCAAGAAACTGGGTGATGGCCGATAACAGGGAGGATCGGATGGCAGTCAGGGTCCGGTTGAAGCCGCTCACGGGGCGGTATGCGGTTTCGCGCCTCGAAGCAAAAGACAGCATTCCCGGCTGGGCGGACGGGCCGGGCTTCGTCAGCATCACCAGGACAGAGGACGAGCTTTCGGTCGTCTGCCTGCAGGATCGGGTGCCGGCCGGGGTGAAGCATGACAGGGACTGGGTCGCCCTGAAACTCCAAGGTCCCTTTGCCTTCGACGAAACCGGCATCGTCCTGTCGGTGATAAAGCCATTGTCGGAAAGCGAACTCGGCATTTTTCTGGTATCCACCTTCGATGGTGACCATCTGCTCGTCAAAGCCAAGGATGAAGCCGCGGCAAGGGGGCTTCTGGTCGCGGCGGGGCACACGCTTCTGTAGCCGTAGGCTCAATCGCCCGCCCTTGCGTTTGACATCGCTCTTGCCCCATCGTTATCCCTGAACCGATACGACGATCTGGCGATCGCCCCCATCAATTCAGAATCCCCCGAGGAGAAGCCCGTGTCACACAATCTGCAGTTCTATATCGACAGCGTGTGGGTCGATCCTGTCGTGCCCAGCACACTCGACGTCATCGACCCGTCAAACGAAGATGCTTTCGCGCAGATTTCGCTCGGCTCAAAGGCCGATGTCGACAAGGCGGTTGCGGCCGCCAAGCGCGCCTTCGAGACATTCGGCTTCACTTCGGTCGAGGAGCGCCTCGATATCCTCAACCGCATAATCGAGGTCTACAAGAAGCGCAGCGCCGATCTGGCGCTGGCCGTATCGCGCGAGATGGGCGCGCCGCGCCAGATGGCACTCGACAGCCAGGTCGGCATTGGCCTGGCACATCTGCGGAAGATGGCCGAGGTGCTGAAGTCGTTCGAATTCCGCCACGTCAAGGGCTCGTCGCTGATCGTCAAGGAGCCGATCGGGGTCGTCGGCCTGATCACGCCGTGGAACTGGCCGCTGAACCAGATCACCTGCAAGGTCGGTCCCGCCCTTGCCGCCGGCTGCACCATGGTTCTGAAGCCCTCGGAAATCGCCCCGCTCGACGCCATCATCTTTGCCGAAATCATCGACGAGGCAGGCGTTCCCAAGGGCGTCTTCAACCTCGTCAACGGCGACGGCCCGGGCGTCGGCCAGGCGCTGTCCAGCCATCCCGATGTCGACATGATGTCGTTCACCGGGTCGACCCGCGCCGGCATCCTGGTCGCCAAGGCGGCCGCCGACACGGTCAAGCGCGTGCATCAGGAACTCGGCGGCAAGTCGGCCAACATCCTGTTTCCCGATGTCGATCTCGAAAAGGCCGTCAGCAAGGGCGTCGCCGGCTGCTTCAGCAACTCGGGCCAGTCCTGCAACGCGCCGACCCGCATGTTCGTGCCGCGCGACCGCCATGACGAGGCGACCGGCTACGCCAAGACGGCGGCCGAAAAATTGACCGTCGGCCCGGCCGATGCGGCCGGCACCAAGCTCGGCCCGGTGGTCAGCCAGATCCAGTTCGACAAGATCCAGGACCTGATCCAGGCCGGCATAGATGAAGGCGCCACGCTGGTCGCGGGTGGACCGGGGCGTCCGGCCGAGCTCAACCGCGGCTACTATGTCCGCCCCACCGTGTTCGCCGACGTCACATCAGACATGCGCATCGCGCGCGAGGAAATCTTCGGGCCGGTGCTGGCGATCATGCCTTACGACACAGTGGAAGAGGCGATCGGCACCGCCAACGACACTGTCTATGGGCTGGCGTCCTACATCCAGGCCAAGGATATCGAGAAGGCCCGCGAAGTCGCCGCCCGCATGCGCACCGGCAATGTCTACATCAACTATCCGCAATGGGACGCCGGCCTGCCATTCGGCGGCTACAAGCAATCCGGCAACGGCCGCGAATACGCCGAATACGGGCTGGAGGATTTCCTCGAGATCAAGGGCATCGCGGGGTATAAGGCAGCGGAGTAGGGGCTACCCCTTGGGGACCGGCAACCAGCCGGTCCCGAGGCTTCAGCTCTCAAAGGTGCGGCTTCACTCCTCCCGGAAAGCTTTCTGGATCTGATCCGACAGCGGCTTCACCAGATAGGAAAGCATCGTCCGGTCGCCCGTCGGGAAGAACACCTCGGCCGGCATGCCCGGCGCCAGCGCCAGCCCGCGCAGCTTGGCGACCTCGGTTTTCGGAAGCGTCACCCGCGCCACATAGAAGGCTGCTCCGGTACGCTCTTCGATGGTGAGATCCGCCGAGATCCGCGACAGCGTCCCGGTCAGCTCCGGCGTGGTTTGCCGATTGAACGCCGACAGGCGCAAAATCGCATTCTGGCCCATCGTCACCTGGTCGATATCCTGCGGTGCGATATGCGCTTCAACGGTCAGGTCGTCCGTCACCGGTACGATCTGCATCACCTGTTCGCCGGGGGTGATGACCCCGCCGATCGTATGCACCGCCAACTGCAGCACCACGCCATCCTGCGGGCTGCGCAGATCGATGCGCTTCAACTGGTCCTCGGCCGCTACCTTGCGTTCGACGAACTCGGAGATCTTTCCCTGGGTATCGCGTAAATCGGTCGCGACCTCGCTGCGAAGATCCTGGTCGATCTGGATGATCTGCAGTTCGATCTCGGACGCCTTGCCTTTCACCTGGGCAATTCCCGCGGTCAACTGGCCATGCTCGCCTTCGAGCCGCACCGCGTCCCGTTCCAGCGACGTCATGCGGTCGATTCCTATCAGCTTGCGATGCCAGAGCGACCGCACACCTTCCAGCTCGATCTGGATCAGCTCGATCTCGCGGCGTTTCGCCTGCAGCTGCTCGGTCAGGCCGGCACTCTCCTGCTTCAACTGCGCGATCCGTTCGCGCAATTGCGATCGCTGGCCAGACCGCGCCTGGTGCCGGAAATCGAACAGCGATTGTTCTCCGGCCATCGATGCGGCGACACCGGCTTCGTCGCGCCGCGATGTCAAAACGTCCGGAAAGCTGATCGTGTCCTTGCCGTCACGCTCCGCCTCCAGGCGCGCCAACCGTGCATAAAACTCATCCAGACCTTTTGAGACGATCGCCAGATTGGCGCGTGTTGTCGTTTCATCCAGCCGCACCAGAATATCGCCCGCCTTGACCCGGTCGCCTTCACGCACCCTGATCTCGCCGACCACGCCGCCCGTCGGATGCTGAACTTTCTTTACATTGGAATCGACCACCAGCCGGCCAGCTGCGATCACCGCACCCGACATCTTGGTCACTGCCGCCAGGCCGCCAACACCTCCGATAAGCAGCAGACAGGTAGCAACGCCAGCCACGAGATAGCGGCGGACCTGCCGATGATGCAAAGCGGATCTGTCCTCGCTCATGCAGGAACGCCTCTCTCCGTGGCGGCAACGACCTTGAGCGGTGCCGCCGATCGGAAGACCTTGTTCAGCACCTCATCCTTCGGACCGAAGGCCTGCACATGGCCATTGGCCATCACCAGCACGGTGTCGACATTGGCCAGCACACTGGATCGGTGCGCGACGACGATAACGATGCCGCCGCGGTCCCTGATGCCCTGGATGGCGGCGGACAAGGCCACTTCACCCTCTGAGTCGAGATTGGAATTCGGCTCGTCCAGGATGACCAGGAAGGGATCGCCATAAAGAGAGCGGGCAAGGGCGACACGCTGGCGTTGCCCCGCCGACAGCGAGGCGCCGGCTTCGCCAACCTTTGTGTCGTAACCGTCGGCCAGATGCACGACGAGATCATGCACGCCGGCGGCCTTGGCTGCCGCAAGCACCATGTCGGACGACGCATCCGGGTCGAAGCGGGCGATGTTCTGCGCAATCGTGCCGTCGAACAACTGCACATCCTGCGGCAGATAGCCGATATGTTTACCCAGCTCGTCGGCCGGCCACTGGTCAAGCGTCGCGCCGTCCAGCCGCACGGCGCCGCGCGCCGGAAGCCAGACACCTGCAAGCGTACGCACCAGCGATGATTTGCCGGAAGCACTCGGGCCGATGACCCCCAGGCCTGCTCCCCTGGTCAGTGAAAAACTTGCATCCCACACCACCGGCGTGCGTTCGCCCGGCGGGGCGACACTGACATTCTCGACCGCCAGCGCGCTGACAGGCGCGGGCAGGGTCACGCCGGTTGCGCCTTCCGGCAGCGCGGACAGAAGCTGCTTCAGGCGTGCCCAGCTTTGCCGCGCTGAAATGAAGCCCTTCCAATGCGCTATCGCCAGTTCGATCGGAGCCAGCGCCCTGCCCATCATGATCGAGCTTGCGATCATGATGCCGCCGGTCGCCTCTTGCTGGATGACCAGATAAGCGCCGATCGCCAGCATTGCCGATTGCAGCATCAACCGCAGGATCTTGGAAATCGTGCCAAGCGTTCCCGCGACATCGCTGGCCGCCGCATGGGCGTTCAGGTACTCGGCATTGACGGCAGACCACCGCTCGGCGATACGCCCGCCAAAACCCATGGCCTGCATAGCTTCGGCATTGCGCCTTGTCGCCTCGGCCAACGTGCTGCGAACGGCCGCGTGCTGTCCGGCGATCCTTGTCGGGCCGCGGGTCCGGAATTCGGCCAGAAGCGTCAGTGCAAACAGGACAACGGCGCCGGCAAGCGCGGTAACGCCGATCCAGAAATGAAAAATGAAACAGATGCCGATATAGAGCGGCATCCATGGCAGGTCGAACAAAGCGGTCGGTCCGGCACTGCCGATAAAGGAGCGGACCTGATCGAGATCCCGTAGGGGTTGCAGCCCGTCGCCGGAAGGCTTGGCGCGCAGCGGCAGGCGCATCAGCGCCGAATAGACCGACGGGCTCAGCTTTGCGTCCAACCCCTGTCCCAGCCGCACCATGAGGCGAGAGCGGATCAGCTCCAGCACTCCCTGAAACACGAACAATGTTCCCGCAAGCACCGCCAGGCCGACCAGCGTCGGCACGCTGCGACCCGGAACGACGCGGTCATAGACTTGCAACATGAAGAACGAGCCGGTCAGGGTCAGCACGTTGACGACCCCGCTCATCAGGACGATGCCCGAAAACGCACGTCGAAAGGACGCCAGGATTCCGACCAGCGTAAGCGGCGTCGATGGCGTCAGCTGCATGCAGGCTCGCAATCAGGATATGGCATCTCGTCCCTTCAATAGATAACTGCCTTGAGTGTGACATGGACGGGCAAGCCGGCCTGGAACTGCGCGCTGCCCCGCGCCACCAGCCAGCCGTCCGCACGCTCCAGGCGCGCAACGACCTGCAGCGTTGGTGAAGCGGTCGAGCTTGCGGGCAGGGGCAAGGAAAATTCTATGGTCTTTGAGCCGCCCTCGCTCTTGAGGCTGGTTTTGGCGGCGCGGCGTCGCCCACTGTCCTGAATGGCGGGATCCTCAAGATAGATCTCAAGATGACCTTCCGGGATAGCCTTGCCGCCCACAAAGGTGACGGCGCCGCGAATATCTGTTGCGCGAATATCTGGCGCGCGAATATCTGGCGATTGCGCTGCCGCCGCCCCGGTGGCCGCGGCGACTGCCGCAACTCCGGCGGCCATTAACACTGTGCGGCGGTCGGTCATCGCGTCCTCTCCCTTTTCACTGCGCTGGGGTATGCGGGAGGGGAGCCTGACGGCACCCCTCCCGGCAACGCGTTAGATGACAATGAAGTCTGCAGCCGAAAGATCCAGATTTGTGTTCAGGTGTGCAAACTGAACGGCTGCTCCCTGTCCGGAACCATCGGCGTCGTAAGACAATATTCCACTGTCGGTGTCGTAGATGATGCGGTCGTCGGCATCATGAGCAGCGCCGGCTGCGCTCTTGTAGAATGAGCCCAAAGCGAGGGCGCCGTCGCCGCCAACGCTGGCAAAGATGAGGTTGTCGAGCAGGATCGTATCGTCGGCGACCTTGAAGTCCTTGATCCAGTCGATATTGCCGTTCCCGAGTTCTGTCGAGAAGCGGAAATAGTCGTCGCCGGCGCCGCCGGTCAGCGTATCGGCAGCCAGCCCGCCATCCAAAAGGTCGCTGCCGCCGCCGCCGTTGAGCGTATCGGCGCCCGCAACGCCCGGCTGAGCTGGTGCCGGCGGGAATTCGACCGACACGTTCAGCTTGTAAGTCGAGCCCTCCGGCACGGATTCGACCCAGCCATCGCCAGGAGCCGAGTCCGACCATTCGCCCTCCACAATATAGTAGGTTCCGGTTTCCTGAACGATGAAGCTGGTGCTCGAATCGCGGCCGTTGTTGGAGCCGGGGTCGTTGCCGCCATCGTCGTTCTGGGCGACGATATTGCCATCGCTGTCCAGCACCCTGACGATGCTGTCATGGACATTGGGGTCGGCAATGCCATCGATGTCGATGGTGATGATCGTGCCGGCCGCCAGGTTGATGCTGTAATATCCGCCCAAGCCGTTTCCTGTGGCATTGACGGTGGTGTGAAGGGTGGTCGTCGAATCGAAGATGTCGGGGTCGGCGGTCAGCGAGAAGTTGTTCGAGATATCGAAGGCGGTCGAGACCGAATTGTTGGTCGCGTCCGGTCCGAGCGTGGCGTAGCCGGTGCCCATGCCCGGGCGTGGCGAAGCATCGCCCTGATAGGCGAAATCGCCGAGCAGGGTGTCATCGCCGCCGCCGCCGTCGATCTTGTCGGCGCCGCCCTGGCCGGTCAGCATATTGGCCGCGCCATCGCCGGTCAGGTGATCGTTGAAGCCCGAGCCAGCCAGATTTTCGATCGAGATATAGGTGTCGCCGCCGGATTTGCCGCCACCCAGCTTGAGGTTTTGCCCGCTGGCCGCGTCGGCGTAGTCCGCCGTGTCGCTGCCGGCGCCGCCATTCAATATATCGGCGCCGCCACCGCCGGTCAGCGTGTCGTTGCCGGCGCCGCCGGAAAGTTTGTTGGCCTGGGCGTTGCCGATGAGATGGTCGTCAAAGAACGACCCGACGGCGTTTTCGAAGCCGACCAGGATGTCGTGCCGGATAACGGTGCCGCGCCCGACGATCTGCACCGGGCCATCGCCGTCGCCGCCATTGGCCGTGCCATTGGCGAGGTCGATCGTCACGCCGGCGGAACTGCCTTCGTAGACGACCGTATCAATGCCGGCGCCGCCATCCAGATAGTCCTGGCCGGCGCCGCCGATGATCGTGTCGTTGCCGGCTTCACCGTACAGGATGTCGCCGTCATTGCCGCCATCCAGTATGTCGTTGCCGCCGCCGCCGTTGAAATAGTCGCCGCCGCCCCGGCCCCAGAAATGATTTGCCGCCGACGTACCGATGAAACGGTCGATGCGGTCATCGGAGCCGATCAGGTTTTCGATGCTGTAGAAGGTGTCGCCGGTGGCGGTGCCGCCATTGGCAACGTTCGTCTCGAGGTTGACGAGCAGTTGGAAGGGGCTCTCCTTGCTGAAGTCTACCGTGTCGACGCCGGCGCCGCCCCTGAATATATCGACGCCATCCTGGCCGCTCAGCGTATCGTCGCCGTCGCCGCCGTCGAGGATGTCGTTGCCTTGGCCGCCGAGGATCGTATCGTTGCCGCGGCCGCCATAGAGCGTGTCATTGCCGTCGTCGCTCTCGGTCTGGTCTGGAAGGTCGGCGACATCGATGGTGTTGTTGATGTCGCGGCTGGCGAGCGAGTCGCGGCCGCCGATGATGAGGTCATCGCCGCCCTGGCCGAAGATCGTGTCGTCGCCGGCGCCGCCGTCGAGCGTATTGTTGCCATTGTCGCCGAAGATGACGCTGGTCATCGTGTTGTCGCCGATGGTCGGTGCGGTTTCGGTGCCGCCGTCTCCAGGCTGGAGTGTCGACTCGTCGGCGTAGATGATGTGTTCGACGTTGGCGATTTTCCGGATATTCAAGTTCCGGTTCAGCAGAACGACCGTGTCATTCCCGCCATTCGCTTCCTCGCGCACGATGTCGTCGAGGGAATCGACGAAGTAGGTGTCGTCGCCGCCATTGCCGGCCATGCGGTCGCCGCCGCCGCGGCCATCCAGCACGTTGGCTCCGTCATTGCCAATCAGGACGTCGTCATAGCTGCTGCCGATGCCGTTCTCGATGTAATAGTCGGTGCCGTCGGCGTTGTGCCCGGCAAAGATCGACACATTGTTGCTGTGGCCGTTGACGCTGGAGAACTGTCCGGCGCGCAAATCGAGGATCGTACCGGCCGTCGAGCCGGAGAAGTCGATCGTGTCGGTTCCGCCGGTGTCATGGATGACAAAGCCGATATCGTGCTGCATGCCCGAGGAGGTCAGCCGGTAGCCGTCCACGGCACTGCCGAAGCCGTAGACGTTGTCGCCGGTGTTGAGATCGATATGCTGATAGGTGCGCACGCCGTTCTCGTCGACGGTGGAGAAAAAGCGGCGGATGACCGCCTCGATGTCGGCCATCATCGGCGTTGACGCCGACCAGCGGCTGGTTTCACCGACGTCGATCCCGTCGAAATAGGACATGACGCTGTATTGCTGACGGTCGTAGGTCCAGGTCGCATTGTTCAGATAATTGATCTGTACGCCGCCGGGGCCGCTGTAATTGTAGAGCCCGGGGTGGTTCAGCCCGAACTCATGACCGAATTCATGGATGAAGGAATCGAAGACATAGCCGCCAATATCCGTCTTGTTGACCTCGGTGTCGTGGAAACGCTGGCCGATGCTGACATAGCGGTCGTTGGAATAGGCGCTGCCGTCGTCCTCTTCGCCCAGTTCGGGGCTGACAACCTGCATCCAGTCCGTTGCGCTGTTGTATGGTGCATTGTCGACGATTTCGAACTTCAAAGGGGTGACACTGGCCCACATCTGCAAGGCGCCGATCGCGGCGGCCTTGTATTCGGGATGGTCATTGAGCTCGGAGACATTGATCCTCAGCGTTCCCGCCGCGATCGCCGGCGTTATCGACCGGTCCAGCGCTCCAAGGTAGGTGAGGAAGGCCCCGTAATCTTCGCTTTTGCCGTACGGGTTGTCCGGCGTCTGGTCGTTGACCCACCATTGATCGCTGGTTTGGCTTGGGTTCGGCATCCTTGGGACTCCTTGGTCTCGCAGCCGTGGCAATTACGGCCGTACGGTTTAGCTGTTGCCAACCACCGACAAGCATCGTTTGCGCTTGCCGGTCGAGCCCCGTCCCAGTGGCAACAATGCTATTGGAATCTTCGCTTGTCTAGCCTCTGTTCGCGCTCAGTACATATGAAGGTTCTTGGGCGCGCTTGTACCGGCGGGTTTTGAGATACTCGTTTGGTGTTAATTGAGCTATCGCTAATCTATGGTCGTACCTCGCCCGCCATGCGCACCACAATGTCTGCATCAACCATCCCGGCTGGCGCAGGCTGCCGGTCGGGCGGCGCAAAGCAATCCGGCAACGGCCGAATACGCCGGATACAGGCTCGAGGATTTCCTCTCGATCAGGGGCATCGCAGGCTACGAAAGCGGCGGAGTAAGCTTCCGTCTTTCGCTCAAACGCCGGTATGCGCGCTGTTGCCTTTCGCGGGCGGGGCAGGCGGCGGGACCACCGCCTTCGTGCTCTCGCCGGGGGCGTCGACCGGGACGAGGGTTATCGCGCCGGTTGGGAAAATGATCGAGCGTTGCGCAAGGGCACGAGGGCGGAACGCGCAGGCGTGCTTCAGAAACCCGCCCGGCGGGCGAAATGTTCATAGGTCACGCGCCAGGGGTCGCTCTCCGCGCGTCTCTCCTCGCCGATCCAGTGAAAGCTGTCGGCGGTGATCTCGGTGAACCGCCACCGCGCCTGCAGGCCGCGCGAGTCGGCGCCCATCTGGACGATGTCCTTGCCTTCGGCCCGCCCGATCTGGCGCGAGTAATCCTGGTTGAGCGGATCGCTCCAGATAATGTGCCAGCCACCGATCCCGGGATCGAAGACGCGCAAGGTCGTGCCATACATGCCTGGGCCTGATCCAGATGTCCTGAATGGCGCGGCCTTCGAGCACCCAACCAAAGTGACACTCGCCATCCCATTTCTGAATTGTGCCGTCGTTGCGGTGGTGGAGCGTCTCCATGTCCCAACTGCCGATCAACCATCCATACAGGTCCATGTCTTTCGCCCGGTCGGCTGGCGGACCTTCGGATGCGAGAGCGGTAAGAAACGTCGCCATGATTGTCTCCAGGCAAGCCGCGCCGAAACGCTGGGCGTTCCAACCCTTGCACCGTTGCGGGTTCCTGGTCTTGGGAAAAATTGCGGTAATGCTGCTGTGAAGGCAGCCGGCCTTCCGCGTTCGCGCCATTCCAAATCTATGCGTGAATGCTAATGTAGCGTCGGCGGGTACCCCAATGCCCGCCTGGCCGGCGCCTCCTCAGGCCATCTCTTGAATGAGCGGCGCCGGCCGCTGATTTGGGCGGCGACCAAATTCCCGCCGGAGGAATATGAGGCGGGTAGGCGATTATTGCTGGGCAATTTTGGCAGGCATTCCGATATCGGTCTGTATCCCCAGAACGTCCGCTGCCCAATCGCGCAGTTCCGGAGAGGCATCGCCGGATTTCATGATCGACACGGCCAAAGCGGCCATGTCCGCGGGCGGCTTGTTGTTTGAAGCCACATAGGTGAAATAGCCGGCCATGATGGCGCATCCCACCGAAATGACCGGTGGGACGATTTGGAGTGCCGCCAAAGCTATTGCGCGCCAGCGGCCTGATCGGCTGGGTGCCGGAAGCTCATCCTCATCCACAAGGTTAGTCCATTCCACACTGCTCACCAGCCGGGAGAACGTTCTCCGTGAGATTGTCTACATTAGTTAAAATGCGGATAGATCCGCGTTGGGATGCCGAGGAACCTCGTCAAAGCGCACCGAGGGCAATGCCCACTGCGCTGGGCGAAATAGATCAACAGGGCGAGGAGTCCAAAGACAACGATAAGTCCAACTGGCCAATACCGTACGATCTGATCAGGATATTTCTCGCTCAGGCTAAGCAACCGGTCCTCGTAAGGGAGACGACTAAAGCCTGCCGGGCCGTTCTGTTGCTTGATGTCCCGGAGGATGCGGCGCGATTCCCTGATATCTCTGTCCTCTGGTTCGGCCATTGCAAATGTCCTCCCTGCCGGGACCGATCTTAGCCTGTTTGCGTGAAGTGCCCAACAGCGTCGACCGGATCGGACGCCAGCGGCGTATGACATCATTGGAACCCAATCAATTCTCGGGCGGCGCCTCATCTTGCCAGCCGGCCAGCTCCGGCAGGTCGTCCAGCCAGCTTTTCTCCGTCATCAAGATTTCGCCGGCCTGTGGTGCCGCCTCAGTGGCGTTTTGAATAAGCCAGTCCATCCACTTTCGATAAGCGGCTGGGGCCAGTTCGGGCGGCAGCACCTTGGCCTTGGCCAGCATGCGTTTACGGAAGCTGAGCTGCCTGCGCAGTTTGGTCGTCGTGAATTTTATCGCCTTGCCCTGGTATTCCACCGTCCAGCGCCCATCGCCGTGGCTGGTCAGCCTGTCGATGGCAAAACCGGCATCGACCGGCCTGTCCCGCCAGGGAAGCTCGATGGCGTTCCGCCTCAGATCGAGAGCCCATCGCCGGTAGTCGGCCCCGGTACGCTGCGGCGGCAGCACGCCAGCCTGTTCGAGGATTTTCCTGCGAAAGGTCGGCTGCTTCTTGATCTGGCCGGTCGTCAGTTCGATGCGGTGCCTACGCAATTCGACATGCCAGCGGATCCTGCCGTTGCCGACATATTTTGCCAGCCTGTCGATGACGAACTCGTCGTCGGACAACTCCACGCATCCTTGGCGGATGCGTTCGAGGATGTACTGGCTGTCAGTGGGCATGATGCCCTTCCCGAGAGATGGGTGACAGTTCATTCCGGAGACATGGGTTACACTTTCGGCCCTTTGCAAGGAGAGCAAGGTGCCTTGGAAGGAGTGTAACGTCATGGAAGAGCGGCTGAAGTTCATTGCCCGGCTGCTGGACGGCGAGAAGATGGCGGTGCTTTGCCGTGAGTTCGATATCTCGCGCAAGACCGGCTACAAGATCCTCACACGCTACAATGACAGTGGCCTTGAGGGGCTGACGGATCGATCACGCCGACCCTACCGCCACGCCAATCAGCTTCCGTTTCAAATCGAGAAGCTGATTGTGCGCCTCAAGCAAGACAAGCCGACCTGGGGTGCGCCAAAGATACGCGAACGGTTGGCCCGGCTGTATCCTGACGTTCACCGGCCTGCGATCTCGACGGTGCATGCGGTTCTCGACAGCCATGGCCTGGTCGAGCGCCGCAAGCGAAGGCGCAACAGGGCGATGGGAACACCACTTTCAAACGGCTATCGGCCCAACGATCTGTGGTGTGCCGACTACAAAGGCGAGTTCATGCTCGCCGATCGGCGCTATTGCTATCCGCTGACGATCACCGACTTCGCCAGCCGCTATCTCATCGCCTGCGAGGCGTTGTCGACTACCAAGGAAGCCTATGCCTTCACGGTGTTCGAGAGCGTTTTCAAAGAGTTCGGCCTGCCCAGCGCCATCAGGACCGACAATGGCGTTCCCTTTGCCAGCCCAAACGCGCTGTTCAATCTCAGCAAACTGTCGGTCTGGTGGCTGCGCCTGGGCATCGACATCGAGCGCATCCAGCCGGGCTGTCCGCAGCAGAACGGGCGCCATGAGCGCATGCACCTGACTCTCAAGAAGGAAACCACCAAACCGGCTGGCTCCAATTTCCTGCAGCAGCAGGCCAGGTTCGATGACTTCATCAATGAGTTCAACTCAGAACGCCCACATCAGGCGCTCGACATGGCCTGTCCAGCCGAGCGCTACACGCCGTCACCGCGCATCTATGCCGGCCTGCCGGATCTCGATTATCCGTTTCACGACAAGGCCGTCACCGTCACCACCTGCGGCCGCATCTGCTACAATCGCAAGAAGATCAACCTCAGCCTCGTCTTTGCCGGCCAGACCGTCGGCATCAAACAGGTCGAGGACCATATCTGGCTGGCTTCCTTCATGGATTATGATTTGGGCTACTTCGATGATGAGACATGCAGGCTCGAACCACTCCAAAACCCCTTCGGGCCAAAAGTGTTACCCATGTCTCCGATATAAACCGTAACCTATGTGTCCGGAATGGACCTGACGTGCCTTGGCTGGGGAACCTGGATTCGAACCAGGACTAACGGAGTCAGAGTCCGTGGGTCTACCGTTAACCTATTCCCCAGCAGGCGCTGTCGCGCTGGTGGGCCGCCGAAGCAGCCGCGCGTGCCTTGTAGCCGCCGCCGGAAAATAGTCAAGCCTGCGTTGCATTTCAATCTCGGTGTTTCATCAGCCAATTGCGCCAGGCGGGCGCTGTCGCCCGGCGCGACCTCAACTGTCCGTCCGGCTGTATTGCGAGTGCTCGAAGAACAGCACCACGCCGAGCGCGATCAGCAGCGGGATGATCAGGTAGAACAGACGGAACACCAGAAGTGCCGCCAGCACGCCGACCGGGTCCATATCAGACAGTCCGGCGAGGAACACGACCTCGAACACGCCAAGCCCGCCGGGCGCATGCGAGATCTGCGCCACCGAGAACGAGACCAGGAACACGCCGAGGATGACGAAATAGCCGGGATTGCCGGCAACGGGCAGGGCAAAGAAGATGATCGCCGCCGCCGCCAGAAGCTCGATCGGGCCGATCAGCAATTGCCGCGCCACGATCGGCAGCGCCGGGTAGTGCAACTGGAAGCCGGCGATTTTCAGCGGCTTCAGATGCAGCCAGCTGCCGAAGATGTAGGCGCCGACCAGGATCAGCAAAGCGATGCCGGCGGCGATCGCCAGCCCGTGGTGCGGCGCTCCGGAAAAGCGGTCGATGATTGCAGGCTCGAAAACCAGCACCAGGCCGCCGACCAGAATGCTGGAGAGCACGAAGGTGATCCAGCAGATCGCCACCAGAATGCCGACATCCTGGCCGGTCAGCCCCCTGGTGCCGTAGGCGCGGTAGCGGATCACGGCGCCCGAAAACACCGAGCCGCCGATATTGTGCGACAGCGCGTAGGTGGTGAAGGAGCAGAAGGTGACGAACAGCCACGACACCTTCTTGCCGATATGTAGAAGGGCAATGTGGTCGTAGCCGGCAAGCGAGGCGTAGGCGACCACCGAGCTCAGCGCCGCCAGCACCCAGCCGCGCGTCGGGATGGCTGATATGCCGTCCCAGACATCGTCGATCGAGATGCCGCGCAGTTCATGCCACAGCAACAACAGCGACCCGATGACCGCCGCGACACCGATGACCGGCCACAGATAGCGCTTCCAATTCGTGGCCCCCCAATTCATGGAGTTGTCGTCATGTGTTGCTGCCCATCGCCCAGGCGGGCGTTAAAAACGTCCGCGATTCACCAATTCCCCCTCATTTCAGAAATGCCTCATTGAAGCCGGCTATTCAACCGGCAAGGGTGAGCAGCCGGTTCGCCAACGGCGAATTCGTCGTGCCAGTGGCAAGATGAAAGGCTAGCGAACGCCGGGACGCTGCAAAGCAGCGGGGATCTGGCAGGACGCAGCCGGCAAAATTTGAGTCCTTGCTCTTGGTGATCCGGCCCGGCGCTGCTACTCTGGCGGCAACTTGAAAGATTGAAGCGCCTGCTGCGTCCGGTTTTCCGGTTCGCGCGGCGCCGGAAGGAACTGAAGTGGAAGACCACGACACCGGCGCTGGCGCGCCGGAAGTGGGCGTGTCCAGGGCTTCGCCGCCGTCAGGCGGGCCAAGCCCATCCGCCGGGTGGCCCCGCCAGGCGGGGCCTCAGTCCGGTAACGGACAGGCCGGCGAAGCCCAGCATCAGCGAGGCAAGGCGAGAAAGCGGCGCAAGCGCCGGCGTGGGCGCAAGGTTTTTGCGCGCGACGACAGCCCTCTCGCAACGGCCGCAGCGGTTGGTGCGCCGGCCTCCGTCGGCCCGGCCGCTCCAGCGCCGGTGCCTTTGCCCTCGGCGCCACAATCCCGACCGGAACAGCCAATGCATCGTCCGCCGATGCAGGAGCTGCCGGTGTTTGCCGCGCTCGATCTCGGCACCAACAATTGCCGGCTCTTGGTCGCGGTGCCGCAGCGCCATGGCCAGTTCCGCGTCATCGACGCCTTCTCGCGCATCGTCAGGCTGGGCGAGGGGCTGACGGCGAATGGGCACCTGAGCCAGGCGGCGATGGACCGCGCCGTCGAGGCGCTGAAGATCTGCGGCGACAAATTGCGCAACCGCAAGATCCGCAAGGCACGGCTGATCGCCACCGAGGCCTGCCGCACCGCCGACAATGGCGTGGAATTCCTGCAGCGCGTCGAACGAGAGGCGGGGTTGAAGCTGGAAATCATCGATCGCCAGACCGAGGCGCGTCTGGCTGTATCCGGCTGCGGCTCGCTGATCGAGCGCGACACGCAAGGCGTGGTGCTGTTCGACATTGGCGGTGGCTCGTCCGAAATCGCGCTGATCGACCTCACCGGCCAGCGCTCGCCGCGGCTGGCCAACCACATCGTGTCGTGGACCTCGCTGCCGGTCGGCGTTGTCTCGTTGGCCGAACGCTTTGGCGGCCGCACGGTGACGCGCGAAATCTTCGCCGCCATGGTCGAGGATGTCGCGGTGCGGCTGAAGTCGTTCGACGGCCGCGATCGGCTGAGCCATGTGCTGGCCAGCCCGAAATTCCATCTGCTGGGCACATCCGGCACGGTGACGACGCTGGCCGGCGTCCATCTCGACCTCGAACGCTACGACCGGCGCCGCGTCGACGGGCTGTGGATGGACCGCGACAGCGTCGACCGCATGGTCGAAAAACTGGTCGGCTGGGATTTCCAGCAGCGCTGCGCCAACCCGTGCATCGGCGCCGACCGTGCCGACCTGGTGCTGGCCGGCTGTGCTATCCTGGAAGCCATCCGTGCGGTGTGGCCGTCGGAGCGGCTGCGCGTCGCCGACCGGGGCTTACGCGAAGGCATTTTGAGCGAGCTGATGGCCGATGACGGCGTCTGGCGCAACAGTGGGCGGGGCCGAGCATGATCCGCATTGCTTTGGTGAACGGTCGACCCCCACCCCGTCGAGCTTCGCTCGACACCTCTCCCCCGATCGACGCGGTAGAGGAAGGGCGCGAACTTATGCAGACCGGCGCCTTTCCTCTCCCTCCGGAGGGGGGAGAGGTGGCGCCGCGAAGCGGCGACGGAGTGGGGGAAGCCCTTCGCGAAACGCGAAGCCGCCGAAAAACGGCGGCAACTCGGCCAGCGCAAAAACTCAAACAAGAAATAACGTCATGACCAAGAAGCCGGAAAAGCCGGGCTCCGCCAGCATTCGCGTCCTCAAAACACGAATCAAGAAGAAGAGCGGCCTGAAGGAATCGTCGCGCCGCTGGCTGCAGCGCCACATTAACGATCCCTATGTCCAGAGGTCAAAAGCCGACGGCTACCGGTCGCGCGCGGCCTACAAGCTGATCGAGATCGACGACAAGCATCATCTCTTGAAGCCCGGCATGAAGGTCATTGATCTCGGTGCGGCCCCCGGCGGCTGGTGCCAGGTGGCGGCGGCGAGGACGAAATCGACGGCGGAAAATCCGCATGTCATCGGCATCGACTATCTCGAAATGCCCGCCGTGCCCGGCGCGCCGGTGCTGCTGATGGACTTCCTTGACCCCGATGCGCCGCAAAAGCTCGCCGAAGCGCTGGGCGGCGACCCCGATATCGTGTTGTCGGACATGGCCGCGCCGACGACGGGTCATAAGCGAACCGACCACATCCGCACCATGCATTTGTGCGAGGTGGCCGCCGATTTCGCGCTGTCGGTGCTGAAGCCGGGCGGGCACTTTTTGGCCAAGACGTTTCAAGGCGGCGCCGAAAACGAGCTGCTGTCGATGCTCAAGAAGAACTTCCGCTCGGTGCACCACGTGAAGCCGCCGGCGTCGCGCGATGAGTCGGTGGAACTGTATTTGCTGGCGAAGGATTTTAAGGGCAGAGAGCCACCAGTGGCATCGTCATCCTAGGGCGAAGCAAGGAGCGAAGCGACGCAGCGCAGACACTAGGATCCATGCCGTGATGTTAACGCGTTGAAAACGCTGCCGAATTCTGTGCCGCTGCATCCTTCGATCAAGATCACGGCATGACTGTGTTCATGCGAATGCTTTTTTATCGCGAATGATGGCGTTGAGGACGACGAGAAGCTTTCTTGCGACGGCGATGATGGCGAGTTTCTTGGAACCTGAGCGGGCTGCGATGGCGGTGTAGAAAGTTCTGAAGCGCTCACAAGCCCGGATGGCGCCGAGCGCTGCCATGTAGAGTGCGCGACGTACGCGTGATCGACCACCCTGGATCTGGCTCCTGCGATTGAGCTTGCCGCTCTTGTTGTCGAAGGGAGCAAGGCCGGCGAGTGCCGCGATCGACTTGGGTGAGCGTTGGCCGAGCTCGGGCAGGTGCGCCAGCAGCGAGAACGAAGTGATCTTGGAGACGCCGGGTACGGAGATCATCAGCGCGTTGTCGCGGGCCATGTCCTCGGCTTGGGCAATGGCTTGGGCGATCTGCCCCTCGATACCCTTGATGCGGACATTGAAGGTAGCGATCAGCTCTTCGATTTCGGCGATGACAATCGCGCCGAAGGCTTCGCTGCGCTGTTTCTTCAACGTTGCCCTGATCTCGACCATTTGGTCGCGAAGGCGGGCAAGCGATTGAAGGTGTTCGCCTTCTTCGCGCGGTGCCGGCTCGGCTTCCGGGTGATAGCGGCGGCCATAGTCGCTCAGCATCCTGACATCGAGACGGTCGGTCTTGGCGCGCCGTCTCGTCGACTTCGCATAGTGGTGGGTGTGCGCCGGATTGTGCCGGGAGAACGGCACGCCGGCCTTGGCTAGCGCATGACGCAGCAGGCGGTCATGAACGCCTGTCGCCTCCATGACGACGAAGTCTCGACTGGGATGCAGGCCTGCCACATAGGCAGCGATCGCATCGGCCTGATTGTCGATGCGATGGTATTGACCGCTTGCCTCATCAAAAAAGTCCAACCACTGCTTTGAGATGTCGCAGCCGACATAGTTCTGCATTATCATGTCCACGCCTCTTCCTGTGGTGCGGGGTCTGCTTGGAACAGCCCCGTGCAACTGTTCAGGTTGATGGTTCACCGGTGGGAAGGGACCGAGCCATGCCACGGCCTGTCCTCAAAAAGGACGACCAGGATCCTGTCGGTCTCCTTCCCACCCCAAACATAGCATGGGAACAACACACAGGATCCTGGGTCTGCGCGACGCTTTGAGTCGCTTCGCCCTAGGATGAACGAAGTGATGAGGGGCGCTCGCCCCTTACTTCCCAGCCGTGCTCACCGGCTCCAGCGTCTTCGGCGTCGTCAGCCGGCCGTGGCCCGACACCGCATTGCCGGCATCCGGTGCCAGCCGCATGAACGATACCGACGCCGCCGCTGACACTGCCGCCACGATGAAGAAGGCAATGTGGAAATCGCCGAGCATCAGCGGGCCGCCATGGATCGAGGTCGAGACTTCCAGGATGCCGCCGGCCAGCGCCACGCCGAGCGCGATCGACAACTGCTGGAACACCGCCGTGATCGGCGTTGCCTTGCTGGTGTCTTCAGCCGTCACCTCGGCATAGGAGAGCGCGTTGACGCCGGTGAAGAACATCGAGCGGATAAACCCGCCGACCAGCAATATCGCCAGCATCAGCGCGTAAGGCGTCTCCGGCGTGAACAGGCCGTAGATGGCGATCGATGCGGCCGCGATCAGCGAGCCCCAGATCAGCACCCGGCGGAAGCCGGCGAGCCGGAAGATCAGCGCGGTGACGAACTTCATGCCGATGGCGCCGATGGCCGAGACGAAGGTGATCATGCCCGACTGGAACGGCGTCAGCCCGAAGCCGATCTGGAACATCAGGGGCAACAGGAACGGCACCGCGCCGATGCCGATGCGAAACAGCGAGCCGCCGAGCACCGAGGAGCGGAACACCTGGTTGCGGAACAGTTCCAGCGCCAGCAGCGGGTTCTTGGCGCGCCGCGCATGCAGCAGATAGAGCACGCCGGAAATCAGCCCGACCGCCACGGTGATGAGGCCGGTCGCCGGCGGCAGATAGGGCAGGCTGACCACCGACAGGCCGAAGACGACGCCGGAGGCCGCCAGCCCGCTCAGCACGAAACCGACGAAATCGAGCGGCGGCGTCTCCATCGAGTCGGTTTGCGGCAGGAAGCGCGTCGCCAGCCAGATGCCGATCAGGCCGATCGGCACGTTGATCAGAAAGATCCAGTGCCAGGTGAAATAGGTGGTGATGAAGCCGCCGATCGGTGGTCCCACAAGCGGGCCGACCAGCGCCGGCACCGTCAGCCACGACATGGCCGCGACCAGCTCGCTCTTCGGCGTCGCGCGCACCAGGACCAGCCGGCCGACCGGCGTCATCATGGCGCCGCCTATGCCTTGCAGGAAGCGCGAGACGACAAAGGCCGGCAGCGAGTTGGAGACGGCGCAGCAGACCGAGCCGACGATGAACACGCCGATCGCGGCGCGAAAAATGGTCTTGGCGCCAAACCGGTCGGCCATCCAGCCGCTGATCGGAATGAAGATGGCCAGCGACACCAGATAGGCGGTCAGCGCCAGCTTGAGCGCGATCGGGCTGGTGTGGATGTCGACGGCAATCGCCGGCAGCGATGTCGCGATGACGGTCGAATCCATGTTTTCCATGAACAAGGCGACCGCCAGAATGAGCGGAATGATGCGGTTCAACGAACGCGTCCGAACTGGTCTAAATGTGCCTGCCGGCCAATCCAAACAATGAAAAGGCGGGCAAGCCGATACGAACCGGCGGTTATCACGCCTCAGGCGCGATGTCGCATTAATTTGCTGTCACTTTTGTGCGACCGCGCGCGGACAAGAGGCGTCGCTGCGTTTCGCCACATTGAATGAACTTGCGAAAATTGACCGGGTTCACTATGCTGTAGTGAATATAACTACTATATGGACAATGCCATGGAAGAAGCCGTTTCCGCAGCCGACGCCAACCGCAAATTCTCGCTCCTCCTGCGCGGTGTCCGCGAAGGACAGAGCTATGTCGTGACCAGCCATGGGCGCCCCGTGGCGCGGATCGTGCCTGCAGGGCAGCCCGACCCTGCGGCGTCTCGTTCGCGCACAGCGCTGCTGTCGCGCCTCGAACGCCAGCCTGTTGTAGAAGCCGGGCGCTGGAGCCGCGACGAGCTTTACGAGGACGAGCGGTGAAGGTCGCGCTCGATACCAACATCCTTGTTTATGCCGAGGGGATCAACGGAGCCGAGAAGCGCGACATCGTTTTCGGCCTGCTGCACGACATTGCGCAAGAGGCAGCCGTCATTCCAGTCCAGGTGCTCGGCGAATTGTTCACCGTTCTCACACGCAAGGCCGGACGATCACGTGCACAAGCGCGCGACGCCCTGTTGAGCTGGCGCGACGCGTTTCCGGTTGTCGGCACGACGCCGGAGGTGATGACGGTCGCGGCTGATCTTGCGACCGATCACCATTTCGGCATCTGGGATGCGACCATCCTGTCTGTTGCCTCGCAAACCGGTTGCCGGCTGCTGCTGTCGGAAGATCTGCAGGACGGCTTCACCTGGGGCGGCGTAACGGTCGTCAATCCTTTCGCGTCACCGCGCCATGTCTTGCTCGATGCCCTGTTGGGCAAGTCCGCCGAATAGGCCACGACCGGCTTTTCAACCACGCCGCGACGTGTTACCAGCCAGCGCCAATCCTGAAAGGGAAGAAACGAGTCGGCGCTGTCCATTTCGGTCCAGCGCTTTTTTGTATTCTCCCGGCGCTTTTCGTATCCGAGGACTGGCCATGGCAAAAATCATCGAAACGTCCACCGGCGCGCTGGCGCTGACCTTTGACGACGTGCTGTTGCAGCCCGGTCATTCCGAGGTCATGCCCGGTGAGACCGACATCCGCACCCGCATCGCCACCGACATCGACCTCAACGTGCCGATCCTGTCGGCCGCCATGGACACCGTCACCGAGGCGAGGCTTGCCATCGCCATGGCGCAGGCCGGCGGCATCGGCGTCATCCACCGCAATTTCTCGCCGGCCGAACAGGCCGAGCAGGTGCGTCAGGTCAAGAAGTTCGAATCGGGCATGGTCATCAATCCGGTCACCATCGGCCCCGACGCCACCCTGGCCGACGCGCTGGCGCTGATGCGCACCTATTCCATCTCGGGCATTCCGGTGGTCGAGAATGGCGGCACCGGCGGCCAGAAGATCGGCCGCCTCGTCGGCATCCTGACCAACCGCGACGTGCGCTTCGCCTCCGATCCGGGGCAGAAAGTCTACGAATTGATGACCCGTGAGAACCTGATCACGGTCAAGGAGAATGTCGACCAGGACGAGGCCAAGCGGCTGCTGCATCAGCACCGCATCGAAAAGCTCGTCGTCGTGGACAAGTCCGGCAATTGCGTCGGCCTGATCACCGTCAAGGACATCGAGAAGTCGCAGCTCAACCCGCACGCCACCAAGGATGCGCAGGGGCGCCTGCGGGCGGCGGCCGCCACCAGCGTCGGCGATGACGGCTTCGAGCGCGCCGAGCGGTTGATCGATGCCGGTGTCGACCTCCTGGTCATCGACACCGCGCATGGCCATTCGCAGCGCGTGCTCGATGCGGTGACGCGGGCCAAGAAGCTTTCCAATTCCGTCCGCATCCTGGCCGGCAACGTCGCCACCGCCGAAGGCACGCAGGCGCTGATCGACGCCGGCGCCGATGCCGTCAAGGTCGGCATCGGCCCGGGCTCGATCTGCACCACGCGCATCGTCGCCGGCGTCGGCGTGCCGCAGCTTTCGGCGATCATGTCGGCGGTCGAGACGGCGCATAGATCCGGCGTGTCGGTCATCGCCGACGGCGGCATCAAATATTCGGGCGATCTGGCCAAGGCGCTTGCCGCCGGCGCCAGTGCGGCCATGATCGGCTCGCTGCTCGCCGGGACCGATGAAAGCCCGGGCGAGGTCTATCTGCACCAGGGCCGCTCCTTCAAGGCCTATCGCGGCATGGGCTCTGTCGGCGCAATGGCGCGCGGCTCGGCCGATCGCTACTTCCAGGCCGAGGTTCGCGACACGCTGAAACTGGTCCCGGAAGGCATTGAAGGGCAGGTGCCCTACAAGGGACCTGTGTCTGGCGTGCTGCACCAGCTTGCGGGCGGGCTAAAAGCCGCTATGGGTTATGTCGGTGGCCGCGACCTTGCCGATTTTCGCGAACGCGCCACCTTTGTGCGCATATCCAACGCCGGACTTCGTGAAAGCCACGCCCATGACGTCACGATTACCCGCGAAAGCCCGAACTATCCTGGCGGAGCCTGACCGGCAGCCAGAGCGGTACATGCTCTGGCGCCACCAGGCGACGATCGTGCTGCGGCTGGCGCGCCATGCCGGCGCGCTGTGCTTTGCCGCCGCGGCGGTTTTCATCATCATGACGCTGCTGGAATTCTTCTATTTCCGCCGGCTGAGCGGTGGCCTGCCGTCGCTCGACGTGCGCCTTGGCGGGTTCACGCCCGACGAGGGCATGGCCTGGCTGACGGCACTCGGCCGACGCGGCAGCGAGATCATCCTGGTCTGGCACTATTTGACTTTCGACCTTCTCTTCCCGGCGCTGCTGTCGCTGACCATGGTCAGCCTGATCCTGGCAACCGGGCGGCGGCTGAAGAATTTTCGTGCCATGCCGGTGCAGCTTCAGGCGCTGTTCGCGCTGGTCATCGTGCTGCCCTACACGTGCGCCGACTACGCCCAGAACATTGCGGTGGCGCGGCTTCTGTCCGATGCGCTGTCGGCCAATCCGGATTCGCTCTCCTTGGCCTCGTCGCTAATCGTCACCAAATTCGCGTTTCTGGCGATACCTGTCGCCGTCATCGCGGTCTTGATCCTTGCCGCCCAGCGGCGTCCACAGGCATGAACCACAGAGCAGGGGCAACGCCATGAGCCAGACCGCTATTTTCTGGCCGATGCTGGCGCAGGTGTTGCTCGTCTATATCGTCTATGTCGTGATGGGCCGGCGCCGCTACGGCGCGGTCAAATCGGGCGAGGCCAAGGTCGGTCAATACAAGGTGCGCACGACCGAGCCCGGGTCGAGCGTCACGGTTGCCAACAATCTCATCAACCAGTTCGAACTGCCGGTGCTGTTCTATGTGCTGTGTCTGGCGCTGCACGCGACCAATGGCGTCAATTATCTGACCCTGGCCTTGATGTGGATTTTCGTGATTTCCCGCTATGGCCACGCCTGGGTCCACCTCACCAGCAACAATCTGCGGTTTCGCAGCCGCGCCTTCTACGTCGGCGCGATCATTCTCTTGCTGGCATGGATCTGGTTCGCGCTACACCTGCTCGGAGCGGTGTAGGGCAGTTGTTTACCCTCCCCCTTGTGGGGAGGGTCGCTCCGCGCAGCGGAGCGGGGTGGGGGTCTACAAATCGAACACCGCGATCTTGCGCTTGTCGAACTTGATGCCGATTTCGCCGCGCACCAGCTTCAGTGCGGCTTCGCCGAACACCGTACGCCGCCATCCCTGCAGCGCCGGCACGTCTGCGGCTTCGCCTTCGGCGGCAATGCGGTCGATGTCATCGCTGGACGCAAGCACTTTCGAGGCGACGCCTTCCTTCTCGGCGACGATCCGCAACAGCACTTTCAACAGCTCGGAGGCGGCATTGGAGCCCTCGGGCGGCTGAAAGCTCTTGGGCAGCTTCGGCATCTCTTCCCGGGGCAAAGCGAGCGCCGTGTTGACCGCGCCGAGCAGCGCCGTTGCCGTCGAAGACCGTTCCCAGCCTTTCGGCGTGGTGCGCAGCTTGCCAAGGGCTGCCGCATCGCGCGGCGCCTGCTGGGCGACCTCGTATATGGCGTCGTCCTTGAGCACCCGGCCGCGCGGCACGTCGCGCTCGCGCGCCTCGCGCTCGCGCCAAGCCGCCACCGTCTGCACGATCGCCAGCTCCTGCGGCTTGCGCAGCCGCATCTTCAGCCGCTTCCAGGCGTCTTCGGGATGCGGATCGTAGGTCTCGCGCGAAGTCAGCACCTCCATTTCCTCGTTCAGCCAATGGGCGCGGTTTTCCCGCTCCAGTTCGGCGCTGAGGTGCTTGTAGACATCGATCAGATGGGTGACGTCGGCCAAGGCATAATCGAGCTGCTTGTCGGACAGCGGCCGGTGGCGCCAATCGGTGAAACGCGAGGATTTGTCGAGCCGGGCGCCGGTGATGCGCTGCACCAGCTGATCGTAGGAGACGCTGTCGCCGAAGCCGCAGACCATGGCCGCGACCTGGGTGTCGAACACCGGATGCGGCACCAGATCGCCGAGATGGACGATGATTTCAATGTCCTGGCGCGCGGCGTGAAAAACCTTGACCACCGCTTCATTGGCCATCAGCCGGAAGAACGGGGCGAGGTTGATGTCGGGCGCCAACGGATCGATCAGCGCGGTGACTCCGGGCGCCGCCATCTGGATCAGGCACAGGATCGGCCAGAACGTCGTTTCGCGGATGAATTCGGTGTCGACGGTGACGAAATCCGACTTTTCGAAAGCGGCGAGAACGGACTCGAGCTCATTTTGGGTGGTGATGACGTGCATCAAATCGCTTTTTAGTAACGGGTAAGGTTCTCTTTCAATTTCAGCCGTGGGCGCTTTCGTCAAGCCGCCCGTCGGTCAAGTATCCGCCGATCCGTCGGAATCGCCATTCCTGCGCGCCAGCCGCGCGAACACAGTCGATGTGCGCAGCAGCGCTGTGAAGCGGCTGCGCTTGCCCGCCGGCACGCTGCCGCGCACCTGCATGCGGTAGAGAATGACGGCGATGAGGGTGGCGTAGACGACTGCGCTGAAGACAAACAGGGCGCCCGGTCCGAAATGTTGCATCACTGCGGACGCCGCGAAGGGACCACCAATGGCGCCGAAGGAATAGAACAGCATCAAGGCGGCGTTGATCAGCACGAACTCGCCCTTGTCGGCGCGGTCGTTGGAATGCGCCGCCGATAGCGAATAGAGCGGCATGGCGAAGCTGCCGAAGATGAAGACGATGATCAAATTGAGGGTCGGATCGGCGCCGGCGACGAAGACCAGCGCCAGCGCGGCGAACATGGCGCCGCATGTCGTGGCCAAAAGCACCGCGCGCCGATCCCAGCGGTCGGAGAGGTAGCCCAGCGGATACTGGATGAGGGCGCCGCCGAAGATGCCGACGCTGACGAAGGTGACGACATCGGCCACCGACATGCCGATCTGCTCGGCATAGACCGGCGACAGCGTGCGGAAGGCGCTGTTGGTGACGCCGACGCAGATGCAGCCGAAGCAGCCGAGCGGCGAAATCCGCCAGACGCGGGCGAGATCGAGCTTGACGTCTTCCGGCGGCGTCGGGTTGGAGCGGTCGCCGAGCGACACCGGAACCAGCGACAGCGTGATCATCATCGACATGATGGCGAAGATGGCAAAGCCGCCGGGGCCGAAGATCGGGATCAGGAACTGCGCGCCGGTTACCGAGCCGATATCGACCATGCGGTAGACGGCGAGCACCCGCGCACGATCCTTGTTTTCGACGCCGGAGTTCAGCCAGGCTTCCATGACGGTGAACAGGCCGGCAAAGCAGAAACCGCCGGCAAAGCGCACCGCGCACCACATCACCGGGTCGATCACCAGCACCAGGAGCAGCGTACTGGCAGCGGCGATGGCGGCGAGCGCTGAAAACGTCCGGACATGGCCGACTGCCTTGAGGATACGGGTGACGGCCAAGCACCCCAACAGGAAGCCGGCGAAATAGAACGTGCCCATCAGGCCGATGTCGGAGGCCGAAAATCCTTCCTGCGCGCCGCGCAGCGCGATCAGCGTGCCCTGCAGCCCGTTGCCGCCAAGCAGGATGCCGGCGGCGATGAGGAGCGGGATCAGCGGGCGGATGGAGGACATACGGAACCGTTGCTTAGAGCATGATCCCGAAAAGTGGGAACCGGTTTTCGGAAAAAGATCATGCTTCGACAAAGAGCTGGATGAGTGTGACGATTCGACGAAACGTCATACTCGTCTAGGTGGCTCCACAGTTCTGAACCATCGATGTGGCCAATGCCAGTGGCTTATCCCGCCGCCAACAGGTGTGTGGCTTTCAGGTAGGGCCGTTCAGGCTTCGTGAGCCCTCGTCAAAGCTTCATCCGCTTGTGCGGCCGGGCGGGACGCCCTTCGGCCAAGCGAGCCGGCGGTCAGCAGGCTGAGGATGATGAACGGAATGCCGATGCCGAAGGCCGAACGGATGCCCCAATGGTCGGAGACGAAGCCGAGCAATGGCGGGCCGAGCAGGAAGGCGACGAAGGAGATCTGCGACAGCGCCGCGACATTGATTGCCGCGGAGCGGTCCGTGCGTTGGGCCGCCGCCGAGATCGCCAGCGGAAAGATCGCGCTGCTGCCGATGCCAAGTAGCGCAAAGCCCAGCATCGATACGAGCGGGGCAGGCGAGAAGAAGACGAGCAGCACGCCGACCGCCATCGTCGCCAGCAGCACCCGCGCCACGACGCTCGGCGAGTGGCGGTCGACAAAGGAGTCGGCAAAGAAGCGCGTGGCCGCTTGCGAGAATGCAAACAGCGCCACCGTGAAACCGGCGACGAAAGGGCCCGCATCGAACACGGTGCGCATGTAGATTGCCGACCAGTCGATGCTGGCGCCTTCCATCAGCATCGCCGACAGCGTCACCGCGACGAGGACGAGGATAGGCAGCGTCGGCCGCGCCAGCCTTGGCGCCGTCTCGTCATTGCCGGCGAAGCGGCTCGGCGCCGGTTCGTAACCGCCGAGAAACAGCGCGATTCCTGTCGCCACCATCGGTACGACAATCGCCAGGTGCAGTTGCGGCGATATGCCGAGATGCGCAAGCGCGGCGCCGAACAGGCCAGCGCCGAAAAAGCCAATGCTCCAGAACGAATGCGCCCGGTTCATGATCCGGCGCTTGAGCAGGAATTCGGTTCTGTCGGCCTCGACGTTGAGAATGATCTCGACGCTGCCGATCATCAGGCCGACCGGAAACAGCATCAGGAACAGCGCAAGCGGCCCAGGCGCATGCACGGCAATGGCAAAGACAACCGACAAAAGCGGCACCAGCCCGAGCAGCGCGCGGCGGAAGCCGATGCGCGCCAGGATCGGCGCCGCCAGCGTCAGCGCGGTCAAGGTGCCGATCGGCGTCCCGATCAGGCTGAGCCCGAGCGTGCCGTCTCCTATGCCCATGGCATGCTTGATGTCGGGCAGCCGCGGGAAGATTTGGCCCATGGCGAACGAATAGATCGCAAAGCCGGCGTAGACCCGGTGTTGCGGAGCGAGGCGGAGGCCAAAGGTCATGACGATGCTTTCGGGGAAGAGAGCCGGCGATTGTGGTTGATATTCTCTTATCTTGCACAAACATGCAAATCGTGCAAGAACGTGCAAAAAGAAAACAGGATCATGCAATGCTGACCGATGAGCGGCATCAAATCATTCGCGATCGCCTCGCCGTCGAGGGAAGGGTGCTGGCCGGCGAGCTGGCAAGCCGCTTCGGCGTTTCGGAGGACACGGTTCGCCGCGACCTCAGGGAACTCGCCAAGGCCGGGCAATGCCGCCGCGTCTATGGCGGTGCGGTCGCGCCCGCACCCTTCGCATCGACGACTGTCGGCCTGCGCGCCAGTCATGCCGTCGAAGAAAAGACGCGGCTGGCCCGCGCAACCGTGGCACTGCTTTCGCGCGGACAGACCCTGTTCATCGACAGCGGCTCGACCAATGCCGCGATCGCCAGGGCCATCCCGCGCGACCTCGATCTGACCGTCGCCACCAATTCGCTCGAAATTGCCTCCGTCCTGTCAGACCACGCTTTGGTCGAACTGATTGTGCTGGGCGGGCGGTTCGACCGCCATCTCGGCGCCTGCGTCGGCGCCGACACGCTTGCCGCTGTCGCGCAACTTGGCGCGGACCTGTTTGTTCTCGGATCCTGCGGCCTCGATGCGTCGCGCGGCGTCACGGCCTTCGATTCGGCTGAGGCCGAGGTAAAGCGGGCGATGGCCAAGAACAGCGCAGGCATCGTCATCGCTGTAACCAATGACAAGCTGGCCACAGCCGCACCCTACCGGGTCGCCAGGCCAGAGGCGATCCGCCATCTCGTGGTCGAAAAGACCGCGCCGGCCGCGATCCTCGCCGACTTCGAGCGTCAGGGCGCTGAGATCCATTTGGCTTGAATGCGGGCTAGGTCGACAATGTTAGCGCCAATGACCGACCGAATTGGCGGTCGAACACGTCCTATCGTTCAAACTCCGCCACCGCTCGGCGCAAGAGTTCGCTCTGCTCGGGTGGCATCAGTCTATGCGCTTCTCGCAGAAGATTGAGGACGTCCGGTTCGGAAAAATGAGTCGGCACTGGTAACACATGAACCCTCCGCACAATCGGTGTCGGCAGGTAATGCGCGCGAACCGTTATCTCGATGGCCGAAGGAGTGTTGGGATCAGCCGATAGAAAGAGATCAAAAAATTCTTTTTCTGTCCCATGCTGGAATCTTTTGCATACGTAGCGTTTGGTCCTCCCGCCGGACTCGTTCGATACGTCGACGAATTCATGATCTTGGCCGTGGCGAGTTGCAAGTTGGTCCGCGAAGCTAGAAAAGTCTGTCATAAGCGGAGCAGGGGGTGATGGCACCTCCAGTCCAAGATTCATTGAGTCATGGAGGGCTTCCGGATCAATGAAGTTGCCTTCCGAGACGAATGCCAGTTCCACGGACACGGATTCATCTGGTTTTGTCCCTTGGTTGGCGAGCACCATGGCGAAACTGCCAATCAGTGCCAAGTTCTCGATCAATTGATAGAAAACGGCCGCGTCCAACTCTCTTATGTTTTCGGTAAAAACCGAGATTTCTTCAGCATAATTGTTGATATCTTTCATAGAAACTTTTCCGAGCCTGGGTATGTCGAAACCCCAAGGATCAGCAACGACATCATGTTGCCTCGCCACGGACTCGGGCGTCTGGAGGCCATGGCATTTCAGCAACTTCGCCTTGAGCTTTTTAAAAAAAGTATCTGGATCGAAATGGCTATCAAAGCCCGCGAAAATGCGATGTTCGATCTGTTCCTCCAGCCGCGCGAGTACGGTGTTCGGATGGGCCGAAAGCCTTTCTCGTAGTTCCTTATTCTCAGCCCGCAGCCGCATTGTAGCTGGGCTCTCAAGTTCGGTTCGCACCTGTTCCCAAGCATCGGGCCTCACGGCCTTCATTCCGTGCTGTCGGGCGACCCTAATTGGCCTTGCGTCATTCGCGACCATTATCATTTCGAGGCCGCCGGAATCTGAAGCATGAAGTAACTGGGCGACGATCCTCGAGTCGGGTTCCGTCAGATCGAAAGCCTGGTCGTCTAATTCGGAATCACGGGGGCGGTCTAGAAAAACAAACTCAACGCCTATGTTGATATTGGAGCGATATCGATAATCGGCGTTGGCTTCAGCCGAGCGAAGTATTTTTTGATACTCTCTCGTCCGATTATGCATGTATCCGGTTACGGTTCCCTTGTGACTATCAATTTCCTTCTGAACTTGGGCGCATATAAACACAGTTACTGAACTAGAATCTGGAAAGAGCTCGTTCCACTTAAGGTTTTCAACGTTCCCGAAGTGGAGAAGGATGTTAGAGTCGACGCCCACGTTGATGTGAGTCATTGATGAAGCCGATTTGTTCGAATGAATCGCCAAGACGATACCGCCACGGCCAGCCAGCATCAATGTTAGTGGAATCAGCGTGTCGCGAGAAGACAATATGGCATGCGGCAGCCTAGCCACTCATTAGCAACCCTGCGAGAGTTTTAGAGGCCCCTGGCAGCTACCTGCGGAAAACTTCGCCGGATCCGTCTACCGCGATGGCGCCCGATCGCCCGGCTTGCCTTGACAAATCCGGCCTCCCATGCGCTTTTCGCGCAAATTTTGGACCGGGCTTTGATGCTCGGGCCACAACCCAGCACCCCGGAATTTTGCCATGACAATGCATCGTTACCGCAGCCACACCTGTGCCCAGTTGAGAAAGAGCGATGTCGGCTCTTCGGTTCGCCTATCGGGCTGGGTGCATCGCGTGCGCGACCATGGCGGCCTGCTGTTCATCGATCTGCGCGACCATTACGGCCTGACCCAGATCGTCGCCGATCCGGATTCGCCCGCCTTCAAGGTGGCCGAGACGCTGCGTGGCGAATGGGTGATCCGCGTCGACGGCGAGGTCAAGGCGCGCCTGCCGGACACCACCAACGCCAACCTGCCGACCGGCGAGATCGAGATCTTTGCCCGCGAGATCGAGGTGCTGTCGGCAGCCAAGGAATTGCCGCTGCCGGTGTTCGGCGAGCCCGATTATCCCGAAGACATCCGCCTGAAGTACCGTTTCCTCGACCTGCGCCGCGAGACGCTGCACAGGAATATCGTGGCGCGCACGAAAATCATCGCCGAGATGCGCAAGCGCATGACCGATGTCGGCTTCACCGAATTCTCGACGCCGATCCTGACGGCCTCGTCGCCGGAAGGCGCGCGCGACTTCCTGGTGCCGTCGCGGATCCATCCCGGCACCTTCTACGCGCTGCCGCAGGCGCCGCAGCAGTACAAGCAGCTGATCATGGTTTCGGGCTTCGACCGCTATTTCCAGATCGCGCCCTGCTTCCGCGACGAGGACCCGCGCGCCGACCGCCTGCCCGGCGAATTCTACCAGCTCGACCTCGAGATGAGCTTCGTCGAGCAGGACGACGTGCTGTCGACCATGGAGCCGGTGATGCGGAGCGTCTTCGAGACTTTCGCCAACGGCAAGCCGGTGACGCAGACATTCCAGCGCATCCCGTACGATGTCGCGATGCGCAAATACGGCTCCGACAAGCCGGACCTGCGCAACCCGATCGAGATGCAGGCCGTCTCCGAGCATTTCCGCGATTCCGGCTTCAAGGTGTTCGCCAACATCCTGGCCAACGATCCGAAGGCCGAAGTGTGGGGCATTCCGGCCAAGACCGGCGGCAGCCGCGCCTTCTGCGACCGCATGAACTCGTGGGCGCAGGGCGAGGGCCAGCCGGGACTGGGTTACATCTTCTGGCGCAAGGAAGGCGACAAGCTTGAAGGCGCCGGTCCGCTGGCCAAGAACATCGGCGAGGAGCGCACCGAGGCGATCCGCCAGCAGCTCGGCCTTGCCGATGGCGACGCCGCCTTCTTTGTCGCCGGCGATCCGAAGAAGTTCGTCACCTTCGCAGGCGCCGCACGCACGCGCGCCGGCGAGGAGCTGAACCTTGTCGACCGCGAGCGTTTTGAACTGTGCTGGATTATCGACTTCCCCTTCTATGAATGGGACGAGGAGGCGAAAGCGATCGATTTTGCCCACAACCCGTTCTCGATGCCGCAAGGTGGTATGGAAGCTCTGACGACCAAGGATCCGCTGGAAATCAAGGCCTTCCAGTACGACATGGTTTGCAACGGCTTCGAGATCGCCTCGGGCGGCATCCGCAACCATCTGCCCGAAACCATGGTCAAGGCATTCGAGATACGCGGCCTCGACCGCCAGACCGTCGAGGAGCGTTTCGGCGGCCTCTATCGCGCCTTCCAGTATGGCGCGCCGCCGCATGGCGGCATGGCGGCCGGCGTCGACCGTGTCGTCATGCTGCTGGTCGGCGCCAAGAACCTGCGCGAGATCACCATGTTCCCGATGAACCAGCAGGCCTACGATTTGTTGATGAACGCGCCTTCGGAAGCCTCGCCGCAGCAGTTGCGTGATCTGTCGCTGCGTGTCGCGGCAGTGAAGAAGGACTGACAGCAGCGTTGCAACTGCCCTTTCTCCCCGTCTCTATTCGGGGAGAAATGTCCGGCAGGACAATGAGGGGCAGCACGCATGCAGGCGATTGGCGAACGGCCTTAGCAGTTGGCGCCTTCTGACAATCGGTTCAGCATCGAACTACAATTTGCAGGCGTTGGCGCCGCCCCTCATCTGCCTGCCGGCACCTTCTCCCCGTATAGTGACGGGGAGAAGGGAGCGAACTTCGATCAGTCTTCGTTGGCCTTGACATGGACGCCCAGCGTCTTGGTCAGGTCGGCCGGGTTGGACATGGCACCGGCCATGATCAGCGCGAACGGCACCGCTGCCGGCGGCTCGGCCGAAATCTCGAGGCTCTTCGGATCGTCGAGGTACTTGCTCACCGCGGCCGTCACTTCGGCGGTCAGTTCGGGATTGTTGAGCTGTGCCATGCCGAACGGCACGATCGCCTTGGCCTGGTTGGCGATGTCCTTGCCCGACATGCCCTGCTGCTTGCCGACATATTCAAGCACCTTGCCGGTCAGCGAATCGTCGTCGAAGCGGATCGACGCGCTGTTGAAGGAAAGCTGCTGCAGAAGGCCGAGCAGGGCCATGCCTTGCGCCGAATTGTCGGCGCCTTCGGGCTGCGCCGCCATCTTTTTCTGCATCTCCTGCAGCGACTTGACGAAGTCGACCGTGTAGCCGCCGAGGCCGAAGGTCATGCCGAGCGTGCCGGCATTCTCGACCGAGATATCGTATTTCGACAGGTCCATCTTGCCGTCGCTCGGCTGCCAGGTGCCGCCGATCTCGATATTGCCCGTTATGTTCTGGTAGCCGAGGGCCTCGATGGCTTCCTTGGACTTCGCATCGTCGACCAGGGTCAGGTCGGCGTTGAACTTTTCCGTGGTGGCGGAAAACTCCATCGCCTTGCCGTCGGCCGGCGGCGTGATCTGGACAGCAAGCCCATCCACCGAGAAGGCGGTCTTGTCGGCAACCTTGACCGTCAGGTTTTCGAGTTCGGCCGACTTGTAGATCATCATCGAGCCGAGCGGGCCTGTAGCGCCCTCAGCCGGGATGTTGGCGTCGTGGATGACGAAGGGGGTGAGGTTGAGCGTGACGCCGTCCTTGCTGTGCTCGAAGGCCGAAGTCGTGATGGTCGCGACATCGAAGCCGCCATTGGCTTCGGTCACGCCCTCGAGCTTGACGTCGCCGATCGGCAGCGCCTCCTTTTCGGCCGCCGGTTTGACCGACACGCCCTGCAGCACCATGCTGGAATTGTCGCCGGTAACGCCGGTCCAGGTGATATCGACGCCCTGGACGGCAAGTGCGGCCTTCAGTCGGTCGGCAACCGCCGTGTCTTGCGCAAAGGCGGCATTCAGCGGCAGCGTCAGCAAAAAGGTCGAAAAAGCAAGTTTCTTGAGTGTCGAACGTTGGATTGTCATCGCGAGTTCCCTGAGAGAGTCCTGAAAAAGTGTTTTCTCAATTCTACGCCATCACCATTCCGTGACGAACTGGACGGGAAAAAGGCGCTTTCCCGCAGAGTTGTCGAAAATCACGGCGAAAGGCAAATCGGAGCGGGAGCCTTCGCCCGATGCGGTGAATATGTCATGAAGGTCGGGCTCCCCTGCGTACCGTCTCCTGCCTTAGAGAGGGCGTGTAACAGATTGATGTTGGTTGGCAACAGCGCTGCTACCGTTGCTGTTGCACAGGGACGGCAAGGGGGAACATGAAGTCCGTCACATCCATTGTCGGACCTTGAGCCGCCCTCGTAAGCCCAAAGGCTGCAAAGTGCGGAGTTTCCGCAGCCCCGCCTTGCCGCGAATCACCCGCTCGGCTAGTCCAGCCGCATGGGAAAAAGGATTTTGCCGCCTGAAAATGGCGGCGGTGACCACATCGAACCGGTCGATCTGAAGAAGGCGCTGGAAGAGCGCTATCTCGCCTATGCGCTCTCGACCATCATGCACCGGGCGCTGCCTGACGTGCGCGACGGGCTGAAGCCTGTGCATCGCCGCATCATGCATGCCATGCGGCTGCTCAGGCTCAACCCCGACCAGGGCTTTGCCAAATGCGCCCGCATCGTCGGCGACGTGATGGGCAAGTTCCATCCGCATGGCGACCAGTCGATCTACGACGCGCTGGTGCGCCTGGCGCAGGATTTCTCCATGCGCTATCCCCTCGTCGACGGGCAGGGCAATTTCGGCAATATCGACGGCGATAACGCCGCCGCCATGCGCTATACCGAGGCGCGCATGACCGAGGTGGCGAGCGATTTGCTTGCCGGCATCACCGAGGACGCCGTCGATTTCCGGCCAACCTACAATGAGGAGGACGAGGAGCCCGTAGTGCTTCCCGGCGCCTTCCCGAATCTGCTCGCCAACGGTTCCTCCGGCATTGCGGTCGGCATGGCCACCTCCATCCCGCCGCACAATGCCGCCGAGCTTTGCGACGCGGCGCTGCAGTTGATCGAGCAGCCGGACGCGCCGGTGACAAAGCTGATGGAGTTCGTCCAGGGGCCGGATTTTCCGACCGGCGGCATCATCGTCGACAGCCGCGCTTCCATCCTGGAGGCCTATGAGACCGGCCGCGGCGGTTTTCGCGTGCGCGCCAAATGGGGCCAGGAGGATCAGGGCAGGGGCACCTGGAGCATCGTCGTCACTGAAATCCCCTACGGCATCCAGAAGGCCAGGCTGATCGAGAAGATCGCCGAGCTTTTGATCGCGCGCAAATTGCCGCTGCTCGAGGATGTCAGGGATGAAAGCGCCGAGGACGTCCGCATTGTGCTCGTACCGAAGAGCCGTTCGGTCGATCCCGGCATTCTGATGGAATCGCTGTTCAAGCTGACCGAGCTCGAAAGCCGATTTCCCCTCAACATGAACGTTTTGTCGCGGGGCAAGGTGCCTAACGTCCTGTCGCTGAAGGGCGTGCTGAAGGAGTGGCTCGACCATCGGCGCGATGTGCTGATCCGCCGCTCGAAGCATCGGCTTGGCGAGATCGAGAAGCGGCTGGAAATCCTTGCCGGCTACCTGATCGCCTACCTCAACATCGACGAGGTCATCAGGATCATCCGCGAGGAGGATGAGCCCAAGCAGGTGATGATGGCCCGTTGGTCGCTCACCGACACCCAGGCCGAAGCCATCCTCAACATGCGGCTGCGGGCCTTGCGCAAGCTGGAAGAGTTCGAGATCCGCAAGGAGTTCGACGGTCTCACCACCGAGAAGAAGCAGATCGAGGCATTGCTCGCATCCGACGCCAAGCAATGGTCGACGATCAAATGGGAAGTCACGCAGGTTCGCGACAAGTTCGGCCCCGAGACCGAACTCGGCAAGCGCCGCACCCAGTTCGCCGACGCGCCGGAGCATGATCTGACCGACATTGCGCACGCCATGATCGAGCGCGAGCCGGTCACCGTGGTGGTCTCGGAAAAGGGCTGGCTGCGGGCGATGAAAGGCCATTTGGCGGACCATTCCACGCTCACCTTCAAGGAAGGCGACAGCCTCAAGCTCACCTTCCATGCCCAGACCACCGACAAGATCCTGGTCTTCACCACCGGCGGAAAATTCTACACCATCGGCGCCGACCGGCTGCCGGGCGGCCGCGGCCATGGCGAACCGATCCGCATCATCGTCGACATGGACAACGACCAGGACATCGTCACCGCCTTCGTCCACGACCCGAAGCGCAAGCTGCTGCTCGTCTCCTACGATGCCAATGGTTTCATCGTGCCGGAGGAGGAGGTCGTCGCCAACACCCGAAAGGGCAAGCAGGTGATGAACGTCAAGGCGCCCGACGAGGCCAAGGCCTGCATCCCGGTTTCCGGCGATCATCTCGCCATTGTCGGCGAGAACCGCAAGATGCTGGTGTTTGCGCTCTCCGAAATTCCGGAGATGGGCCGCGGCAAGGGCGT
This sequence comes from Mesorhizobium sp. L103C131B0, assembly GCF_000502275.1. Classification (NCBI taxonomy): domain Bacteria; kingdom Pseudomonadati; phylum Pseudomonadota; class Alphaproteobacteria; order Hyphomicrobiales; family Phyllobacteriaceae; genus Mesorhizobium; species Mesorhizobium sp. L103C131B0. The sequence goes on along the minus strand of NZ_AYXC01000004.1, from coordinate 153,448 downwards.
TCGCCTGCAGAAATACAAGGATGGCGGTCTGCTCGACCTGAAACCTTTCACGCTGGAGAGCGGCCTGTCCTGGCAGGATTCCGCTGACCGCACCTTCGTCAGGTCGCGCGAAGAGCTGGCCGAGTGGATCGGCGCGAGAGCGTCGGCCGGACGGATGGTGCCGAAGGGATTCCCGCGGACGGGGAAATTTGGTTGAAGCTGCTGATCTCCCCCNGGGGGAGATCCCAAGGCATTTGGACTATCGTCACGATTGCGGCGCTATGACAGTGCATAAACGCTGTGTAGGCCGGGAGAATTGACCGTTTGAAGGAAGCGAAGATCCAGAAGCCGGAACGTCAGCAGCGCCTGTTCGGCCTGTCGACACCGCTCAGAGCCGCCGTCATTCCGCCGCTGTCGGCGGCGCGCTGGCTGTTGGTGCTGATCGTTGCCGCCGGCGTCTATTTCTTCCACGGGTTCCTGTTTCCCGTGCTGGCAGCCCTCGTCATTGCTTTTGCCAGCTGGCCGCTCTACCGCCGGCTGCTTGCCGGTGTCGGAGGCAACCGCACGGTCGCCGCGACGCTCGCCATCCTGTTCATCCTCGCCTTCCTGGTGGTGCCGATAGCGCTTGCCGGCACCTACGCCATCAACGAGGTCCGCGAATGGGTCGGCTGGGCGATCGAAACCAACAGGCACGGTGCGGTCACACCGCACTGGATCACCTCGCTGCCGGTCGTCGGCGAGTGGCTGAACCAACAGTGGACGGACAATTTCGGCCATCCCGGCGGCATCGGCGAACTGATCCAACTGGTCAGCGGCGCCAATATCGGCAGCATCTATCGCGGCGTGCTGGCGGCCGGCGGCAGCGCCTTCGGCCTGTTGCTGACGCTGCTGTTCATGATGATCGCGCTGTTCTTCGCCTATCGCGACGGCGCACACTTTGCCGGTCAGATCGACCGCCTCGGCGAACGCATCCTGCCGGCACGCTGGGAGCGGATTTCGCGCGTCGTACCGGCAACGATCTCGTCCACCGTCACCGGCATGACCGTGATCGCCATCGGCGAGGGGCTGGTGCTGGGCATCGCCTACTGGCTGGCCGGCGTGCCGTCGCCGGTGACGCTGGGCGCATTGACCGGCGTGATGGCGCTGATCCCCGGTGGCGCGCCGCTGTCGTTTACGCTTGTGTCGATCTACCTCGCCGCCAGCGGCTCGCCGATGGCGGGTCTGGCGCTGTTCATCTGGGGCGCGGTGGAACTGTTCATCGTCGACAAGACCTTGCGCCCGAAGCTGGTCGGCGGACCGATCAAGCTGCCCTTCCTGCCCACCTTTTTCGGCCTGATCGGCGGCGTCAAGACGATGGGCTTTCTCGGCCTGTTCATCGGCCCCGTGCTGATGGCGCTGCTCGTCGCGATCTGGCGCGAATGGCTGCGCGAGGTGGAACTGGCCGAAGACACCGTTCCCGACGCGGCGGCCGAGCTCGAAGGCGGGCCGCCGCAGATCGAGATTGTCGCCGGCCCGGCGAAGAAAAGTCAGGCTGGGTAAGCGACGGCGAGCGCTGCCCGGCGCTTGCGCCCTTCACGCAACTGCCACAGGGAATGGGCAACCAGCGTGACGATCAGGATCACGCCGCCGATCAGGCTGTTGCGCGACGGCGTCTCGGCAAAGATCATCCATATCCAGACCGGCGCCAGAACCGTTTCCAGGAGATAGAACATCGCCACTTCCGGGCCTGAAATGTATTTCGGCCCGTTGGCGAGGCAGAAGAAGGCGAACGGCATGATGACGGCGCCGTTGAAAACGATCCACCATGGCGCCTCCACCTGAAAACCGGTCTTGGAGACCATGAGCGCCGCCAGCCCGAACGGCAGCAGGACGCCGGTCAGCGCGGTGAATCCCATATCCCTGCCGCTGGCGCGTGAAACGGTGATGGCGCAGGCAATCGCCAAGGCCGAACACAGCGCCATCACATCGCCGAACAGATATCCCGTGCCGACGGAATCGCCGACGATGATCGCGATGCCGACGATCATCAGCGCCATTGCCGCAAGCGTCAGCGGCTGCGGTCGCTCCTTCAGAAACAGCCACGACAGCAGCGCCGAGAACATGGTGGAGAAGGCCAGGATGAAAACCAGATTGGCGGTCGAGGTGTTGTAGACGGCAGTGATGAAGGCGATTGCGCCGAGCCCGTAGAGTGTGGCGACCACGAGCCCCGACCAGCCGGGTATCAGCTGCGGAGCATTCTTGCTGAACGAGCGCCAGATGGCCCATACGATCAGCCCTGCCACGAAGGTGCAGCCGGTGCGCAGCAAAAGGATCGTCCAGGCTTCGCCATGGGCGAGCCGGATCAGGGGAATGTCGATGGTCAGCGCCAGCCCGCCAAGCGCGGTGAGCAGGAGTCCTTTGGTGTGGGCATTGTGAGAGGACATGCAACGGCTTTCGCAATGATTTGAGCAGATGCCGGTCGGCGCAATCGCCCCGCCAACGGGCGGAAGACCAGCATCGTCTCGGCTGAAAATGTTTAGATCAGGATCTGGTAAGAAGAAAAATCAGCGCGTGACCGCTTCGTGGTCGTAGCGTTCCCAGCCCTTCGGGCCGAGATGCTCCTGCGGCATGAAGCGCATTTTATAGTTCATCTTGCGCGAGCCGTTGACCCAGTAGCCGAGATAGACATGGGGCAAGCCCATGGCCCGGGCGCGGGCGATATGGTCGAGGATCATGAAGGTGCCGAGCGAACGGTCCTCGAACTCGGGATTGAAGTAGGAATAGACCATCGACAGGCCATCGGCCATCTTGTCGGTCAGCGCCACGGCGATCAGCTCGCCCTGGCCCTTGCCGGTGATGAATGTGTCGGGGCCGCGGCGCCGGTATTCGATCACCTTGGTGTCGACATGGGTATCCTCGACCATCATGGCGTAGTCGAGCACCGTCATGTCGGACATGCCGCCGCGGCGATGGCGAGCGTCGAGATAGCCGCGAAACAGCGAATACTGCTCGGTCGACGGCTGCGCGTCGTGCATGGCGCCGATCAGATCGGAATTGCGCTGGATCACCCGCTTCATGTTGCGGCTGGCGGTGAACTCCTGCGCCAGGATACGCACCGAGACGCAGGCGCGGCAGGTCTCGCAGGCGGGACGGTAAGCGATGTTCTGCGAGCGCCGGAAACCGCCTTGCGTCAACAGATCGTTCATCTCCGGCGCCTTGTCGCCGACCAGATGCGTGAACACCTTGCGTTCGAACTGGCCCTCGAGATACGGGCACGGCGATGGCGCGGTCAGGAAGAACTGCGGCGACTGGGTCGGATGGTGCGTCATCGAACCTTGGGAACACTCCTGCGAATCGCTCTACCTTTGGCTTGGCTGGCGAAAAATTCAACAGGATTGTGAAGGCGGGTTGAACGGACCCCTTCACATTTGCGCACAAATGCCTGTTGGCGTCGGTTGAACGCCGGTTCAACGGTCGCTGCGGCTGACGACGGTGCCAAGCAGCAGGTCGTGCAGTGTGCGCTTGCGATCGGAAAACAGCGTCACCAGGAGGACGAGCGGCGTCAGGATGACCGTGCTCGCCCAGAACAGCACCGAATGGACAACGGCGGTGAGGCCGTCGATACGGCTGCCGTCGAGACGATCGAGCCGAATGCCCATCATCTTCATGCCTGATGTGGCCTGGTTGCGACCGCCCAGCGTGTTCCAGATGTAGAGAATGGCGACCGCCGGCACGAGGATGGAATACAGCGCCCAGCCAAGACCGAATGTCAAAAGGCCAAGCACGGCCACCAGGATCGCGAACGGAATGGTGAGCAGCGCCACGATGCAATAGTCGATGATGAAGGCCAGGATGCGCCGCGTGCGCACACCGTCATAGGCCCTGACGTCGTCGAGCCTGCTGGTGATGATTTCGCCGTCAAGTACGCGCGCGTTCATGTCATGTCCTCGTAACAGGCGCCACGCTAGGGTGCGCCGCCACTGAAATGGTGAAGACCGCGGGCGGAATCAAGATCGGTTCGTCCATCGGTCCGGCTCGGCAGTGTGACGAGGTTGAGCCGATTGAATTTGGTGGACGGATGGCGTTAGCTTGCTGCGGCGCAACAAGACGCCGAGGGGACGGGGTTACATGGATTACGACATGCTGGTCATCGGCAGCGGCCCTTCCGGGCGCCGCGCCGCGGTGCAATCGGCCAAGCTCGGCAAATCGGTGCTGGTGGTCGACAGGGGCCGGCGCCTCGGCGGCGTCTCGGTGCACACCGGCACCATCCCGTCGAAGACGCTGCGCGAGACGGTGCTGAACCTGTCCGGCTGGCGCGAGCGGGGCTTTTACGGCCGCGGCTACCGGGTCAAGCAGGACATCTCCATCGCCGACCTGGTCGAGCGGCTGCACAAGACGCTCGACCACGAGGTCGAGGTGCTGCAGCACCAGTTTATGCGCAACGCCGTCAAAAGCGTGCGCGCCATGGCGAAATTCGTCGGCCGAAACAAGGTCAGCCTGACGGCAGACAATGGCGACTACTCGGAGGTTGGTTTCACCAATGCCCTGATCGCGGTCGGCACCAGGCCGCACCGGCCGCGCGACGTGCCTTTCGACAAGATCCGCGTCTTCGACAGCGATGAGATGCTGGAACTCGACCATCTGCCGCGCACGCTGACGGTGATCGGCGCCGGCGTCATCGGCGTTGAATATGCGACGATCTTTTCGGCGCTCGACGTGCCGGTGACGCTGGTGGAGCCGCGCAACACCATCCTCGATTTCGTCGACCGCGAGATCGTCGACGACTTCATCCACCAGATGCGCGACCGCGGCATGACCATTCGCCTCGGCAGTACGGTCAAGGAAATCGTCTCAAAACCCGACTATGCCGAAGTGACGCTCGCCGATGGCCGCACCATCCGCTCCGAGATCGTGCTTTACGCCGCCGGCCGCAGCGGCAATCTCGGCAGCCTCGGCCTCGACGTGGTCGGCATCGAGGCCGATTCCCGGGGCCGCATCAAGGTCGATCCGCAGACCTTCCAGACCAGTGCGCCCAACATCTATGCCACCGGCGACGTCATCGGTTTCCCCAGCCTTGCCTCGACATCGATGGAGCAAGGCAGGGTGGCCGCCTGCCACGCCTTCGGCGTGCAACTGCCACCGCCGCCGGAAACCTTCCCCTATGGCATCTACGCCGTGCCGGAAATCTCCACCGTTGGTCAGTCGGAGGAGCAGGTGCGTGAGAGCGGCGCTGCTTATGAAGTCGGTCTGGCGCGGTTCCGCGAAACCTCGCGCGGCCACATCATGGGCGTCAACTCCGGCTTTCTGAAGCTGCTGTTCTCGGTCGAAACGCGCCGCCTGCTCGGCGCCCACATCGTCGGCGAAGGCGCCACCGAACTGATCCATATCGGCCAGGCGGTGATCAACCTCGGCGGCACGGTTGATTTCTTCGTCAACAACACCTTCAACTATCCGACGCTGGCCGAAGCCTACAAGATCGCCGGGCTCGATGCCTGGAACCGGATGGGACAGGGCTAGGCGACGAGCATCTGCTCAGCCGTTCCGCCGGGCGCCGATGCGGTCTACCAAGGTCTCCTAGCCTGCCTGGCGTGCGACCAATGCTGGTCCCGCAAGCCATTGCCGGACGATGGCGGCATCCGGGTCGCCGATTTCGTGACCTGAAGGCACGATGCGCGCATCGACCTCGGCGCCATGTTTGTTGAGCAGCGTCACCAGTGGCGGCGCAAACGGCCCGTAGGTCTCGTCGGCGGCACCGGCGACAATCAGGACGCGCGTTCCGGTCAGATTGGTTGCCGGCGCATCGTCAAGCACGGGCATTGCTCTCAGCAACGCCGCTTTTCGGACGAGGCCGGAGTTGAGCAGCATCAGGCTGGAAACCAGATTGGCGCCGTTGGAATAGCCGAGGAAAGTCGCCCGGGCGAGGTCGAGCCCGTGGCGCTTTGCGGCCTCGCTTGCGAAGGCGGCAAAGTACGATGTTTCGGCACGGATGCTCGCCTGTTCGAAACTGGTCGGCGTGATCCGCTCGAACCAGCGGAAGCCGTCTTCTTGGCGGATGCGGCCACGCACCGCGACCAGCGTGGCGTTAGGGGCGATCTGCCTCGCAGTCGGGACCATCGTCGTTTCGTCGACACCCGATCCGTGCAGTAAAAACAGGCTCTCGCCGCCGGCATTCTCCGGCTTGAGGAGGCGGTAGGGAAAGGCCAGATCCTGGTGCAGAAAGGCGTTCTCGTCGCTATATCGATGCACGCTCATATCTCGTTGTTTTCACGGAGACATTGGTCCTTTGCCAGCTTCAAAACGGAATATTTTCACGCTCCGCCAAATGTGATTGCAACAGGCTCATTTCAGACCGTTTCTGCGCCGATATGCTCCCTGCGGGAGGAATCGAAGCGGTGTGCGCCGATGGTCGCATCCCGGCATGAACAACGCGAGCACCCTTGCTCTCCTTTGAGGCCTTTTGTCGATGACCCTGCCAGTTCCGCCCGATCGCGCCCCGCGTATCGCCGATCGCGACACGCGCATTGACGTGTTCCGTGCGCTCGCACTCCTGACCATCTATATCGACCACGTGCCGGGCACCGTCTTCGAAACGCTGACCTACAAGAATTTCGGATTCTCGGACGCGGCGGAAGCCTTCGTGCTGATTTCCGGCATGTCGGTCGCACTCGCCTATGGCAACAAGTTCCAGCCGGGCGGCCGGCTGCTGGCGATGTTGAAGATGTGGCGCCGGGCCGGCGTGCTTTACAGTGCCCACATCGTCACCACCATGGTTGTGATGGCGTTGTTCTGCGCCGCGGCGGTGTACGGCCGGCGGCCGGAACTGCTCAAGCTGATCAACATCGAGCCGCTGATGAAGAACACGCCGGAGGTCATGATCGGCATTGTCACGCTCGGCCACCAGCTTGGCTACAACAACATTTTGCCGGTCTATGCGGCGCTGCTGTTGATGGCGCCGCTTTTCCTGCTCTTCGTCAGCTACCGGCCGCTCCCGGCGCTGGTCTTTTCCGGCGCGCTGTGGCTTGCCGCCGGCCTCTGGCAGATCGCGCCGCCGAACTATCCCGAGCCCGGCTTCTGGTTCCTCAACCCGCTGTCCTGGCAATTCCTGTTCAACATCGGCCTTGCCGGCATGCTGCATGTCAGGCGCGGCGGCACAATTCCCGTCAATCGTTGGCTGGTGGGCGCCGCGGCGGCCTATGTCGCGGCAGCGGCGGTCTGGGTGCACAGCCCGCTCTGGGGCGAGATAACGTGGTTTAACCTGCCCGTGGTGATCGGCGGCTTCGACAAGACGTTCCTGTCGCTGCCGCGGCTCCTGCACATATTGGCGGTGAGCTATCTGATCGTCGCCCTGCCGGCTTTCTCGAACCTGTTCCGTCTCAGCCCGGATCATCCGCTAGCGCTGCTCGGCAAGCGCTCCTTGCCGGTGTTCCTCGCCGGCACGCTGATCGCCATGGCGGCGCAGGTGATGAAGCTGATCAATCCGGGCGGCTTTGCATATGACGCCTTGCTGATTTCGGCCGGCATCGCCATGCAATTCGTGCTCGCCTTCTATCTTGAGTGGCTGTCCGGCATCGGCTCGAGCAAAAAGCCGGTTCGCAAAGAAGCGCCAGCCGTTCACCAGACCTTCGGCATGCCCGCGATGCCAAGGCTAAGCCGATGATCCCACATCAGCCGCCTGGCTAGCAGGCGAGGGGCCGGACGACCCCCGCACCACGAGATCGACCGGCAGCAATTGCCGGTGCTGCGAGCCGTCATTTTCGAGGATCGCCTTGACGGCCAGGCGTCCCATCTCGGCGATCGGCTGGGCGACGGTGGTTAGTGGCGGCTCGGAGTCGGCGCCTTCCGGCACGCCGTCGAAGCCGACGATGGACACATCGCCCGGCACGGCAATGTTACGCTCGCGCAGCCAGTCGAGCGCATGCAGCGCAATCTTGTCCGACATGGCCAGGATTGCCGTCGGCGTCTGCGGCAGCGCGAAAATATGATCGAGGCCGGCCCGCACGCTCGCCTCGTCATTGAGGGTTTGGTAGATTGGCACTTGCGAGACGTCGATGCTGAAGCGGGAGAGCTCGCCGAAATAGCCACGCAGACGGTCGCGTGTGCCCGAGTAGAGGGATGTCGTCTCGACTTGCTCCTGCGTGACGGGACCAAAGCCAGCGTCGGCAGATTCCAGGGCGAGTACGGCAAAGCTGCGATGGCCGAACTCGGCCAGATGGCGCGCCGCCAGACCCGCGCCGGCGACGTTGTCGACGCCGATCGCAGCGACCGCCTCATTTTCCGAATCGAGATCAAGCGCCACGAAAGGCAGTTTGCGTTCGCGCGCCAGTTCGACCAGCCGCGACCCACCCTCGATGCAGAACACGATGAAGCCGTCGACCAGGGCGCTCTGGATGTTCCAGGCGAGCTGCTCGCTGTTGGCGGCCGAGACCAGCGAAATTCCGGCGCCGGTGGCGTCGCAGGCCTGCGAAATGCTGGCCATCATGACGCGGGCAAAGGGATCGTCGAAGAAATAGGACAATGGTTCTGCCGTTGCCACGCCGATGGCGTTGACCTTGCCGGCGCGCAGCAGCCGGCCCTTGGGATCCGGGCCGGCATAGCCCATCGCTTCCGCCGCCGCCTTGACCCGCTCGCGGACCTCTTCGCGCACGATTTCCGGGCGAGCGAACACGTTGGACGCGGTACCGTGCGAGACCCCGGCCGCCTTGGCGATGTCGGCAAGCCGCACTGGTCTCGTCTTGCCGGAGGTCAATGCCGTCATTTTCGTCTCCTGAACCGGAGCCTGTTTAGCACTTTCGTTGGATCGGTTCAAATTTTCCCTTGATCGGACGGCGGAGAGGGTCTATATTTGAATCGATCCAAGGGATTCATCAAGTACAACTTGGATCGATTCAAGAGGACGGTGCCATGCATCCCGTGAATTATCTGTTCGAAGACATCTACGGCAATGATTGGGGCATAGTCTCCGACGCCGCCACCCGCAGGCGCCGCGACAAGGTCGGGCCGTGGAGGCGTGACCTGCAATACCTTGTGAAACGCAAGCGCAGCTGATCGGCCAGACATTTTCGTGCCAGCTGATTGGATCGATTCAAGTTCTTGAAGAGGAACGACCATGCATCCCGTGAAGCATCTGTTCGAAGACATTTATCGCAATTACTGGGGTATCTCGCCTGCCACGGAGCAGCCGCAACGGCGGCGGCCGACCAAGCCTGCCAAGCGCAACCGCGACCTGCTGCCGGAAAGCCGGCAGGATTAAATCTGCGATATTTGATGGGGCAGGGTTCTTGCCCCGTCAGGACCGTTGCCGCACGAGCGCCGAGGCCGCGATCACCAGCCAGCCCGCGATGAGCAAGGTGCCGCCGATCGGCGCCGACATCGGGAACAGCCGCGATCCCACGAAATCCCGTGCCAGCAGATCGCCGCAGAACAGAACAAGCCCGACGAGCAGCACCAGGCTGCCGATCCGCAAGATCCGGCTTGCGCCGGCGAGGCCGACGGCCAAAAACACCGGCGCATGCATGATCAGGAAGGATGCCGCCGTGCCGACGAAGGCGCCGCCGAGATGCGCTGATGCCGCCGACAGCGCCACGCCCGCCGCGCCGGCAAGGCCGCCGGCGAAAACGAGGATGCGCGCGCTGTTTGCTGGTGCTGACTCGGCTATGCTCATGTCTCGGGCTCCGTGATTGACGATAGGCGGCGCGACCTGTCTGTCAGGATTTTTCCGATATCGCCAGCATGTCGCGCGTGCGGCGCGCCTGGGCCAGCCAATTATACGCGGCACCGCCCGCCATCAGCACCGACGTGCCGAGAAACACCGCGCGCATGCCGAAATGGCCGCCGACGAAGCCGCCCAGCAGCGGCCCCGCGACCTGGCCGACATATTGCGCCGAGATTGCCAGGCCCAGCACATTGCCGCCGACCCCATCGGGAACATTGTGGCGGATGACGCTGGTGATGCAGGGCAACAGCCCGCCCAGCACCAGACCCATAAGGAACCGCAGCCCGACCAACTGCCAGCTCTCGGTGACGAAGGCCTGCGGTATCAACAGCAGCGCCGAGACGGCCAGCGATGCGACGATGACGTTCCAGTGGCCGATGCGGTCGGCGAGCTTACCCAGCCGTGACGCCGACAGGATGGCGCCCAGCGCCGCCGCCGACATGACGACACCGGAGACCAGCGTCACCCGGCTTGCGTCCGCGACCAGTTGCTGGACGTAGACGGTGATGATCGGCTCGATCGACATGTTGGCGAAGGTGAACAGCATGCCGGTTGCCAGCATCGCCACGACAGGGCGTTTGTCGGGGATCTGCGCCCAACCGCCCTTTGGTTTCTCCTTGGGTTGTGCCTGCATTGGCGGGCGAGGCATCTCCTTGATCAGGAACGTCGTCGCCAGCGCCGCCAGGAAAATGACGCCGCCCGCGATGAGGAAGGTGGCGCGAATACCGATCAATGGCGGCAGCGCGCCGCCAAGCAACGGGCCGACCAGGGAGCCTGCGGTGATGCCGGCCGACAGCACGCCGAGCGCCCAGCCGGAGCGCTTCTTCGGCGTCTGCATGGCGACAAGGATCGTCGAGCCTGAGGAATAACCGCCGGCAAAGCCGATCAGCAGGCGCAAAAGCACCAATTGCCAGACGGTCTGCACCATGCCGGTCAGCGACATGCAGATCGCCATGCCGAAACTGGCGCGCACCAGCATCACCTTGCGGCCGTAGCGGTCGCCGAGCCGCCCCCACAGCGGTGCGACAAGGGCGGCGGCAAGGAAGGTGGCGCCGAAGGCGATGCCGGACCATTGCACGATCGCCGCGTGGCCCACGGCGCCCAGCTGTTCGACATAGAGCGGCAGGAACGGCAGCAACAGCGTCATCGCCACAAGCGTGCTGAACGATCCGGCAAAGCACACGAGCAGGTTGCGCCGCCAATGAATGTTGTAGGTGGAAGGCGCTTCGGCGGCCTGCGCTGCACTGTCCTGCGGCATGTCCTATCCTGTCCGCTTGCTGCGGATACCATTTTGGGATACCAACTTGGTACCTCATGGACGCAAAGCCCGGCTGCTGTCAATCAGGCGCTCTCAATGTGATCGGCAAGACCAACGGGCAAGGCCGATCGCCAGCAATGGAAGCAACTATGTCGCAGATGCAGATCGTCGAAAAAGCGCTTCGCGAGATGATCCTTGGCCTTGAGGTCGGTCCTGGCGAGCGGCTGACGGAGCGCTGGATCGAGAGCCGCTTCGGCGCCTCGCGCACGCCGGTCAGGGCAGCCCTGCTGCGGCTGGAGACGGAAGGGCTGATCTGCCGCGACGGGCGCGGCTGGACCGTGTCGCCGATCAACCTTGCCGAACTGGAACAGATCGCGGTGTACCGCGAAGCGGTCGAGGTCGCGGCGGTCAGGCTGACTTCGGCGCTGGCCGACAGGAGCGCAGCCGATGTCATCGAGGCGATGCTGGACTCCTGCGACACTGCCACGCCGCGCGAGGAATGGCACCGCGTCGGCATGGATTTCCATATCGAACTGGCGCGGCTCTCCGGCAACGAGTTCCTGTTTCGGGCCGTGCGCGATGCCATGACGCGGCTGTCGCGGGCGCGCTGGCTGGAGGTGCGCGACGAGGCGGCCCTTGGCCGCGCCTGGAGCGAGCATCACGCCATTCTGGCAGCGGTGCGGGCCGGCGATGCCGATGCGGCGGCGGCGCGACTTTCCGCCCATATAGCCGGCAGCCGCGCCCGCCTGGTGACGTCGTTGCACAATGACCGGCGCGGCCTACGCGCCAGGGGTTTTGCCGTCGTCGCCGCTTGATACTGGTCACGAAAACGAAAGAACGCCGTCGCGATCCGCTTTCGGCCTCGCTTCGCGGACGCCGATGGCGTAAGAGGCGGCCATGGAAAACAACCGATTTGAAACACCCGTGACCGTTAAGTCGGGCACGGAGGGAAGCACTCAGCTCTTGCGTACGGTGCGCGAGGCTTCCGATTACCTGCTCAACAGCTGGCCCGGCAAGCGCAGCCCCAAGCACCGCGAAGCGCTGCAGGCCTGCCATGACGCGCTGGCCGGCGACAAGCCGGCGATGATTGCAAGACGCGCCTTCATCGCCGCCGCGCGCGAGGTGAACGTCTTCGTCAGCGACAAGGCCCCGGCCTGATCACATCGGCCTGATCACACCGGCATTTTGCCAGGATCCGGCCCGTTTCGCGGGCCGGTGATCCTGTCTTGCCTATTTTTCTGTCTCGGTGTCGGTTTTGGAACTTGCCTCGTTCTCAGGCTCGGCGCGCTCCTTGGCCGCGACCTTGGCGGCGAGCTTCTCCGCCTTCTTGGCGGCCTTCTGCCGGTCGCGCTCTTTGCGTTCCTGACCGTAATTCGGTGGTCGAGCCATATCGTTTCCTTTCGCTGTGCCTGATCCTGCCTAGAAGCATTGGCCGGCAAACACAACAGCGCCGCGAGGGCAGATGCCAGCGGTTCTGGACTTGCGTGATGGCGAACACAATGGTTTAGAAAAGGCTGCGGGACAGTTGCTGGAGCCGCCGCCGACCGATTTCGAATCAAAACGACCGATGGCCACGCTTCAAAGAAACGCACAGAAGCTGATCTACTATGCGCGCAACGCCATGCGCGACATCGCGCCGCCGGTTCTTTTCCGGCGCCGGCTCGGCCGGCTGCTCGATCAGGCCAGGCTTTCCGACGCATCGGTCCGCCAGCGGCTCAATTACTACAACACGCTGCGGGAGCCTTTTAGCCCCAGCCCCGAGGCCGTGCCGGTCAGCCGGCTGCCGTCGGACCGCAGCATGTACTATTACGATCTGAAGGAGTTCACCCGTTATTTCGACCCAGATCTGCGCATCGACCTGGAATTCGGCGACGTCATCGAAGTGCCGAAGATGCCGTCGATCGTCAAGGACCGGCCGATAGCGGGCGACAACGGCAACGGCGTCCTGTTCAAGCTGAACAAGTTCCGTCATTTCTACATGCCGGCCGACGATGTCGCCTTCGCCGACAAGCATCCGCTCGTCGTTTGGCGCGGCGAACTCAACAATCCGATCCGCACCTTGTTGCTGGATGCAGCCCGCAATCTGCCGTTCTGCGATGTCGGCACGCCGAGGGCGACAGCACTTGCGGAATACCGCAAGCCCTATCTCAGCATCGATCAGCAGCGCCGCTACCGCTACATCATCTCGCTCGAAGGCAATGATGTCGCGACCAATCTGAAATGGATCATGAGCTCGAACTCGCTCTGCCTGATGCCGCCGCCGACTTACGAGACCTGGTTCGCCGAGGGGCAACTCGAGCCCGATGTCCATTATGTGCCGCTGGCGCCCGACTTCAGCGATCTGGCCGAGCGGGTGCATCATCTCGAGCAGCATCCGGCCGAGGCCCAGCGCATCGTTGCGGCGGCCAACGCCTATTGCCGCAAATTCGCCGACGAGCGGGCCGAGCAGGCGATCTGCCTGCTCGTGCTCTACAAATATTTCGTGCTCAGCGGCCAGATCGAGCCCGATCCGCAGGTCTGGCGGTTTATCGCGGGCTAGCCGCTTCCGGCGCCCTTAAGTCAGATGACGCTGCGGTCCATAACCAGATCGGCCGGGCCGAAGCGGTCCTTCGCCGTAAACTGCTGGTGCCAGTAGGGATAGAGCACCGGCGGCCGGCTGACGGCATCGAGACGCTGGCGTTCATCAAAGGACAGCGTCAGGCTTGCCGCGGCGAGATTGTCTTTCAACTGGGCCTCGTTGCGTGCGCCGATCACCAGCGAACTGACGGCCGGCCGGCCAAGCAGCCAAGCCAGCGCCACCTGGGCCGCCGAGACGCCGCGAGTGGCGCCGATGTCGACCAGCACGTCGACGATCCGCCACAGCCGGCCCTCGTCGCGGATCGGCGGTTCCGACCAGCCGCCGATCTGGCGCGCCGTCGGACTGTCGCGGCGGTATTTGCCCGACAGCAGGCCGCCGGCGAGCGGGCTCCACACCAGCACGCCAAGGCCCTGGTCGACCGAGATCGGCAAGAGCTCATACTCGGCCTCGCGTGCTTCCAGCGTGTAGTGGATCTGCTGGGTGACGAAGCGCGGCTGGTGCTGGCTGTCGCTGATGCCGAGCGCCTTCATGACCTGCCAGCCGGAATAGTTGGAGCAGCCGACATAGCGGATTTTGCCCTGGGCAACCAGCGTGTCGAGCGCGGAGATGGTTTCCTCGAGCGGTGTCGCGCCGTCCCATTCGTGCAGGAAATAGATGTCGATGACATCGGTCCTGAGGCGCTTCAGGCTCTTCTCGCATTCGCGGATCAGATGATGGCGCGACAGGCCTTCGTCATTGGGGCCCTTGCCGATCCGCATGCGCGCCTTGGAGGCGATCAGCACGTCGTTCTTGCGCTTGCCGCCGAGCGCCTCGCCGATGATCTCTTCCGACAGACCGTTGGAATAGACATTGGCGGTGTCGATGAGATTGATGCCGGCATCGATGCAAGTGTCGATGATGCGCGAGGCCTCCGCGAGATCGGAATTGCCGACGGCAGCGAACGGCCCGCTGCCGCCGAAGGTCATGGTTCCCAAGGTCAGCGCCGAAACTTTCAAGCCGGAACGGCCAAGCGTGCGGTATTCCATGTCAGATCCTCGTAGTTTTGGTGGGGAGGTGGTTTTAGCAGGAAAGGGCGGGGAAGCCCGAACGGGTCCGCCATTTGTAGGACAATTTGAGCGGCTTGTCGCCATCCCAGGGCGATGGATCGGCAATGCTCGCTGGTTTGCAGTGATGACCGGCTGGCCGGCGGCTTGCAATAAAACCGTCATTGCCGGCCTATATCAAGTCGGCTCAGGGTTTCATGTCAGCCGGCAAGCGGAGCAGTGGAAATGAATGAGCTAAAGCAGAATTCTGCGGCCAGGGATTGGCTGGAAGCCGAACTCGCCGACACGCTCGATGAGGACTATGAGCTGGAAATCTCGGAGCCGGCGCTGTCGCTGGAGATCGCCAAGATCTACAAGAACGCGCATCCGCCGTCGATCGATCGCATGCAGTATTTCCGCGACCTGATCGGCTTGCAGTCGGAACTGATCAAGCTGCAGTCCTGGGTTGCCTACCACAAGAAGAAGCTGGTGGTGGTTTTCGAGGGCCGTGATTCCGCCGGCAAGGGCGGCGTCATCAAGCGCATCACCCAGCGCCTCAACCCGCGCATCTGCCGCGTCGTGGCGCTGCCGGCGCCGACCGAGCGCGAAAAGTCACAATGGTATTTCCAGCGCTACGTGCCGCATCTGCCGGCCGGCGGCGAGATCGTGCTGTTCGACCGCTCCTGGTACAACCGCTCCGGCGTCGAGCGGGTGATGGGCTTTGCCGAACCCGATCAGGTCGAAGAGTTCTTCCGCGACGTGCCGGAGTTCGAGCGCATGCTGGTCCGCTCCGGCGTCACGCTGGTCAAATACTGGTTCTCGATCACCGACGAGGAACAGCAGATGCGCTTCATGATGCGCATCCACGACCCGATGAAGCAGTGGAAGCTGTCGCCGATGGACCTGCAGTCGCGCGTGCGCTGGGAGCAGTACACCAAGGCCAAGGAAGAGACGTTTGCCCGCACCAACATCCCAGAGGCACCGTGGTACATCGTCGAAGGCAACGACAAGAAGCGGGCGCGGCTGAACTGCATCGACCATCTCCTCAAACAGCTGCCCTATGAGGACGTGCCGCACGAAGAAATCACGCTGCCCGAGCGGGTGTTCAACCCGGAGTACGAGCGCCAGGTCCTGCCGCGCGAGCTTTACGTGCCGGAGAAGTATTGAGCACTTTTCCTTCTCCCCGTTTCACGGGGAGAAGGTGCCGGAAGGGCGGATGAGGGGCAGCTCCGGCGACGAATTCACAGCCGTCGGACGCTGCTAACCTCCAAAGCAGCGCTGCCCCTCATTGCCTGCCGGGCATTTCTCCCCGTAGAACGGGGAGAAAGAAGCCTGCGCCTATCACTTCGCCACTACACCCGCTTGATCGTCACATGCGTGGCGAGCGCCGTGGCCACCTGCTCGGTGCACTGGTAACCCAGCTTCAGCATATCCAGCCCGGCAAACAGGCTCTCGCCCCTCCCGAGCAACACTGGCGACACAGCCAGATGCAACTCGTCGATGAGCTTCTCCTTGAGATATTGCCGGATAGTGGAAACGCCGCCGCCGACGCGGACATCCTTGCCGCCGGCCGCAGCCTTTGCTTGTTCGAGCGCGGCGTGGATGCCGCCGGTAACGAAGCGGAAAATGGTGCCGCCTTCCATCACAATGGGGTCGCGCTTGTGATGGGTCAGCACGAAGGTCGGCACGTGATAGGGCGGGTTGTTGCCCCACCAGCCCTTCCAGTTCTCATCCGGCCATTCGCCGCGGATCGGGCCGAACATGTTGCGGCCGAGGATCCAGGCGCCGACATTGTCGAAGCTGCGGACGGTGAACCGGTCGTCCACATCGGTGCTGCCGCCATCCTTGCCGACCATCTCGTGGAAGGTGCGGGTGCCGGTCATCCATTTGTGCAGATCTTCGCCACCAACGCCGAGCGGATTTTGCAGGTCCTGGTCAGGACCGGCGCCGAAACCGTCGAGCGACAAGGTGAAGGCATTGACGCGCAGTTTGGACATGGAAGACTCCCTTTGGTGACCAGTTGTGATTTGCAATCAGTACTCAAACTGATTGCATTTTGCAACTAGTATTTTTAGAGGCAAACCGATCTGTGGAATGCGCAGGGACTCAAGCCGCCACGCGCTTCGGCATCACCGCAAACGGGCTGAGCCCAAGCCAGATCTGCATCTTGCCGGCGACGTCGAGATCGCCGGTCAGGCTGATCTTGTCGCGTTCCTTGTGAACTGTCGTCAGCCCCATCCAGATCGAGGTCATGGTGCACAGATCGGTCGAGACGTAGAGATCGACGTCGAAGCCCGGATCGTACCAGCAAAGATCGACCTCGCCCTGCTTTTCGACGATCAGCCACCACGATCGTTTTGACGCCGGCAGGTCATGGTACAGGAATTGTATCACGGTGCGCCCGTCCGGCAGCGGGCTGGGGTTCAGATTGCGCCGCATGTCCCACATCAGCAGCGACGGATCGAGGTTTTTGAGCGACAGCCTGGCCTCGACCCATTTCTGGCCCCAAAACCCCATCGCCTCGACAACCGGGCGCAAATCCCGGCCCGCCTCGGTCAGCCGGTATTCGAACACGCCCTTCTCGGTCGCGATCTCGGTCCGCTCGACGATGCCGCCGGCCTCGAGGTCCTTGAGCCGTTGCGACAGAAGGGTTGGCGACATTTTCGGCACGCCGCGGCGCAAATCGTTGAAGCGGGTCGATCCCGCCACCAGTTCGCGCAGCAGCACCATGGTCCAGCGTGTGCAGAGCAGCTCGGCGGCCATGGAGAGCGGGCAGAATTGCTTGTAACCGGCTTGTGTCATGTGGTGAGCTCCAAAAGATGTTGCCGGACCTTATTCAGAAAACCTGAGTTCAGCCAGTACAGAAGCTGTACTGGCACCCCCGGTACAGTTCTGTGACTGGAGCGGTCCGGCGCCGCCATGCGAGGCAGCGGTCACGTCACCGGGCAGTCCGGTGCCGATCCATGAGGAGTTGGACAATGACCGCTTACGTGATCGCAGACATCAAGGTGAAGGACGACAAATGGGTGCCGGCCTATGCCGCTTCGGTGCATGACCTCGTCCACAAGCATGGCGGCAAGTATCTCGCCCGCAGCGGCAATGTGAAGACGCTGGAGGGCAAGCCGCTCGACACCAGCCTGATCGCCATCATGGCGTTTCCGTCGGCAAAGGCAGCCGAAGCCTTCACCAACGATCCGCAATACGCTCCGTTTGTGGCGGAGCGCCGGAAGGGCAGCGACAGCCGCTTCCAACTGATCGACGATACCGATCTCGCCGGAACGATTCCTTATTTGCCAAAGGCGTGAGGAAAAGCCGGAACCCGGAGCATCCAGGTTCCGGCTATCCCTTCAGCATTTGCGCCACTTCCGGCGCGAAGTAAGTCAGGATGCCGTCGCAGCCGGCGCGCTTGAAGGCGAGCAGGCTCTCCAGCATTGCCTTTTCGCCGTCGATCCAGCCATTGGCGGCCGCCGCCTTGATCATCGAATATTCGCCTGACACCTGGTAGGCGAAGGTCGGCATCTGGAACTCGTCCTTCAGCCGGCGGATGATGTCGAGATAGGGCAGGCCGGGCTTGACCATCAGCATGTCGGCGCCCTCGGCGATATCCTGCTCGGCCTCGCGCACCGCTTCGTCGGAATTGGCGTGGTCGAGATAGTAGGTCTTCTTGTCGCCCTTGAGCAGGCCGGCGGTGCCGACCGCCTCGCGGTAGGGGCCGTAGAAGGCGGAGGCGAATTTCGTCGCATAGGACATGATCGCCACATCCGAAAAACCGTTGGCGTCGAGTGCGTCGCGGATGGCGCCGATGCGGCCGTCCATCATGTCGGACGGCGCGATGATGTCGGCGCCGGCCGCTGCCTGGATGACGGCCGCGGCGGTCACCTGTTCCACTGTCTCGTCATTGACGATGATGCCGTCGCGCAAGATGCCGTCATGGCCGTGCGAGGTGAACGGATCGAGCGCGGCATCGGTGATGATGCCGATCTCGGGCACCGCGTCCTTGATGGCGCGGGTGGCGCGGTTGATGATGTTTTCCGGGTCGAGGATGTGCGATCCCGTTTGGTCGCGCAGGCTGAGTTCAACATTGGGGAAGGTGGCGATCGCCGGAATGCCGAGCTTAGCGGCCCGCTCGGCCTCCTTGACGGCGAGGTCCAGCGACAGGCGGAAGACGCCGGGCATGGCGGCGATCGGCTCGCGCGTGTTCTTGCCGTCGATGACGAAGATCGGCCAGATCAGATCGTTCACCGTAAGCCTGTTTTCCTGCACCAGGCGGCGCGACCAGTCGGCCTTGCGCATGCGCCGCAAGCGGCGGCTGCCGGTGATCTCGTCGACGCTGCGCGCACCGGCGGGCTTTGCCGGCGCGAATTTGTTGCTCGTCGCGGGGGTGAATTTGTTCATCGCAAAAACTCCGGGTCGGGGCGGCTTTTACCACGAGGCCTTGCCGCTGACCAATGCGACACGATTGTGCCAGTCGATAACGCGCTGCTTACGGCTTCGGCGGCCACGCCAGCTCGGGGCCGGTTTTGAAGAACGACACATTGTTGGTGAAGATGCTCTTCGGGGCAAGCCGGATCAGGCGCCCGTCCAGATGGCCGATGTCGGCGACATTGTCGATGAACCAGCGGTTCCAGGTCGCCTCCGGGCCGAGATATTTGTGCAGCAGCCGTTTGAAGCGGTTCGGCGCCATCGGCTCGATGGTGGCGGAGCCGCGCAGGCCGAGATGCAGCAGGATGCCGGCCTCATTGTCGAAATGGACGATCTCCACGGCGCAGCGCGGGTCGCGTTCGAGGTGTTTGACAGCACTTGCCCCGGTCGAGCCGAGCAGCCAGATCGCAGCGTCCTCCCAGATGAACCACATCGGCGCGTTGAGCGGCGCGCCGTCAGCGGTCACGGTCGCCAGATTGGCCATCAGCGGGCGGCTGAGAACATCATCCGGGTCGAACTTTTTCGGCATCTCCCAGCCATGGCTCGGCGCTGCGGTTTCAAGCGTCATGCGTTTGTCCCTGCATCAGAAGAAAGGCTGTTTTGCCCGGCAATTTTGCGCGCATTTCTGTCGGGGGCAAAGCACGGTCGCGTTCCCTTGCGAAAATCCAAACCGCGCCCGCCGGTTGACGCACCCATGCGCCACC
Organism: Mesorhizobium sp. L103C131B0; assembly: GCF_000502275.1. Taxonomy (NCBI): domain Bacteria; kingdom Pseudomonadati; phylum Pseudomonadota; class Alphaproteobacteria; order Hyphomicrobiales; family Phyllobacteriaceae; genus Mesorhizobium; species Mesorhizobium sp. L103C131B0. The sequence goes on along the minus strand of NZ_AYXC01000004.1, from coordinate 133,794 downwards.
TTTAGCACTTCAGTCCCGCAGGCGCGGGGAGGGATTCTCTGACGATGGATTTTGGCGGCGACGAGATCCGCTTCGAACGGTTGGGCAAGGCGGGCGTCGTCACGCTGACGCGGCCGCAGGCGCTCAATGCGCTGACACATCGCATGATCAAGGCGCTGGACAAGGCGCTCGACGCTTTTGAGCGCGACGCCGGCATCGATGTCGTCGTCGTCAAGGCCGAGGGCAGGGCGTTTTGCGCCGGCGGCGACATCATGCACGTCTACGAGGCCCGCGCCGGAAAGCCGCCGGTCGAGTTCTTCGCCGACGAATACCGGCTTAACGCCCGCATTAACAGTTACAAAAAGCCCTACGTCGCGCTGATCGACGGGATCGTGATGGGCGGCGGCGTCGGCATCTCGTTCCACGGCTCGCAGCGCGTGCTGACCGAGAACGCCCAGTTCGCCATGCCCGAAGTCGGCATCGGTTTCTTCCCCGATGTCGGCGGCAGCCATCTTCTGCCTGACCTTGGCGGCAGTTTCGGCATGTATCTGGCGCTGACCGGCAACCGCATCCGCTATGGCGATGCGCTGTGGTCTGGCCTGGCCACCCACACCATAAAGGCCGCCGACCAATCCGCCTTTCTCGATCGGCTCTGCGCCAATGGCGATCCGGAATCGGTGCTGCGCGGCTTCTTCGTGCCGGCCCGGCGCGAAACCGCCCAGCCGGTGCTGGAAGCCATCGCCCGGCATTTTTCCCAACCCTCGCTCGCCGAAATCCTCAAGAGCCTGGAGCGGGCGGCAGGCGCCGACGAGTTTGCCGCCAAGACGCTGGCCACCATCCGCACCCGCTCGCCGACCAGCCTCAATGTCGCGTGGCGCCAGATCAGCGCCGGGCTGACGCTGTCGATGGAAGCCTGCATGAAGATGGAGTTCCGCATCCTCAACCGCATGCTGGCCGGGCACGACTTCTATGAAGGCATCCGCGCCGTCCTCGTCGACAAGGGTTCGACGCCGCAGTGGCGGCCGGCAAGCCTGGCCGAGGTCGACGCTGCTTCGGTGGACGCCTATTTCGCGCCGCTCGAACGGGAGCTCGAACTGTGAGCGAGGTCACGTCGCGGCGCATCGTGCTGCAGCCCTCGGGCGTCGAGATCATCTTCGCCTGGTTCCAGCGCGTCATAGCTGGCTATTGCCTGCTGTTCGGCATCCTGTACTGGATCCGGCTGATCGGTTTTTATCCCGGCCCGCTGTGGCGCTTCGACCTGATGCCGGTGCACTGGCAGGTCGTGGCGGTGATGCTGGCCGTGTTCTTCCCCTTCGCCGCCGCCGGCCTGTGGATGCTGGCGTCGTGGGGCCCGGTGATCTGGTTCATCTGTGCTGTCACCGAGACCATAATGTATGCCGGCTTCCCCGATCTCTACGGCCACCGGCCGCTGATCGTCTTCTCGCATGCCGCGGTCGCGCTGCTCTACATCGCCTTCCGCGTCGTCATCTGGATGCGCAAGCGCCCTGCGCGCGCCTGAAACGCCGCCCCGCAGCCATTGGCTAAATCTTTAGGTTAATTATCCTTGCTCGGGTGACCGTTCGTTAAGCGTCTTGCGAAACCTATTACCGGTAAGCTCTTGTTAGCCCTAGCGTTTAAGTCGAATTTTATGAGTATTCGATAGTGTCGCAATCAAGGTGAAAAACAAAAAATCACCAGGGCGACAAACGAGAGGCAAAGACAATGATCAATTCGCGTCCGGCGGCGAAGACCGCCCACGTATCCGACGATCGCCGCGAGGCTATCCGTTCGCTTTACATGGAATCGCTGCAGCTGGTCGAGCGTCTGCATCGCCGTCTGCTTGACGTGATCAAGGACGAGTTCGACCGCAATGGCCGTTCCGACATCAATGCCATCCAGGCGCTGCTTCTGTTCAACATCGGCAACTCCGAGCTGACCGCCGGCGAGCTGCGCTCGCGTGGCTACTATCTCGGCTCGAACGTCTCCTACAATCTGAAGAAGCTGGTCGATCTCGGCTTCATCAACCACCAGCGCTCGCGCATCGACCGCCGTTCGGTCCGCGTTTCGCTGACGCCGAAGGGCAATGAAGTGGCGGAAGTCGTCGCCGGTCTCTATGAGCGCCATGTCGGCTCGATCGAACAGGTCGGCGGCATCAACAGCGAAGAGTTCAAGCAGATGAACCGCGCGCTGCAGCGCCTCGACCGCTTCTGGAACGACACCATCGCCTACCGGATGTAATCAGCGGGCCATTGAATAGCAGCTGCGCCGGAAGAAGCGCGGCCGGAGGCAAGTCTCAGTCAACAGGCCGGTGCCGAAAAGCACCGGCCTTTTCTTTTTCGAGCCGCCTGCGCTTCCAATTCGGCGCAAAGCCACGTTGCCGCCATATTCGCGGTGGAAGCGAGGGCTGTGGGTATGCGGCGGCGAAAGCTGTTCGCGCGCCTGTAAGGTCGCATCGCCGTCCGCTTTTGACGGCCAGGTGACGCAGGTCATGGTTGGCTAATTGTTAACAGTGCCAACTTTAGAGTGCGGGCGATATCGCCCAACATCGAGCACGTAGCCGAACGCTGCAACAGCCAAACGCTACAAGCCAAACACGACAAGAATGTCTGGAACGTCCATGAGAACCAGCCGCCGCTTTTTCCTTTCCGGAGCTTCCGCGCTCGCCGTTGCCATGGTTGCCAATGCCGCCAGCGCGCAGGATGTGATCGACGATATCCTGAAGTCTTCGAACCGTGGCAATTGGGACGACCAGTTCGACGCCCGCGCCTCCGAAGGCGGCAAGGTCGCCTCGACGCTGCCGATCTTCAGCCTGCAGACGGTCGCCTTCACCGAACAGGCGGTGGCGCAGTATCAGAACATCGTCGCCCAGGGCGGCTGGGGCGAGGTGCCAGCGACCAAGAAGCTGCAGCTTGGCGTCGACGATCCGGACGTGGTGCCGCTGCGCAAGCGGCTGATGGTTTCGGGCGACCTGGCGCAGAGCGCCGGCATTTCGACGTCGTTCGATTCCTACGTCGACGCCGCGGTCAAGCGCTTCCAGGCGCGCCATGGCCTGCCGGCCGACGGCGCCATGGGCAAATACACCTATGCCGCGATGAACGTTTCGGCGCAGATCCGCCTCGGTCAGCTGCAGACCAATCTGGAGCGCCTGCGCGAAAAGGCCGGCACGCTGGGCAGCCGTTATGTGCTGGTCGATATCCCGGCGGCACAGATCGAGGCGGTCGAGAACGATCGGGTCGTGCTGCGCCACACCGCAATCGTCGGCAAGATCGACCGCCAGACCCCGGTGGTCAATTCCAAGATCAACGAGATCATCGTCAATCCTTACTGGAACGCGCCGGTCTCGATCGTGCGCAAGGACATCATTCCGCTGATGCGGAAGAACCCCGACTATCTCAAGGACAGCCATATCCGCCTGTTTGCGCCGGATGGCAGCGAAGTCGATCCGATGACTGTCGATTGGTCGACGGATGATGCCGCAAAATACCGCTTCCGCCAGGATCCGGGTTCCGGCAACGCCATGGCTTCGGTCAAGATCAACTTCCCCAGCCCCGACGGCGTCTACATGCACGATACGCCGCAGCAAAGCCTGTTCGGCAAGATGATGCGCTTCGATTCCTCGGGCTGCGTGCGTGTCCAGAACGTGCGCGACCTCGTCACATGGATCCTGCGCGACACACCCGGCTGGGACCGCCAGCATTTCGAGGCGACCATCAAGACCGGCGAGAACACGCCGGTGCAGGTCGTCAACCCGGTTCCGGTCCACTTCCTCTATGTGTCGGCCTGGTCGACGGGTCCGGGCGTCGTGCAGTTCCGCGACGACGTCTACGCGCTCGATGGCGCCAGCGAACTGCAGATCACCTCTTCGCTCTAAGCTGCTGATCTCCTTCAGGAAAGGCCACCGCAAGGTGGCCTTTTCCGTTCGACATCCCAACAGAAGAAGACTGGTGGCCGCCAGCCATGCAGGCCATGAACACTGCCGGACGTTGCGCCGCAGGCCCATCTGGACGGACTAACGGCAATTGCGCATGGTCCTCAAAACAGCCGGAATCGCGCCATGCAGGTCGCAATCTTCATCCTCGCCGTGCTGGTCTTCGTCGCTCTTTCCGGCGCACTGGTGCGGTTGGTTCGGGTGCCGCTGCCGGTGCTGCAGATTGCCATCGGCGCCGCGCTCGCCTGGCCGGTGAAAGGCATCCATGTCGAGATCGACCCCGAACTCTTCCTGCTGGTGTTCATTCCGCCGCTTTTGTTCGGCGATGCCTATGGAGCGCCAAAACGCGAGCTGATCGCGCTGCGCGGACCGATCCTCGATCTGGCCATCGGGCTGGTCTTCTTTACCATTGTCGGCTTCGGTTATGCCTTGCACTGGTTGGTGCCGAGCATCCCGCTGGTCGTCGCCTTCGCGCTCGCCGCCGTGCTGTCCCCGACCGACGCCGTGGCGGTGTCCTCGATCGTCGACAGAAGCCTGGTGCCGGCGCGGCTGATGCATATTCTGGAAGGCGAGGCGCTGCTCAACGACGCCTCGGGCCTGGTCATGTTCCGCTTCGCCGTCGCCGCCGCCGTGACCGGCAGCTTTTCCTTCGCCGATGCATCGCTGTCCTTCGTCTATGCCGTCGCCATCGGCATCCTGGCCGGCATCGCTGCGTTGTTCATCGCCGCCAGGCTGCTGCAGCTTCTGAATCGCATCGGCGGCGTTCCGGCCGAGGCGCAGGTTCTGGTCATGGTCCTGCTGCCCTTCATTGCCTATCTCGTCGCCGAACATCTGCATGCCTCAGGCATTCTGGCGGCGGTCACCGCCGGGCTTTTGACCGGCGGCTCCGGCGTCTTCCGCTTCCTCGGCGTCTCGGCGCGCATGCAGACGATCTCGCTGTGGACGACCTTGTCCTTCGTCTACAATGGCGCGCTGTTCATCGTGCTCGGCATGCAGCTTCCCGAAATCATTCGCCGCGTGCCGCCCGAACTGACCGGCCATTACCCGATCATCCAGCCGGTCGCGACGGTGATAGCGCTGACGCTGTGCCTGATCGCGCTGCGCTTCCTCTGGATCTGGGTCGGCGATATCGCGGCAGGCCTCAAGGCAAAATGGGGAAAGCGCAAGGCCGAGCCGTTTGGCATGCGTGTGCGGCTTGCCGGCTCGGTGGCGGGCGTGCGCGGCGCGATCACGCTGGCCGGCATCCTGTCGCTGCCGGTTGCCATGCCGGACGGCTCGTCTTTTCCGGCGCGCGACCTGGTGATCTTCCTCGCCGCCGGCGTCATCATCTGTTCGCTCGCCATCGCCAGCGTGGCGCTGCCGAAGATAGCGCACGGACTGGTCGAGCCGGGCGAGGATGGCAGCGCCATCGAGGAGCGTCTCGCCCGCATCGGCGCCGCCAAGGCGGCCATCGCCCGCGTCGAAAGCATGGCGGGCGCCAGCGACGACGACCAGGGCGAGGTCCCCGGCGCCAGGCTTGCCGCCGCCGAAAACATCGTCGCCGGCTACCGGCGCCGCATCGCCACCTCGGACGAGGCCGACGACGCCCGGGCGGAGGCCCGCGAAGCCGGGCGGCTGGAGCTCGAAATGCGGCTTGCCGGCATCGAGGCCGAGCGCATCGCCGTGCGCGACATGTTAAGCAGCGGCGCGATCAACGACCATACGGCGCGGGCGCTGTTTACCGAGATCACGCTCACCGAAGCCTTGCTGCAGGGGCGGCAGGAGCGAAAATAGCGGTTCAGGGCCGCTCTGGCGCAATCCGGCCAGCAAATTTCGCGCTGCAAACGTGGCGAGGCGAAAACAACTGTGTTAATGGCGCGGCAATGCATGTCGCCCGGAACCGTGCAGCGGTTTCGGGGCAACGATATACATAGATAAATGCCCCGAACCGAAGGATTTCAGGCCATGGCAACTGCAGCGGCAGCGTCGAACAAATTCGAATCCTTCTTCGAAACCACGCTGGAAGATGCCGATCCGGAGATCTTCGGCTCGATCCGCAACGAGCTTGGCCGCCAGCGTCACGAGATCGAGCTGATCGCCTCGGAAAACATCGTTTCGCGCGCCGTGCTCGAGGCGCAGGGCTCGATCATGACCAACAAATACGCCGAGGGTTATCCGGGCAAGCGCTATTATGGCGGCTGCCAGTTCGTCGACGTCGCCGAGGAACTCGCCATCGAGCGCGCCAAAAAGCTGTTCGGCTGCAACTTCGCCAATGTCCAGCCGAATTCCGGCAGCCAGATGAACCAGGCGGTCTTCCTGGCGCTGCTGCAGCCGGGCGATACCTTCATGGGCCTCGACCTGAACTCCGGCGGCCACCTGACTCACGGCTCGCCCGTCAATATGAGCGGCAAATGGTTCAAGGTCGTTTCCTATGGCGTGCGCAAGGACGACCATCTGCTCGACATGGACGCGATCGAAAAGACCGCGCATGAGACCAAGCCGAAGCTGATCCTGGCCGGCGGCACCGCCTATTCGCGCATCTGGGACTGGAAGCGCTTTCGCGAGATCGCCGATGCGGTCGGCGCCTATCTGATGGTCGACATGGCCCATATCGCCGGCCTGGTTGCCGGCGGCGTGAATCCGTCACCGCTGCCGCACGCCCATGTCGTGACCACGACCACGCACAAATCGTTGCGAGGCCCGCGCGGCGGCATGATCCTGTGCAATGACGAGGACATCGCCAAGAAGATGAACTCGGCGGTTTTCCCCGGCCTGCAGGGCGGGCCGCTGATGCATGTCATCGCCGCCAAGGCTGTCGCCTTCGGCGAGGCGCTGAAGCCGAGCTTCAAGCTCTATGCCGAGAGCGTCGCCGCCAACGCCAAGGCGCTGGCGTCGAGCCTCAAGGAAACCGGCCTCGACATCGTGTCCGGCGGCACCGACAATCATCTGATGCTGGTCGATCTCAGGCCCAAGAACGCCACCGGCAAGCGCGCCGAGGCAGCGCTCGGCCGCGCCAACATCACCTGCAACAAGAATGGCATCCCGTTCGATCCGGAAAAGCCTTTCGTCACCTCGGGCGTGCGTCTGGGCACGCCGGCCGGCACCGCGCGCGGCTTCGGCCAGGCCGAGTTCCGCGAGATCGGCAAGTTGATCGCCGAGGTGCTGGACGGGCTGAAGGTCGCCAATTCCGACGAAGGCAATGCGGCTGTGGAAGCAGCCGTGAAGGCCAAGGTCGTGGCGCTGACCGATCGTTTCCCGCTCTATCCCTATCTCGGTTGACCGCCAGCGGCGCATCGTCTTTTATCCCGCGCTCTGCGCCGCTTGCTGTCCGGGCGGCGCGGCCTGTGGAGATCTGACGATGCGCATGTTCCATCCTGCCGTTCTGGCCTTCCTCGGCTTGCTTGCCACCTTCACTGTGTCGTGCGCGATCGCCGAGGAGCAGACGCAGCCGGGCACGGATATCCCGGCCACCAGCACCTTTGGCAGGTGGACCACGATCATCGATGCGCTCGACACCGGCCAGGATTCGCACAAGACCTGTGCGGCCTCGACAGCCTTTGTCGACGGCAACGGCAATGCCGGCACGCTGACGCTTTCGATCTCGACTGGCGACGCCCTGCCGCCCGATGCCTATCCGGCGATCATGTTCACCATCGCCAACAAGGAGCTGCCGACCGGCAAGAAGATCGCCGCGACCTTTGGCGACCCCGGCGTCAAGGTTTCCGCGACCGTCTATTCCAATGATGCCGGCCGCCCGAGCTGGACCGTCGACAACCAGGTCAAGACCAGTCTCGCTTTGTTGCGGGCCATGCGCCAGGTCATCTCGCTCGATGTGACGTTCGGCAAGCAGGCTGTCGCCAGCATCCCGATGGATGGCTTCACCAAGGCCTACCGCAACCTCGGAACGTCCTGCGGCTTCCCGACCAAGGACGTCGCCCCCTGACATATCTGGCGCGGCTGGCAATTTTCCTCCCGCCTCGCTATCTCTGAGGGCGCGAGCGGCCGTTGCCGAACCTTTGCCGTCCCGGCAAAAACCTCTAAGCCTATCGTTCCGCCAGAATCGCCAACCTGAAGGCTCTCCATGCGCTGTCCCTATTGCCAGTCCGAAGATACGCAGGTGAAGGATTCGCGCCCCGCCGAGGATGGCGCGGCGATCCGCCGGCGGCGCGTCTGTCCCGATTGCGGTGGCCGTTTCACCACTTTCGAGCGCGTCCAGTTGCGCGACCTCGTGGTGGTGAAGAAGTCCGGCAGAAAGGTGCCGTTCGACCGCGACAAGCTCTTGCGTTCGGTGGAGATCGCGGTGCGCAAGCGCAATGTCGATCCCGAGCGCATCGACCGCGCCGTCACCGGCATCGTGCGCCAGCTCGAAAGCTCCGGCGAGACTGAAATCGCCTCGGGCGAGGTCGGCCGGCTCGTCATGGAAGCGCTGAAGTCGCTCGACGACGTCGCCTATGTCCGCTTCGCCTCGGTCTATCGCAATTTCCGTGAGGCTAAGGACTTCCATGACGTGCTGGGTGAGCTCAAAGGTGACGAACTCAAAGGCGACGAGCTGAAGAGCGAAGAGGACGCCGGCTGAGCATGGCAAGCCAAACGTCAGGGAAGGCCGATCAGCAGGCCCTCGATCGCCGCTTCATGGCCGCGGCGCTGAGGCTCTCGCGCAGAAATGCCGGCCGCACCTCGACCAACCCTTCCGTCGGCACCATAATCGTTCGCGACGATGGCGCCGGCCCGATGATCGTCGGCACAGGGGTCACGGCTGTTGGCGGCCGGCCGCATGCCGAGACCGAGGCGCTGACTGAAGCCGGCGAGTTGGCGCGCGGCGCCACCGCCTATGTCACGCTGGAGCCCTGCGCCCACCATGGCCGCACCCCGCCTTGCGCCAACGCGCTGGTCAATGCCGGAGTGGCGCGGGTCGTCGGCGCCGCCAGCGATCCCGATCCGCGCGTCTCCGGCAAAGGCTATGCCATCCTGCGCGCCGCCGGCATCGAAGTGGTCGAAAAGGTGCTGGTCGAGGAAGCCGCCGAGCAGATGGCCGGCTATTTGATTCGATCCATGAAAAAGCGTCCGGAAGTGACTCTGAAGCTTGCGCTTTCCAGCGACGGCAAGATCGGCAGGCATGGCGCCGGCCAGGTCGCGATCACCGGCGATATCGCCCGCCGCGAAGTCTATCTGATGCGCGCCGAAGCCGATGGCATACTGGTCGGCATCGGCACGGCGCTGGAGGATGATCCCGCGCTCACCGTGAGGCTGCCGGGGCTGGAGAACCGCTCGCCGGCGCGCATCGTGCTCGACCGCCAGATCAGGCTGCCGGAAGCCTCGAAGCTGGTCTCCGGCACCGACCGGGTGCCGCTCTATGTCGCCGCGAGCCTGGAGGCTGATCCGCTACGGCGGTCGGTGCTGGAGCGTGCCGGCGTGCGCTTCATCGGCACCGAAACCCATGAAGGCGGCGTGGCCTTGCCGGAACTGCTCGAGGATCTCGGCGCGCTCGGCATGGCCAGCGTTCTGGTCGAAGGCGGCGCCAAGGTGGCCAGCGCCTTCCTCGCCGAAGGACTGATCGACCGCATCGTGCTGTTCCAGGGACCGGAAGCGATCGGCGAGGGCGGCATTGCATCGCCCATCGACGCCAACCATATCCCGGCAGGCTTCCGCAAATTGCGCGAGATGCGCTTCGGGGAAGACAGCTATGCCGAATGGGTGAGAGATATCTGAAATGTTCACTGGAATTGTCACCGATATCGGCACCGTCGCGGCCGTCAAGCCGCTGAGCGAAGGCGTCGGCCTGCGCATCGACACCGCCTATGACCCCGCGACGATCGCCATCGGTGCCTCGATCTCCTGCGGCGGCGTCTGCCTGACGGTGACGGCGCTGCCAGATGGCGGCTCGAACGCCCGCTGGTTCGAGGTCGAAGCCTGGGAAGAGGCACTGAGGCTGACCACGGCGTCGGGCTGGAAATCAGGCACCAAGGTCAATCTCGAGCGGGCACTGAAGATCGGCGACGAACTCGGCGGCCACATCGTGTCGGGTCATGTCGATGGCATGGCCGAAATCGCCGAGCGCAAGGATGAAGGCGATGCCGTTCGCTTCACGCTGGAGGCGCCACGCGAACTGGCGAAATTCATCGCGCCCAAGGGTTCAGTCGCACTCGACGGCACCTCACTCACCGTCAACAAGGTCGAAGGCGCCCGTTTCGACGTGCTGTTGATCCATCATTCGCTGACCGTGACCACCTGGGGCGAGCGCAAGGTCGGCGACAAGGTCAACCTCGAGATCGACACCATGGCCCGCTACGCCGCGCGGCTGGTCGAGGCCGCGAAGGAAGGTTTGTGATGACAAAAGACGAAATTCACTTCGGGCAGCGGGAAGAGCTCCACACTGAGGACGCGCTCGGCCTCGGTTTGTCGGTCAACGATCGCAAGGTTTTCCCTGAAGCTCTGATCAATGCTCAGCCCATAAACGATCGTCTTCGCGATACAGTGCGTCGGTATCGCGAGGCTACCGGTATCTGACGGCCTCACCTCCAGCAATCTTCCGCTTGCGATCAAACCGGCTTCGGCCTAAGTCACCGGCTACCCCCGGAGACATTCATGGCAGGCACATCCCAACACGGCAAAGCGTTCATTCGCCCGAAGAAGAAGGCCCACCTTCTGATTATCGAGGCGCGCTTTCATGACGATCTTGCCGACGCGCTGCTCGACGGCGCGACGAGCGCGCTCGACGAAGCCGGCGCGACCTATGACGTCGTCACCGTTCCCGGTTCGCTGGAAATTCCAGCAGTGATCACTTTTGCGCTCGACGGCATGGGCGAGGGCGGCAAGGACTATGATGGTTTTGTCGCGCTCGGCACCATCATTCGTGGCGACACTTATCATTTCGACATCGTCGCCAATGAATCGAGCCGCGCGCTGATGGATCTCTCGGTGCAGGAAGCGATTGCGATCGGCAACGGCATCCTGACCACCGAGAACGACGCGCAGGCCTGGACGCGCGCCAAGCGCTCGGAGGGCGACAAGGGCGGCTTTGCCGCGCGCGCGGCGCTGACCATGATCGCGCTCAAGGAGAAGCTGGGAGCGCAATCGTGAGCGAACCCGCTTCGCCCGGCCAGCCCGCGATACGCCACGCCAACAAGCGTGGCGCCGCCCGTCTGGCCGCCGTGCAGGCGCTTTACCAGATGGACGTGGCCGGCAGCGGCGTCTTCGAGATCACCGCCGAATACGAGGCGTTCCGGCTCGGCAAGGAAGTCGACGGCGCGCTTTATCGCGAGGCCGACGCGCAGTGGTTCCGCGCCATCCTGGCCGGCGTCGTCGAGAACCAGACGACCATCGATCCGATCATACGCCAGGCGCTGACGGAAGACTGGCCGCTGTCCAGACTCGACTCGACGTTGCGCGCCATCCTGCGCGCCGGCGTCTACGAACTGATGAAGCGCGACGACGTGCCGGTGGCCGTCATCGTTTCGGAATATGTCGACATCGCCAAGGCCTTCTACGAGGAAGACGAGCCGAAGCTGACCAACGCCGTGCTCGACCGTGTGTCGCGCCGGGTGCGGGGCGAGGGGCGCGGCAAGGACGCATTGTGACCGGCACCGTCGCCGGCGCAGCAAGGGAAGCGCGCCGCACGGCGATCATCCTGGCGACGTCGCAGGCGATTATCGGTTCGGCCGCGCCGATTGCCATTTCCATGGGCGGGCTGGCCGGGCAATATCTGCTTGGCCCCGATAAGTCGCTGGCAACGGCGCCAATCACCGGCTTCAACATCGGCGTGGCGCTCGGCGCGTTGCCGGCCGCGGCCATCATCCGTTGGCTCGGCCAGCGCGGCGGTTTCATGACCGGCACCATCGTCACCGCGCTTGGCGGCGTCATCTCCACGTTGGCTCTGTTCCACGCCAGCTTCTGGCTGTTCGCTTTCGCGCTGCTGGTGATCGGCGTCGGCGGCGCCTTCGTCCAGCAGTTCCGCTTCGCCGCCGCCGATAATGCTCCGCCCGAATTCAAGGCGCGCGCCATTTCCTTCGTGCTGGCCGGCGGCGTCATCACCGCGATTCTCGGGCCGCAGATCGTCATCTTCACCCGCGAATTGCTGGCGCCGGTGATGTTTGCCGGCTCGTTCGTGGCCATTCCGGTTCTGGCGGCGGCCGGCGCCATCATCCTGTCATTCCTGCGCATCCCGGCCAAGGCTCCCGGCCACGCGGAAGTCGCGTCAAGCGACGCCCGGCCGCTGTCCGAGATCGTCACCCGGCCGCGTTTCGTCGCGGCACTGTTTTGCGCCGTCGGCAGCTATGCGCTGATGAGTTTCGTCATGACCGGCGCGCCGCTGGCCATGGTCGGCTGCGGCCTGTCGACGGACGACGCCACGCTCGGCATTTCCTGGCATGTGATGGCGATGTTTGCGCCGAGCTTCTTCACCGGATCGCTGATCCATCGCTTCGGCGCCGAACGCATCGTCGCAACCGGCCTGGTCCTGCTCATCGGCTGCGCCGCGGTGGCATTGTCCGGCCTGCATTTGTGGCAGTTCTGGACTGCGCTGATCCTGCTTGGCCTCGGCTGGAATTTTGCCTTCATCGGCGCCACCTCCATGGTCGCCGACAGCTACCATCCGTCCGAAAAGAGCAAGGTGCAGGGCTTCCACGACTTCGTCCTGTTCGGCTCCGTCGCCTTCGCCTCGCTAATGTCGGGCGCCATCTACAATGCCTGGGGCTGGGAGATGCTGAACTGGCTGGTTTTCCCGGTCGTCGCCCTCTGCTTCGTCGCCCTTGGCGCGCTCAAACTGACCGGATCGCGCAAAGCCCGCGCCTGATCCGGTTCTATCTTTGGCTTGGCACGACGTGTCAGCATGGCGGCGGCCGAAATCGCGGCGACCGCACAAAATTATTGCGTCTGTACCCATTGTTATGAAACCGTGTGCCCCGACGGGGCGTTGAAGCCATGCTCATATGCGGCCACCGCATTTCGGTCCAAAGCAAGGGGTTTTCACAATGTTTTCAGTCAATATTCTGGCCGGCGCGGCGTTGGCGCTCGGCATCACGGCCGCCTCCGCCAATGCCCAGGTGGTCGTCTCCTCGAAGATCGACACCGAGGGCGGCGTGCTCGGCAACATCATCCAGCTTGTGCTCAACGCCAACAACATCAAGACCACCGACCGCATCCAGCTCGGCGGCACGCCGGTGGTACGCAAGGCGATCACTGCCGGCGAGATCGACATCTATCCCGAATACACCGGCAATGCCGCTTTCTTCTTCGAGAAGGCCGACGATCCGGTCTGGAAGGATGCCGCCAAGGCCTATGAGACCGCCAAGAAGCTCGACTACGACGCCAACAAGATCGTCTGGCTGTCGCCGTCACCGGCCAACAACACCTGGGCGATCGCGCTGCGCAAGGAGGTTGCCGAGACCAACAAGCTGGCCACGCTCTCCGACTTCGGCAAATACGTTGCCGGCGGCGGCACGGTGGTTTTGGCGGCGTCGGCCGAGTTCGTCAATTCGGCGGCAGCCCTGCCGGCGTTCCAGACCACTTACGGCTTCACGCTGAAGCCGGAGCAGTTGATCACGCTTTCGGGCGGCGACACCGCCGCGACAATCGGTGCTGCCGCCAACCAGACCAACGGCGCCAACGCCGCCATGGTCTACGGCACCGACGGCGGCATCGCGCCGTCCGGCCTGGTCGTGCTCGCCGACGACAAGGGCGTGCAGCCGGTCTACCAGCCGGCGCCGATCATCCGCGAAGCGGTGCTGAAAGAGCATCCGGAGATCGAGACGCTGTTGAAGCCGGTGTTCGCCAAGCTCGACCTCGTCACGCTGCAGGAACTCAACGGCCGCGTCCAGGTCGGCGGCGAGCCGGTCAAGGGTGTCGCCGAGGACTTTTTGAAGAAGAACGGGTTTTTGAAGTAGTCAGCGCATAGCTGATCGTGACGCTGGTGCGAGACACCCCTCTCTGGAAGCTGCTGATCTCCCCCCTTGCGGGGGAGATGTCCGGCAGGACAGAGGGGGATGCTGTCCCGCCGACCTCACAACCGGTAGCAGGTGCGTGCCTCAACAGGGTTGCTTCCGAACAGGCCGACGCTCGAAAGCTGGCGATCCTTCACACCCCCCTCTGGCCTGCCGGCCATCTCCCCCGCAAAGGGGGAGATCGGATTTCGCGTCGGCTTTCGCCGATCACCAGCGTAGTCTGCGCAACGTGGAAAATCGCTCCTCATGAGGGGCATCCATGACCCTGCGTTTCGACAAGCTCGGCATGGTTATCGCGGCGATCGTTGCCTATGCGGCGTTTCTGGCCCCGTTCGCCACCTTCCGCGCCAATCGTATCGTCCCCGGTCAGGCGCGCTCGATGCTGGAGGCGTTGCCCGCAACGATCGGGCCGCTGCTGCTGGCAGTCGTCGTCGTGGCCGCAATTGTTGCCTTGCTGAAAACCCCGCTTGGCCTGCGCCTGGCCGCAAGCGTCGTGGCGCTCGCCGCCCTTGCCATCCTGATCGGTGTCGCCGGCACCTTCCTGATGCCGGCCGGCAACACCTTCGCCCGCATCTCGCCGGCTTCCGGGTTCTGGCTGTTGATCTTTGCCTTCACATTGTTGCTCGCCGACGTGCTGACCAGGCTCAACCTGTCGCCACCGGCCCGCGTCGGCGTGCTCGTCGTCGCGGCGCTGGCCATCGGCTTGTTGCTGATATCGGGGCAGTGGGACAGCCTGTCGATCCTCAAGGAATATGCAAACCGCGCCGATAGTTTCTGGGCCGAAGGCTCCAAGCACATCACACTGGCGCTGGGGTCGCTGGCGGCGGCGGTGATCGTCGGCCTGCCGCTCGGCATTCTATGCCATCGCGTCGAACGGTTGCGCGCCGGTGTGCTCAACGTGCTCAACATCGTCCAGACCATACCCTCGATCGCGCTGTTCGGCCTGCTGATCGCACCGCTCGGCTGGGTCGCCACCCATGTTCCGGGTGCCGCAGCGCTCGGTATCAGAGGCATCGGCACCGCGCCCGCCTTCGTTGCCTTGTTCCTCTATTCGCTGCTGCCGGTGGTGGCCAACACCGTGGTCGGGCTTGCCGGCGTACCCCGCGCGGCCAATGATGCAGCGCGCGGCATGGGCATGACCGATGGCCAGCGCCTGTTCGGCGTCGAGTTTCCGTTGGCCTTTCCGGTGATCCTCACCGGCATCCGCATCGTGCTGGTGCAGAACATCGGCCTGGCCACCATCGCAGCACTCATCGGCGGCGGCGGCTTCGGTGTGTTTGTGTTTCAGGGCGTTGGCCAGACGGCGATGGACCTGGTGCTGCTGGGCGCCGTGCCGACGGTGGCGCTGGCTTTTGCCGCGGCCATCATCCTCGACGCAGTAATCGAAATGACCGCCACCAGGCGCAGGGTTGAAACGGCATGATCGAGATCGAAGGCATTACCAAGCGCTATGACGCGACGACCGTGGTCGACGACGTGTCCATGGTCGTCCGGCCGCGTACGGTTTGCGTCATTGTCGGTACCTCCGGTTCCGGCAAGACGACGCTGCTGCGAATGATCAACCGGCTGGTCGAGCCGACCGCCGGCGTCATCAAGCTCGACGGCAACGACAACCGCACGCTGCCCGGCTACGAGCTGCGCCGCAGCATCGGCTACGCTATCCAGGGCCACGGCCTGTTCCCGCACCGCACCGTTGCGCAGAACATCGCCACCGTGCCGGTCCTGCTGGGCTGGGACAAGGACCGCATCAAGGCCCGCGTCGATGAGTTGATGACACTCTACCAGCTCGACCCCGAGGCCTATGGCCCGCGCTACCCGCACGAACTGTCCGGCGGGCAACAGCAGCGTGTCGGCGTCGCCCGCGCGCTCGCCGCCGAGCCCAATGTGCTTCTGATGGACGAACCGTTCGGGGCACTCGACCCGATCATCCGCACCAAGGCGCAGGAGGACCTGCTGGCAATCCAGAAGCGCTTCGGCACCACCATCATCCTCGTTACCCACGACATGGAGGAGGCCGTCCACATGGGCGACAAGATCGCCGTCATGGATGCCGGAAAGCTGGTGCAATACGCCAAGCCGGAAGAGATCCTGGCGCGGCCGGCGAACGCCTTCGTCGAAACCCTGGTCGGCGCCAGCGAAAAGCCGTTCCGGCTCTTGTCGCTCGGCCGCGTGCGCGACGCCGTGGAAAAGGGGACTGCCGAAGGCGAGGCGATCCCAGGCGACGCCAGCCAGCGCGACGCGCTGGCCGAGCTTCTGTGGTCGGGCCGGCCGGCGCTGCCGGTCAAGGGCGAAGACGGCAAGCTGCTCGGCCGCGTCACCGTCGACGGGCTGGTGAAGCGCGCGGCGAGGCCGGCATGAAAGGGGCCGGTCTAAAAGCCTGGCTGCCTTCGCTGCTCAGGCTTGCCCTGGTGGTGCTTCTCATAGCCTTCGTCACCAATCCCGGCTGGTTCGAGCCGCTGTTGAAGCCGCTGACCGAAAACAATGCGCCGGCGATCTACAATCAGGGCAGCCTGCTGACGCTGACCCTGCTGCATCTCAGGACCGTGCTGATCGCTACCGTCGCCGCGACCATCGTTGCCGTGGCGCTTGCCATCCTGGTGACCAGGCGGGCGGGCGCCGAATTCCTGCCGCTGTCGCGCAGTCTGGTCAATATCGGCCAGACCTTTCCGCCGGTGGCGGTGCTGGCGCTGGCGGTGCCCGCCGTCGGTTTCGGCGAGAAGCCGACGCTGATTGCGCTGTTTCTCTACGGCCTGCTGCCGATCTTCGAGAACGCGCTGACCGGCCTCACAACGCTGCCCGGCAACATCATGGAGGCCGCGCGCGGCGCCGGCATGACGGGCTGGCAAAGACTGGTCAAGGTCGAATTGCCGCTGAGCGCGCCGATCATTCTGGGCGGAATAAGGCTGTCGGTGGTGATCAGCCTGGCCACGGCGACGATCGGCTCGACGGTTGCCGCCAAGACGCTGGGCGAGGTGATCATCGCCGGCCTGCTGTCCAACAATCTCGCCTTCGTCCTGCAAGGCGGCCTGATCGTCGCTGCCCTTGCGGTGCTGATCTATGACGGCCTTTCGGCGGTCGAACGCTACACGGCGCGCAAGATGGGGCAGGAGACTGGCGACTGACCTTCGCTGGACTGCGGGCAAGCAGTGACTGACGCAGCGTCATTTCAACCGATCTAATAGCAAGGCATCGGCCACGGGAATGTTCTGGCCTAAACTTTTGGCTGAAAGCGGGGCAAAAACCGAACAATATCTTGACGTTCCGAGCCCTGTTTCGCATACACCGCTGCGAAGGACGGATTCCGCCTAGGCTTTATCCGCTCCCCGCACCAACGGCCCAGGGAGGGGTTCTTTTGGGCCATCAATCGAGGAAAATTCGGCAATGACCATCATTTCTGCCGTCATCGCCTGCGGCTTGCTTTCAATCCTTTACGCCATCTGGGCGACACGATCGGTTCTTGCAGCCGATCAGGGCAACGCACGCATGCAGGAAATCTCCGCCGCCATCCGCGAAGGCGCGCAAGCCTATCTGGCGCGCCAGTACACCACCATCGCCATCGTCGGCGTGGTCGTGCTTGTGCTCGCCTGGTGGCTGCTCTCGATCACCGCCGCGGTCGGCTTCCTGATCGGCGCCGTGCTCTCTGGCGCCGCCGGTTTCATCGGCATGCACGTCTCGGTGCGCGCCAATGTGCGCACCGCGCAGGCGGCGTCCAACAGCCTCGCCGCCGGTCTCGACATCGCCTTCAAGTCGGGCGCCATCACCGGTATGCTGGTGGCTGGCCTCGCGCTGCTCGGCGTGTCGATTTACTACTATATTCTGACCGGCCCGATGGGCCTGCAGCCCAATGACCGCATCGTCATCGATGCGCTGGTTTCGCTCGGCTTCGGCGCTTCGCTGATCTCGATCTTCGCCCGTCTGGGCGGCGGCATCTTCACCAAGGGCGCCGACGTCGGCGGCGATCTCGTGGGCAAGGTCGAAGCCGGTATTCCCGAAGACGATCCGCGCAACCCGGCCACCATCGCCGATAATGTCGGCGATAATGTCGGTGATTGCGCCGGCATGGCCGCCGACCTCTTCGAGACCTATGCGGTGACCGTCGTTGCCACCATGGTGCTGGCTGCCATCTTCTTCGGCGGAACCGCCGCTCTGGGTGCGGCGATGCTCTATCCGCTCGCCATCTGCGGCGCCTGTATCCTGACCTCGATCGTCGGCACCTTCTTCGTCAAGCTCGGTTCCAACGGCTCGATCATGGGCGCCCTCTACAAAGGCCTGATCGTCACCGGCCTGCTGTCGATCGTCGGTCTCGGTGTCGCTACCTCGGCAACCGTCGGCTGGGGCGAGGTCGGCACCGTCGCCGGCATGACCATCATCGGCAAGAACCTGTTCATCTGCGGCCTGATCGGTCTCGTTGTGACCGGTCTTATCGTGGTGATCACCGAATACTATACCGGCACCAACAAGCGCCCGGTGAACTCCATCGCCCAGGCCTCGGTGACCGGTCACGGCACCAACGTCATCCAGGGACTTGCGGTGTCGCTCGAATCGACCGCACTGCCGGCAATCGTCATCGTCGGCGGCATCATCTCGACCTACCAGCTCGCCGGCCTGTTCGGCACGGCGATCGCGGTCACCACCATGCTCGGCCTTGCCGGCATGATCGTCGCCCTCGACGCCTTCGGCCCGGTCACCGACAATGCCGGCGGCATTGCCGAAATGGCCGGCCTGCCCAAGGAAGTGCGCCACTCCACCGACGCGCTCGACGCGGTCGGCAACACCACCAAGGCGGTGACCAAGGGCTATGCCATCGGTTCGGCCGGTCTTGGCGCGCTGGTGCTGTTTGCGGCCTATTCGAACGATTTGAAGTTCTTTGCCGCCAATGGCGACAAATATCCATACTTCCAGGGCATGGGCGATGTCTCCTTCGACCTCTCCAATCCCTATGTTGTCGCCGGCCTGATCTTTGGCGGCCTGATCCCGTACCTGTTCGGCGGCATCGCCATGACGGCGGTCGGCCGCGCGGCGGGCGCCATCGTCGAGGAGGTGCGCAAGCAGTTCCGCGAGGACCCGGGCATCATGGCCGGCACCTCCAAGCCGAACTATGCCCGCGCCGTCGACCTTCTGACCAAGGCGGCGATCCGCGAAATGATCATCCCCTCGCTGCTGCCGGTGCTGGCGCCGCTCGTCGTCTATTTCGGCGTGCAGCTGATCTCGGGCTCCAAGGCGTCCGCCTTTGCGGCACTCGGCGCCTCGTTGCTCGGCGTCATCGTCAACGGCCTGTTCGTCGCCATCTCGATGACTTCGGGCGGCGGCGCCTGGGACAATGCCAAGAAGTCGTTCGAGGACGGTTTTGTCGACAAGGACGGCGTCAAGCACCTCAAGGGCTCCGAAGCGCACAAGGCTTCGGTCACCGGCGACACGGTTGGCGATCCCTACAAGGACACCGCCGGCCCGGCGGTCAACCCGGCAATCAAGATCACCAACATCGTGGCGCTTCTGCTGCTGGCCGTGCTCGCGCACGGCTAAGGCAACGCCACTGCTTCAGGAACAAACCCGCGGGAGCGATCCCGCGGGTTTTTGTTTGAGATTTACGCTGGTGGCAGTCAACCCTCATCCGGCTCGGTGCCGGCATCGCCGCGCTTGCTGTAGCGATCGAGCAATTCGCTCACGCCAGGTTCGCGCTCAGGCATCGGCGCCAGGCCACGCAGGCGCCGCAGCTTGGCAAGGAAGGCGCCTCGCTTATACTTGCGGCGGAAGGCGCGGGCGCGGGGATGGATGCCAAGAGCCGCCATCAGCCTGCGCCTGAGATAACTCGATGCCGCCAGGCGAATGGGTTCGCCCGCGCAGCCAAGGATTTTCACGCGCAAGGCGTCCGGCGTCTGCATGGCGTCCAGAAGATCCTTCTGTTCCTGCGCATTGTCGCCGAGATAGGAACCCTTGCGTATGCCGGAATGCAGCTTGATCACCGTGAGGTGCGGCATCGTCGCGATCACCGCGCCCTTTCGCCATGCCCGAAACAGCCAGTCCTGCGAGCTTTCGCAAAAGCACTGGCTGGCGGGTCGCCAAGGTCCGAGCAGGCTGAACGAAGCGCGGCGAAACATGTGTGCTGAGCCAAATCCTTCCGTCGTGACGGGGTCGTAAAAACCATCCTTGCCGATCCCGAAGATCGAATTGACAGGATTGCCGGCCGCCGACGGCGGCTGGATGACGGCACCGCGCGCCAGCACCACGTCGGCGCCCGAGGCGTCGATCCAGCCGGTCATCGCCGCCAAATGGTCGGGAAACCACAGATCGTCGTGGTTGAGCAAGGCGACGAAGCGGCCACGCGCCCTGGCAAAGCCGATATTGTTGGGACCGGACTGTTCGCCGAAATTGACAGGAAGATCGATGTAGACGATGCGGGCATCGTCAAATTCAGCGACAACGGCCGCCGTATCCGGCCTGCAATCGTCGCCGATGACCAAGGCTTCCCAGCCTTGCAACGTCTGGCGCATGACGCTGGTCAATGCCTGCCGCAGTGCTGCCGGCCGGTTGTGCGTCGCGACCACGATCGAAACCAGCGGTTCGCCGCCGGCCTGATCGCGCTGCGCCGATGCTTCCACGCTACACCAGTCTGTAGGGAATGTGGTCGGTGTCTGGCGGCAGGCGCCAATGGTCGGGCTGATCGTAGGCATAGGCCTTGTCGACGAGGTTGAGCAGCACCGCCGTCTCCGCTCCGAGCGAAACAACACCGTGCCATATTCCGGGTGGAATGATGACGACCGCCGGGCGCAACGGGCCGATAATCTTGTGCCAGACGGCGCCGAAGGTCGGCGAGGCCTTGCGTCCGTCAAACAGCGAAATGCGAACGCTGCCGACGCAGCAGAACAGCCGGTCGGTGGTCACCGCGTGTGCATGCCAGCCAGTCACCGCGCCGGCATACAAGGTGCGTTGGAAGACCTGGCCGACCGGCTCCGAATCGAGCTCCCACTCCTCGCGAAAGATCTCGGTCAGATAGCCGGTGGAGGTTGCGACCGGCCTGATCTCCTTGACCCTCACGCCATCGATCGCCACCGGCTCGATGGGTATCCAGTCAGGCGTGACCACCTGGCCGTCAGCCGTTCCGGTCGCCATCCAGCCTGTCGGTTTTGTCCGGGTTTTTTCCGGCACGGATGCTCCTCCCAATTCAGCGTGATGCGCCATTGGCCAGCACGGTCTGATACGAATTTGACCGGTCGCTGGCAAGCACGCGTCAAGGTTTGCTGATAGGTTTCGATCTCACGGCACTTGATGTTTCCGACGCAATCGGAGGGCCGCATTGCCCAAAACATCGTTCCATCCTACCCAAGCCCGGACCGTTCGCCTGCTTTAATACCCCGGTCATTGGCCAGGACATTGCGATCGACGCGGTGTCGGGCTCGCCTCTGCGGCGATTTTGGCCAGGGAAACGACATTCGGGCAGGGAAAAGACATGGACATTTTCTTGATGGCGGCTTCGCTTGCGCTGGCTGGAATTATTGCCGGCATCTACGTCTCGGGCGTAATCCACGATTTTCGCATCGATGATCTTACCGCCGGCCAGTACATGGCCATGCATCAGATGCGCGACCGGACGTTTACCCGGGTGATGCCGTTCGTCAGGCTGACGACGCTGGTGCTGATCGCGGCGATGGCGATGTTTGCGGTCGATGCCGGCCTGCCGCGCATCCTGACCATCGTTGCCGCGGCGCTGGTGGTGATCGACATTGGCTTCACCGTCAGCCGTCAGGTGCCGCTCAACAAACAGGTGCAGAGCTGGACGCCGGTGACCATCCCCGATGATTGGGCGCAGACCCGCGACAACTGGGCGGCCAACCACAATTTGCGCCTTGTGCGTGGACTGGCCGAATACGCCTGCCTGTTTGCCGCGGTCATCCTGACGCTCAGCCGATGATTCAGTTTTTGCGGAACGCCACCCCATGGGTCGGCACTTCTGCCGGCCGCCGCCGTTGAAAACAGGAGTATTGCCATGCTGCACCACGCTTCATTCAACGCCCGCGATCCGCAGGCCGTCGCCAGCGTCCTTGCCGAAATGCTTGTCGCCACTGCGGTTCGTGCGCCGTCGCCGCCATTTCCTGAGGGAGCATGGTTCGTCTGCCTCGGCGACGATTTCGGCTCGCTGATCGAAATCCTGCCGTGCGGCACGGTTCTGGATCAGCAAGCGCCGCTCGGCATCGGCTTCGATCCGAATATGCGCCTGCGCTCCGGCTCGCATGTGCTGCTCAGCACGCCCAATTCGACCGAAACCATCCAGGGCATTGCCGCCCGCATGGGCTGGCATAACGAGCTGATCGATGCGCGCCTGTTCAAGGTGCTCAAGGTCTGGGTCGAGGACGAAACCCTCGTCGAATTCCTGACGCCCGAGATCGCACCGCTGTACCGCGCGACATTCGGCTGGGGTGGCATGGCGACACTCGACGCCAAGCTGCGCGAGTTGGAGAGCCAGATGGCGGCAGCGCTTGCCGCCAAGGCCGCGAACCAGTCGGGCCGCAAGGATGAGCAACCGGCCGGTGCAATGAGTCCTTGAGCACCGGGGGGCGCCTTCTGCTGACCTCCCGAGGAGAGCTCCTAGACGGCCGCCGAGGTCAACCGTCGCCGGTGTTGTCGCCGGCTTCCGCCTTCAGCCAGTTGATGAACGATCTGGCAGGCTCCCAGGCGGAGATGGACGGGTGGACGACGACGTAGTGGTTCCAGTTCGTCGGTATGTCCGTCGTCAGGAGGCGGACGAGCCTGCCGGTGCGCAAATCGCTCTCGACCAGCGACTTCCTCGCGATGGCGACGCCCAGACCGCTCGCCGCCGCTTCGACCGCCAACAAGGTGCCATTCAGATTCATGCCGTCGCCAACCGTATCCAGCGGCAGATTGTTTCTCTCGAACCAGTGGCGCCAATTGGCGCCACTCTCGTCATTTTCGGCCGTCGTGTCGAGGATGCGGAACAGTCGCAGCACATCGTGCTGGTCTCTGACCGGGCCGTTGGCGGCGAGATAGTCGGGACTGACGACAGGAAAGATCGCATCTGCCATCAGCCATTCGGTCTCGACGGCCGGATAGTGTCCGCCGCCGAAACGCAATGCGATGTCGACTGTTCGCTGCGAAAGGTCGACGACTGCAAGATCCGCATTGATGTCGATCTCTGTTTCGGGATGCTTTTTGCGAAACCTGTGCAGACGCGGGGCCAGCCAGCGCACGGCATGCGAAGGAATGGCGGTGACCCTCAGCCTCGTGCGCTCGTTGCGCGCGACACTCGCGATCGTGCTCTGGATTTCCAGCAGTGCGCGTCGCACGCCCGCGGACAATCTTTCGCCTTCAAGCGTTAGTTCGACGCGGCGGACATGGCGGGTGAACAGAAGCACGCCGAGATCGGCTTCGAGATCGGCGATGCGGTGGCTGAGCGCGCTTGGGGTAACATTCAGCTCATCGCCGGCGCGCTTGAAGCTGCCCAGCCGGGCAATGACCTCGAAAGCACGAATGGATTCCAGTTGTGGAAGCCGTCTTGTCATTTGCCGTTACCCGATCCCGCCCATGGGTTCCTTAGCATGAATGAACAAAGCTCATCCATAGCTTCGTAAATAGTCTTTTGTCCAAGTGCGCAAATCATTGTAGCCATCCACTGCCCCCCGATTGCCGCCGTCGGATGAGAGGCCGTTCATGGAACGAGCCTCGACTTACGAACGACAGTGAAATGAAGACAATCGCTTGGGAGTACCCCATGACTATTCGACCCCCCGAGTTTGCGCATGCGCGCTTTTCGACCGCCATGTGGCCGCGAGCGGAATGGCGAAACGTCTATTGCGACCTGTTGCGCCGGATGGTGACCGACATGGATTTTAACGTCACGGAGGAAAAGCTCTCCGTCGACGCGACCATCCTGCGGCTGCCGGGCGTCGGCATTGCCGATTCGAGGACCACCGCCTTCCGCACCATCCGTTCCCGCGCCGTGGCCAAGGGGACCGATGATTACATTTTCTTCATGTGTCTGGAGGGCGCTGCCACCTTCTCGCATCTCGGCCGCGAGGCCAGCATCGAGGCCGGCCAGGCAATCCTTCTGTCCTCCTCTGATCCGCATGTGATCGAGCGGGCGATGTCGCATCATCTCTTCATCACCATCCCCAAGGCAGCGTTCGGGCCCATGGCTGCGAATGCGGATGCCGCCCTGATGACGCCGATGTCATGCGTGGGCGAAAAGTTCTTGCTGCTGACCAGCTATGTCCGTCTGCTGATGCAGGAGCCGAACCTGGCCGCGTCCGAATTGCGCTGGCTTGCCGCCAAGCACATACAGGACCTTGTCGCGGTCGTGGTCGGGGCAACGCAGGACGCCACCGAGATCGCCGCAGGCCGCGGCATACGCGCCGCGCGGCTGCGCGCCATCAAAGCCGATATCGAAAGCAATCTGGCTTCCGGCGATGTCGGGTCCGACGCGCTGGCCGGGCGCCACCGCGTCAGCGCGCGCTATATCAGAAAGCTGTTCGAGGGTGAGGGTACCTCGCTGTCGCAGTTCGTGCTTGGCCGGCGGCTGGCGCTGGTTTGCAGCAAGCTATCCGACCTGCGCCTGGCACACCGCACCATCGGCGCCATCGCCTTCGACGCCGGCTTCGGCGATCTCTCGACCTTCAACCACGCCTTCCGCCGGCATTTCGGCATGACGCCTTCGGAAGCGCGGCAGAGTGCGGCTGTGCACCGCGCCTCGCTGGAGCCCGGCGGCCGAACAGGCCACGCGCGGCAAAGCGCGACGGGTGTTGCGGCCGCATGACCTCAAAACAAAAGCCCGCAGGATCGCTCCCGCGGGCTTTTGGTCGCCTGAGAAGGTGTCGCTTCGGGGGAAGCAAAAATCTGAGGAAGGCGGTCGCTTCTTAGGCGCCGCCGCCCGGAATGGGGGGCGCCAGTTTGCTGGCGCCTTTGATGATCTGGCTGAGGAAGTTCTGGTCCTTGCCGCCGGTCGGCGTGGTGCGCGAGATGAAGTCGAAAATCTTGCCGTCCTTCAGACCGTAATTGGCAATCTGGGTGACGCGCCCGTCCTCGCCAAAATAGACCGCGAGCACTTTCTGGTCGACCAGGCGCGGCTTGTCGAAAGCGACATAGCGCTTGCGCGTCTGCGAAATGTAATAGAACGCCTCATTGTCGAAGGTGGCTTTCGTCGATGGCGTGCCGAGCGCCAGAAGCACCTGTTCGCGGCTGGAGCCCACCGGCACCGAATCGACCGCCTGCTGGTCGATAACATAGCCCTGCGTCAGCGTCTCGCTAGGGTTAAGGTCGCCGAACATCTTGGACGAATTGCAGCCCGACAGCGCGGAAGCCACCAGCACCAGCGAAACCGCGGCGGTGGCCCCAGGCAGAAAAGTCGACTTGAATTTCAGCGCGCGCAACAACAACTCCATTAGCTGGCCGCAACTTGCGCTGGGCGGCAAAACCGGTAAACCAGCTTGCTTGCCGATGCAACAAGGCCCATTCAAACAATCGGTCCCCAGGAGACCACCCTCAATGTTCCAGCGCCTTTTTGGCCGCGAACGCAACGCCAACCGCGCTATCACCGAGGCGCTTTACGCACAAATCGTGGCGGCGGCGCGGCAGACCGTGTTTTATTCCCACTGGAATGTGCCGGATACGCCGCTCGGCCGTTTCGAGATGCTGTCGCTGCATATGTTCCTGTTTCAGCACCGGCTCCGCGGCGAAGAGGGCGTCGCGCATGAGGTCGCGCAGGTGCTGATCGACGAGTTCTTTCTCGATGTCGAGCATTCGCTGCGGGAACTGGGCGTTGGCGATGTCGGCGTGCCCAAGCGCATGAAGAGGCTGGCCAAAATGTTCTACGGCCGTACCGCCGCCTATGACGACGCGCTGGAACGCAGCGACCGCGACGCGCTTGCTGCCGCCCTGGCGCGCAATGTCAGACCCGATGCCGGCGCCTGGCCGCAAGCCTTGCCGCTGGCGTCCTATGTAATCGATGCCGCAAGGCAGCTTGAAGCACAGCCGTCCGAATCGATCGTTTCCGGTGCCGTGGCGTTTCCCGTCGCGAAAGCGGAGTGAGGAGGGGAGACCAAGATGAAACATGTGGACACGCCTAGCCCGGTCTCATTTGCGGCCAATGTCGGCCGCCTGCCGCACAAAGGTTTGCAGGTGGTGATCGACGCCGACGCCGCGCAGCGCGCAATGCTTGCGCGCGAGCACGAGCTGCTTTCGGTCGAAAACTACCGTGCTGAGCTTTTGGTGGCGCCGTGGAAGCGCAATGGCGTCAAGGTCAGCGGCCGCGTCGAGGCTGATATCACCCAGGCCTGCATCGTCACCCTTGAGCCGGTCGCGGCCCATATCGACGAGGAGGTCGAGGCGCTGTTCTTGCCCGAACAATCCAAACTCGGACGGCAAGATTTCGAAGGCGGCGGCGAGATCCTGCTCGACGCCGACGGGCCAGACGGCCCGGAAACATTCTCCGGCGACACGATCGACGTCGGCGCGCTCGCCGAACAGTTCTTCGGGCTGGCGATCGATCCTTATCCGCGCAAGGCAGGCGCCTCGCTCGATGCCGCCGGCCCGAACGAGTCCGTCGAGAATGAATTCCAGCAAAAGCTGCGATCCTTGCTTGGAAAATCCTAAAACACAAAGCGATCGGAGAAAAGCCGGTTGTGCGGCAGCCCAAAACCGCTATTTTCGCCGAACCTTCGCGAGCCCCTGAATTTCGCGAGTTTCGTATTTCTTTCGCGGGCCATGTGCCCTGGCCCAAGCTAGTGAGATAAAGACCGCGTGATCAGGATTTCCATCGATGCCATGGGTGGCGATCACGGGCCAAACGTGGTCATCCCGGCACTCATGACGGTCGCCGTCAGGCGTCCCGACATCCGCTTCGTCATATATGGGCGCGAGGAATTGGTGCGCCCCGAACTCGCCAAATTCCCCAAACTGGCCGAGGTCAGCGAGTTCCACCATTGTGAAGTCGCGGTCAGGATGGACGACAAGCCGAGCCAGGCGCTGCGCCACGGCCGCTGGAAGTCGTCGATGTGGAAGGCTGTCGAAGCAGTCAAGAGTGGCAGCGCGCAGGCCTGCATTTCGGCCGGCAATACCGGCGCGCTGATGGCGATGTCGAAATTCTGCCTGCGCACGATGGCGACCATCGACCGTCCGGCGATCGCGGCGATCTGGCCCACGATGCGCGGCGAGAGCGTGGTGCTGGATGTCGGCGCCACCATCGGCGCCGATGCGCACCAGCTGATCGACTTTGCCATTCTCGGCACCGGCATGGCGCGCTCGGTGTTCGGCATCGACCGGCCGAAAGTCGGCCTGCTCAATGTCGGCGTCGAGGAGATCAAGGGACAGGAAGAGGTCAAGGAAGCCGGGCGCATGCTGCGCGAGGCCAACATGGCCTCGATGAATTATCATGGCTTCGTCGAGGGTGACGACATCGGCAAGGGCACGGTCGACGTGGTCGTCACCGAGGGCTTCGCCGGCAACATCGCGCTCAAGACGGCAGAAGGCACTGTGCGCCAGATCTCAGGCTATCTGCGCGCCGCGATGAACCGCACGCTGATGGCCAGGATCGGCTATGTCTTCGCCAAGGGCGCTTTTGACCGCCTGCGCGAAAAGCTCGATCCGGGCCGCTCCAATGGCGGCGTTTTCCTGGGTCTGAACGGCATCGTGGTAAAGAGCCATGGCGGCGCCGATTCGGACGGTTTCGCGGCAGCGATCGAGCTTGGCTACGATATGGTGCGCAACAATCTGATCGACCGCATCGAGGCCGATCTCGACCTGTTCCATGCGCGAAACCCGCATGCCCAGGCAAGCAGGAAATCCGACGCCACCGTCGACGAAAAGGAATAGGAAAGAGCTTTGATCAGATCAGTCGTGCGCGGCACCGGTGCTGCGCTGCCCCGCCGCATCATGAAGAATGCCGATTTCGAAGGCATGGTCGAGACCTCGGACGAGTGGATCGCCCAGCGCACCGGCATCCGCCAGCGCCATATCGCCGCCGATGACGAGACGACGGCATCCCTGGGCGAGGCGGCGGCGCGCGCAGCGCTCGACAATGCTGGTCTTACGCCTGCCGACATCGACCTGATCGTGCTGGCGACCTCGACGCCCAACAACACCTTTCCGGCGACCGCCGTCGAGATCCAGAACCGGCTCGGCATGCATCACGGCTTTGCCTTCGACCTGCAGGCGGTGTGCTCGGGCTTCGTCTATGCGGTGACCACCGCCGACCTCTACATCAGAGGCGGCCTCGCCAAGCGCGTGCTGGTGATCGGCGCGGAGACCTTTTCGCGCATCCTCGACTGGAGCGACCGCTCGACCTGCGTCTTGTTCGGCGACGGCGCCGGCGCGCTGGTGCTGGAAGCGGATGAGGGCACCGGCGGCATTGCCGACCGTGGCGTGCTGGCGATGAGCCTGCGCTCCGACGGCGCCCACAAGGACAAGCTTTTCGTCGATGGCGGTCCCTCGACCACCGGCACGGTCGGCCATCTCAGGATGGAAGGCCGCGAGGTGTTCAAGCACGCCGTCGGCATGATCACCGACGTTATCGAGGCGACGTTTTCGCAGGCCGGCATAACCGCCGACGACCTCGACTGGTTCGTGCCGCATCAGGCCAATAAACGCATTATTGACGCTTCGGCCAAGAAGCTCGGGATTGCT
The DNA here is from genome assembly GCF_000502275.1 of Mesorhizobium sp. L103C131B0. Lineage (NCBI taxonomy): Bacteria > Pseudomonadati > Pseudomonadota > Alphaproteobacteria > Hyphomicrobiales > Phyllobacteriaceae > Mesorhizobium > Mesorhizobium sp. L103C131B0. Next base: position 105,342 of record NZ_AYXC01000004.1, on the reverse strand, counting down.
GAGCAAAAGGTGGTGGTCACCGTCGATTTGCACGGTAACACCTCGGCTGCTTCCGTGCCGCTGGCGCTTTCGGTGGCTGTCGCCGACGGTCGCATCAAGAAGGGTGATCTCGTGCTCCTGGAAGCGATGGGCGGCGGCTTCACCTGGGGCGCGGTTCTCGTTCGCTGGTAAGTGCCGAACGGTCCGGTTTCGGTCCTTGACCTTGCCGGATCAATTACTTAGGCTCTGCCTTTACCTGTATCGATTTATGTTTTTTGAACTGATGGGACGGTCGCATGGGGGGAAAGACACTTACGCGCGCCGACCTTGCCGAAGCTGTTTACCGTAAGGTCGGCTTGTCACGCACTGAATCGGCAGAACTCGTCGAAGCCGTGCTGGACGAAATCTGTGAAGCCATCGTACGCGGCGAGACGGTGAAGCTGTCGTCCTTCGCCACCTTCCACGTCCGTTCCAAGAACGAACGCATCGGCCGCAATCCCAAGACCGGCGAGGAAGTGCCGATCCTGCCGCGCCGGGTGATGACCTTCAAGTCGTCGAACGTGCTGAAAAGCCGTATCCTGCGCTCGCACCAGAACAGCAAGGCCAAGGGCGGCAAATAGGTTCTGCCGCAGGCTTCGGTTGAAAACGCCGGGCCGTTTTGACGCCGGGCTTGAATATTGTTTCATAAACCGCTGAAATGATACCCGATTCGGCAGACTGGGCCGGATCGCCGTCCAGCGTGAGGATTTCGCCCATGGACAAGAGCCCCGACGCTTTCCGCACCATCAGCGAGGTCGCGGAGGATCTCGATCTGCCGCAGCACGTGCTGCGCTTCTGGGAAACCCGTTTCAACCAGATCAAGCCGATGAAGCGCGGCGGCGGCCGCCGCTACTACCGGCCGCAGGATGTCGAACTGATCAAGGGCATCCGCCACATGCTCTACGACCAGGGTTACACGATCAAGGGCGTGCAGAAACTGCTGCGCGAGAACGGCAACCATTTCCTGGTCGCCATCGGCAATGGCGACATGGCTGCCGTCGAAGCGATCTCGCAGCGCAGGCAGGCCGATCAGGTGCCGCTGACGCCAGCCGCCCAGCCGCGCGGCATGGATGACGAGATGCTGGTCGGCCAGCCCAAGGTAAAACCCAGCCGCCGCTTTTTCGGCCTGGGCAAGACCGAGGAGGAAGGTCCGGTCCAGCCTGGCGCATCGAAACTGTCGCGCGACAACCGGGCCTTGCTGCAGGAGGCGCTGTTTGACCTCCTGGAGTGCAAGCGCCTGCTCGACCAGGTGCGCTAACCTTTCCGCTGCCCTCGGGCAAGCAGACCGGAACCGGTTCTGCGGCCATGCGTTTGGCCTTCTCTCAAAAGAAGGAAAAACAATCATGGTATCGCTTTCGACCCTCTCCGATCTCGATCTCGAAAAGCAGGTCGCGACCCTTTCCAAAGAGCTCGCCGCGTTGCGCAAAGTCGTGGCCAAACGCGGCGGTGCTTACTACGAGGACGGGCGCGATGCCGCTTCGGACTATTATGGGCAGCTTGCCGACCTTGTCAGCGATGCGCTGCCGGCGATCAGGAAGCAGGGCAGGGCGATCGAAAAGACGGCGCGCGATCGTCCGGCAACAGCCGCTGCTGTTGGGTTGGTCGTGGTCGGCCTTCTCGCCAGCCTGTTGCTCAGCCGGCGCTAAAACAATTCACGAAAACAAAAAGAAAATGGCGGCCGTCCCGCGGACGACCGCCATTTCCCTGATCTGCGGCCGATTACTTGGCGAGCTTGATCTTGGCCTGCGGCGAAACCTGCGCGGTCTGGCTGCACTTGCCATAGACAGTGCCATTCTTGTCCGTGGCGTCGGTATAGGTGCCTTTGCACTCGATCGAGAGCACCAGGCAATGACCGGAGCCCTTGCAAACCGCGCCGCCGTCGCCCGTGGGATGCGTGCCGTTGGCGAAAGCCGAGGTCGGAACGGAAGCCGAACCGAAGGCCGAGACCATGAGGGCCGCGGCGAGCGTGAAGCGCTTGAAGTTGGTCATTTGAGCATTTCCTTCTCTGGATCGAGGATCGCCACCATGGCGTCCTTCTGTGTTGGGATCGCCTTCTCGGCGTCCATGCCGGTTAGTGCGGCCTCCAAAGCAAAGGTTCATGCGTGGTTCGAATTTTCTTCGCGTTTTTTCGCGACGTCGATTTTTAGCCTTCGCCAACGGACGGCGCTTGGCGGGGCCGGCATCGATTATGCATTTTCGCGTGAAGGCCGCTGACGTAGCGGCGCGGCATCCCATGCGAAGGTCACACCGTGGCGTGCCCAAATGGCCGGCCAAGACCGAGTCCGCGCCCGGCTCTTGTCAGGTGGCGGCAGCAGTCATTGCCGCCACTTGGCACCGCGCTTTCTGCCACTCCCGGCTGCGACTATAACGCCAGTCCAAAGGTACCGGCGGAGGAGACGGGCGTGGTCGCAAATTACATCGACGAGTTCATCATGTTCTGCGCTGGGCTGTGGATGACAGGCGTTGGTTTTGGGCTGCTCCAAAGTCCTTTTCAGGCCCAGAAAGGTCAGCAGCCATGGTGGCTGCAGGTCGCGAAGCATTTCAAATGGATGGGACCGCTTTTGATTTTGATCGCAATAGTGCTCGCGTTCGCGGCGCCGTCCTAGCGGGTTCCGGCAGCATTGAGGGACCCGTGGTGTCCTGCAGCTGGCAACCGCTGTGTTGTCGGCCTTGCGCCTGATACGTTCGTTGGGGTGCGCTGTGGTTGCTCGCGTTCTGGCGCATCGGCGCCATCGAATCCTGCCTTCAGCTTTTCCACGTGTCGCCTGGCAAAAACCAACGGGAAGGCGGCCTTGGCGAGGACTCCAGGGCCAGCCTTCCCGTTGGGCAAGTCGGCCGTGTCAGGCCTTCTTGGCCTCCACCTTCTTGTGGTGGTAGTGGTGGTGGTGGTGGTGATGGTGATGGCGGTGATGCTTGTTGTGATGATGATGATGGTGGTGATGCTTCTTGTGCAGCGGTGCTGCGTCGGCGCTGCTGGCGCCGATGAGCGGCAGAGAGACAGCCAGGGCAAAAGCCAGCCCGAGAGCCGACAGGAGGGACTTCTTCATGACTTCGTTTCCTTTTCTGCGCGGGCTGAATTTGGCCGTCACCGAGCAAGATCGGTGCCGGTGAACCCCGCAGTCATGACTATCGCCTCCGAACTTTTCGACAGTTTTTCCGGACTGTAGAATTTTGTTTCTGGATTGTGTCTGGCGGCTTCGTCGGCAACTTACATCGGCGGAATGACGCCGTTGGTGCCGACAACGACCCGGCTCGCGGTCAGCTTGCCGTCGCTGCCGCGCTCGGCGTTGACGAACACCACAGCGCCAGGCTTGAGGTCGGCGGGCGTCGCCGGCGCGAAGGTCACCACCGGCGTCGTCTGCGGGATCGCGATCTGCTTTTTCTGGCCATTGTCGTAGGTCAGCATCACCGTGCGACCTGCAATCTCGGTGACATCGGCGACCGTGCCGTTGGTCATCCGGCTGTTGGGCTCGAGATCCCACGGGCGGTCGCCTTCGCCGGCGCCCTTCAGCGCGGCCGGGAAGATCACCACCTCAAGCGCGCCGCTGCCGCCATCGGCCTTCGAAACAGAGGCAATGCCGAGGAAATCGCCTTGCTTGATATCCCCGGCATCCGCCTTGGCGACGCCGGAAATCTTCCACCCTTCAGCCAGCGCGATGGCGTCGGTAGCGCCTTCGCGGGTCTTCACCGTCAGCGTCGCTCCGGCAAAGGCGGTCACCGTGCCGCGAATGCGCACGGCCTCGGCGGCTTGCGCCGCGACCATGCTCGCGCCGGCGAGGCCTGAAATCGTGGCGAGCACGATGGCTGATGTCTTGAATGTCATGGATCTGATCCTCTTGGGAAAAGCTGGCCCGATGCGACTGCCAGCAACATCAGGCTAACGCGCGAGCGGCGCAAAACCGCTGAACACTTCGGCGTGCGGCCCTTCAAAAGAACTTGATTGGGAGATCGGGGGGAGATCCTATATGTGCCCTGGCGCCTGCGGTTTTGACGCCGGTTCACGATGCTGTGACGGTCGGTTTGGGCCTTGGCAAATCGCCGTCAAGCGGGCATTGTCCCGGCTCTCAGGCAACACCCTATCATTTGATCCAAAACTCTTTAGCCCCATGGAGTTGCCAATGCCCCAAACTGCAAAACACGAACCCTTCTCCAGGCTGGCGGCCGATGTTGCGGCCGATGTAGCGCTTGAGCACCCCGGCCTCAAAGCCATCCGGGAGACAAAGGGATACAGTATTGAAGAGCTTTCCCTGACCTGCGGTCTGTCGACCAGCGAGATTGCCGACATAGAGAGCGGCAAGGACACCGATCCGACGAAACTTCGCCGGATCGCCGCAGCATTGCAATTGCCGGAAACGGCCCTGATCGATGCCCCGGCGCCCACGGCGCCTGTGGAAAACCGGTCCGTTTCATAACAACGGCCAAGCGTCGTTCAACAAGCCCGCCATGGTTTGCCCTGGCGGGCTTGTTGCATTCGCCCAACGGCGAATGTCACTTCTTGCTCGGATCGTCCGCCGGGTTGACGTAGGTGATCGCGAACGGCCCCTCGCCATGAACCTGGACGATCGTAGCGCTTGTCGTCCAGGCGTAATGGTTCATTCCCTGTGGGGCTACGCCGAAGCCGCCGGCGGTCAGTTCGATGCCCTTGGTCTCGTCGAGCTTGTCGCCCATGCCGATATGAAAATTGCCGGAAATCACCGTCACATATTCCGAGGTGGGATGGTTGTGCGCGGCAATCCCGTAGCCGGCCGGCAGCTTCAACCGCAGCACGTAGATGCCATCCTTCGAGGGGTCCCCGGCGATGACAGCCATGTCCGCGCCGGCGGGCAAGACAGCAGGAGCAGGGCCCCATTTGATGGCGTCCGCGTTTATCGGCATGTCGTCGGCAAGCAGCGGCGCCGTCCCGATAAGCAGCAGCGCCAGAGCCGAGGCGAGCTTGAGCATGATGATCTCTCCGGTTGATCGTGGGAGCACAGCATCAGCGCCGGCCCTGATCCATTGCGACCTACCAAGGCAGCAGCCCGAACACATCTCCCGCACGGGGGATGCGCCTTGCGTTGCTGACATGCGGCGCGACCCGCCTGGCCTGGTACCGCTGCAGTCGTCGAGGGGCGGGGAGGTTGCCGCCGACCGAGCGTGAAGCTATCCAGTGTGAACGCTAACCGTTTTCGAATGGGACAATGCCGAGATGAGCCTTGAGACCGTGCGCGCCTTCCTGGCTGCCCATGCGCCCGATGTCGAAGTGCTCGTCACCGAAGCGAGTTCCGCGACGGTGGCGCTGGCGGCTGAGGCGCATGGCGTGGAGCCGGCGCAGATCGCCAAGACCATCTGCCTGCGCGTCGGCGGTGAGACCATGCTGATCGTGGCCGGCGGCATGTCGAGGCTCGACAACCGCAAATTCAAGGACCGTTTCGGCGGCAAGCCGCGCATGCTTGACGCCGACGAGGTTGTCGCGATTACCAGCCATCCCGTCGGCGGCGTCTGCCCATTCGGCCTGCCGGCGCCGCTGCCGGTCTATTGCGACGTCTCGCTCCGCGCCTTCGATGAAGTCGTGCCCGCGGCCGGCGCCACCAACGCCGCTGTAAGGCTCAGCCCGCAGCGCATGGCACATATTGTCGGCGCCGAATGGGTCGACGTCTGCCAAGGATGAATGTTGGTGATTTGAGAAGCAGGACCTTTGGGGGCAAGTCCTGTCTAAAAATGGTCGGAGTGGCCGGATTCGAACCGACGACCCCTTGACCCCCAGTCAAGTGCGCTACCGGGCTGCGCTACACTCCGGACCGCGCAAAGCCATATATTTTCAAGGGTTATGGTGCAAGCGCTAAAACGGCGCGTTGGACCGGAAAAGTCGCGAGGCATCCGGCCTTGTCGCCGCAACGCCAAGGCGATATGGCTCGCCTAGTCTCGATAAGAAAGATTGCGCGTGGCCAATTCCTGTTTTTTTCTGGCGGCCGACGCCAACTATTTTCCGTATGCATGCTTGGCGGCGCGCAGAATTCTGGATGTTTCGGGAGACGCAACGCCAGGCTTCATCCTGCATGTCGGCGCACGTGATGCCGATATGCGTGTTGCTGAACGCCTGCTCAAGAACCGTCTTCGCATAATGGACGTATCGGCGTTGTTTGCGCAGGCCGGTCATACTTTTCGGCCAAGCAATGTCGGCACTTTTGTTCGGCTTTTCGCCGACCAGCTGCCTCAGTTCGCGGACTATGACCGCATCGCCCATGTCGATTGTGATGTCCTCTTCAATCGGGATATAGGTGACCTGGTGGGCCAGACACTTCATGCCCCATTGTTGGCCGCCCATGACGATTATATGTACTTCCGCCCAGGCTACCGGCACAAATTGTCGATGCAGCCGGGAGCGCCTTATTTCAACGCCGGCATCATCGTCTTCAACATGCCGCCGGTGCGTCAACAGGGACTTTTGCACCGCGCCAGAGATGTTGCCGTTGCCGGGCAGATGAACGATCAGAACGCGCTGAACATCGCCTTCGAGGGCAAGTGGCAGACGATGCACCCGGCCTGGAATTTGATGTCCAACGATACGAAGGAATTCCGCTTCGCCCAAGCCTATGCGCGGCATTTCGCCGGCGGCAAGCCCTGGGGAAGCCAGGTCGACGTGGAACTCGAGGCGCTTGCCGTCTGGCGCGATCTGGCAAGGGATACGCCTTGGCTTGAGCCCTTCCGGCAGCGTATCCCCTTCGAGCGGGGCGTCATGAGGCGGTTCGCCCGCAGGTTCGACGGCATGATGGGGATGTTGCCGAACAAGGATCGGTATCGGCGGCGAGCACGGTATGACGGCAGCAAGGTCCACAAGATATATGCCGAGCATGCTGATGCCGGTGCGATGGCTGTGCAGTTTCCAGAAAGGCTCGGCCGATTCGACTGAGTCTTACGACGTTTTTTGACAGATAGGGACGCAGGCAGCGAGTGGTGTAATATGTCGCAAAAATCGTGTTTCTTTTTCGCTGCTGACCAGAAATTCTTTCCTTTTGCCTGTCTGGCGGCGCGGCGTGTTCTAGATGTCTCGACGCCCGTAGACGGCTTTATTCTGCACACCGGCATCATCCCCAGTGAAGACCGGGATGCGGGCGAGCGTTTGCTCGGTGGGAAGATCGGCGTCATCGACGTAACGGAATTCATGGACGCGACGAACTACAACCGGGCGACGCATCCTTCGCTTGCGGCCTACATCAGGCTGTTTGCGGACAGATTGCCTGAATTCGAGTCGTACGACCGCATCGTCTATTCCGACGCCGATGTGCTTTTCAACCGATCGATAGCAGACCTCTGCAACACCCCGCTCAAAGCTCCATTGCTGGCCGCACACGACGAGCAAACCTACTTCGACGCGAAGTTCAGGAAACATCTGCCGGTGCAGCCTGGGGCGCCGAAATTCAATTCGGGTGTGCTGGTGTTCAACATGCCGCTGGTCAGGCGTGAGGGACTGCTGGAGCGTACGCGGGAGTTGGCGTCCGAGCATGTCTACGGAATGGACCAAGGCCCATTAAACGTGGCCTTCGAGGGCCGGTGGCAGACAATGCACCCGTTCTGGAACGTGATGACCAATTACACCAGCCAGATCCCTTTCAGCCGCTGCTACGCCCGCCACTTCGCCTGGGGCAAGCCCTGGGACCGTCCGCCCATCGGGGTCGAGGTCGAGGCCATGGCGATCTATCGCGATCTGGCGAAAGGCACGCCCTGGGCCGGCCGTTTCAGCAGCAGCTGGCCGGTCAAGAGAGGCATATTGAAAAACCTCGGCCGCAAGTTCGACGCCATCAGCGGGATTTTGCTGAACGACGAGAAGCGCAAGCGACGGGCGCGGTTCGACGCCGAAAAGGTCAGCGCCATCTTCGCCGATCACGCCGACAAGTCGATGCTGGCAGTGCAATACCCCGAGCGGGTTGCCGGCATCGCGAGATAGAGGAAATCCCGACAATCCGTCAGCAGGGCGGGGTCTTCCGAACTCGGCGGCGTTTCCGTCGGTTTAGCTTGCCGCCACCGCCCGGAACCCGCGCTGATGCCTGTATTCCAGCGCGATCGCGCCCCAGATCAGGCCAAGCAGCAGGTAGACATGGCGCCAGTGGTCGATGTCGATGAAAGTGCCGAGCCCGATATTGCCGATGAAAGCGACGTAGGCGCAGAGCAGATAGGGCTGCCACGGCCGGTCGCGCAAAAGGATGCGGAAGCCGGCGGCGATCGTCCACAGCGTCAGCGACAGGAACGAGACGAAGCCGAGCCAGCCATAATCCATCAACGTCTTCAGCCAGATGTCGTGCGTGTCTTCGCCGAAAATGGTGCCGAATACCAGCGGGCCGATGCCGAGCGGGTGTTCGAGCGCCATCTCGAAGCCGATCGTGTAGCGGGCGAAGCGGCCAAGGCGCGCCGTGTCGTAGCTCTGTTCGAGCTGGGCGCGGCTGGAGAACATCTCGCCGACGCCGGGCAGCTGCAGGATGACGATCATGGCGACCACCAGCAGGGTGACGACGGCAATGGTCATGATGATGACGCGCAGCCGGAACTTGCCGCTGTTGCTTTGCAGGAACAGGGCGCCGGTGAGCAGGATGGCCGAGACGGCGAACATGCCCCAGGCGCCGCGCGAGAAGGAGAAGAAAATGCCGGCGGTGATGATCAGCAGCGGCACCGCCAGAAGCGGCATGCGCGCGATCGAGCCGGTCAACAGGAGATAGAGCAGATAGATGCCGGGCAGCACCAGGAACGGCCCGAACACGTTCGGATCCTGGAAGGCGCCCTGGGCGCGGTCGTATCTGGTGAAGATTTCAGCGCCCGGGAAAGCGTGGAAATAGCCGGCAATGCCGAGCAGCGAGGTCACCACCGCGGAGACGACATAGGCGATGAAGATCAGCCGGTAGAGGCCGGGCTGCACCGCAGTCACCGACGAGAAGAACACCGCGGTGAAAGCGAGAAAAAGCGACACGGCGAGATAGAGCGGTGTGTTGGCGAGATCGGCCATCTGCGTCATGGCAATCATGCCGCCGATGTTCATCGTGATCAGCAGCACCAGCAGCGGCACGGCCGCGCGCGATATGCGCAGGCCAAACAGCCCCCACACCCCGATCAGCCCGACCATGAAAAGATCGTAAGGCGCCGGCTCGTCGATGACGAAGCCTGACAGGAAGACGCCGAAAAACACCGCGCCCGACGATATCAGCGCGATCAGCTTGGCATTGACCGCAGCCTGCGGCACATCATGGGAAATCGCGCTCAATAGGCGTTTTCCGTGTTGAGCAGCCGCAGCGGCGTCATGAGCAGGATGCGCAGATCGAACAGCATCGACCAGTTCTCGATGTAATAGAGGTCGTATTCCGTGCGCATGCGGATCTTCTCATTGGTGTCCATCTCGCCGCGCCAGCCATTGATCTGCGCCCAGCCGGTAACGCCGGGCTTGACCTTGTGGCGGGCGAAATAGCCGTCGACCACCTCATTGTAGAGAAGGTTGTGCGACTGCGCGGCAATCGCATGCGGGCGCGGGCCAACCAGTGACAGCGTGCCGAACAGCGAGTTGAAGAACTGCGGCAGCTCGTCGATCGAGCTCTTGCGGATGAAGCGGCCGACGCGGGTGACGCGCGGATCGTTCTTGGTCACCGTCTGCTTGGCGGTCGGGTCCGACCGGTCGGTATACATGGAGCGGAATTTGTAGACTTCGACGATCTCGTTGTTGAAGCCGTGCCGCTTCTGCTTGAACAGCACCGGACCCTTGCTGTCGAGCTTGATGGCGATGGCCGTCGCCAGCATCACCGGTGAGAACAGGACAATGCCGATCAGCGAGAAGACGATGTCGAAGGCGCGCTTGGCGACCGAATCCCAGTCGTTGATCGGCCTGTCGAAGATATCGAGCATCGGCACCGAGCCGATGTAGGAATAGGCGCGCGGGCGAAACTGCAAAGCGTTCGAATGCGCCGAGAGCCGGATGTCGACCGGCAGCACCCAGAGCTTCTTCAGCAGCTGCAGCACGCGCGTTTCGGCAGTCAGCGGCAGCGACACGATCAGCATGTCGATGCGCGCGATGCGAGCGAATTCCATCAGCTCCGAAATGGTGCCGAGCTTGGGATAGCCGGCCACGATCGGCGGCGAGCGCTTGTCGCCGCGGTCATCGAAGATGCCGCAGATGCGGATGTCGTTGTCTGGCTGCTTCTCGACCGAGCGGATCAGCATCTCGGCCGCCTTGCCGCCGCCGACGATGACGGCGCGGCGTTCCATGCGGCCGTTGCGCGCCCAGCGCCGGATCAGCTTCGACATCACCAGCCTGAGGCCGAACAGCAGAAGCAGGCCGACGACAAACCAGGTGCCGAACAGCAGACGCGAATAATCCTCCGACATTTTCATGATGAAGGCCGTCAGCGCCATCAGCGCGAAGGTGCCGGCCCAGACCATCAGCACGCGGCCGAGATTGGCGATCGGTCGCATCAAGGCGGAGATCTGGTAGCAATCGCTGACGTCGAGCAGCACCACGGCCACGAATGACGCCGCGGCAATGGTCAGCGGATATTGCCAGGCGAGATAGTTGAAGAAGCCGACAAAGTGGAAGTAGAGCGCGAGCCCCGACAGGAACAGCAAGCCGAATTCGACGATGCGCAATACGCCGCTGACCATGACCGGCGACATCGTATCGCGCCGGTATTGCGAGGCGACCTGGCGGGCAACACTGTTCATGCCGCCGGGCGTGGGGCTCTCGGCAGGACTGTCGAATTTGCGCACCGCATCGGCCGAAAAGCGGCGCGTGGGGTCGGTCTCGTTCATCGGGTTTCCCACAAGCTTCCGCGATGACGATAGCAGAAAGAGAGCTAAAAAAACCTTGAGAACAACTTGTGGTTTTGGACGGTCGTCTATCTGTTGAGCGCGGCGAAATAGGCCTTTTCGATTTCGGCGGCCATCACATCGGCGCCGAATCGCGCCCTGAGCCTGGCGGTGTCGGGCATGACGCGCCGGTATGCGTCGAGATCGCGCAGCGCTTCACCCACCTTGTCGCCGAGTTGGCGCGGATCGGGACGGATCAGGGCAGGGGATCCCTCACCGAAGATTTCGGGAATGCCGCCGACGGCCGTGGCGATCATCGGCCTGCCGGCGGCCAGCGTCTCCAGCACGATATAGGGCATGGCTTCCGCGCGCGACGGCACAACCACGAGGTCGGCCAGTGCAAAGGCCTCCCTGGCTGGCATAGGCGGCAAGAAGCGGACCTGTTTTCCGAGGCCCAGCCGTTTCACCTGCGCATGGTAGCGCGGCAGGTCGTCGCCATCGCCGACCATGACCGCGGTCAAGCGGCGCTCAAGCTGGGACCCGGCCAGCACCAGCGCGTCGATGAAAATGTCAGGCCCTTTGAGGTCGCGCATCATGCCGATGTAGAGCAGGTCGGCCGCGTCGGGCTGTGCGACCACCGGTTCGAACTCGGCGGCGCGCAGGCCGTTATAGACCAGCGTGTTCGGGATAGGCGGTTCGCCGACCTTCCTGCGATAGGTGCGCCGCTCATAGTCGGAGACGAACAGCAGGCAGTCGGTGAAGCGCGCCATGAAGCGCTCGAGCGCGAAGAACAGCTTCCCGGTCGTCGTCGTTTCATCATAGTGGAGGGAGCCGCCATGCGGCGAATAGAGGCGGGCTACGCGAGACCTAGATACCCGCAACAATGAGCCGAACAGACGGGCATAGGCGCCACCTTTGGCGCCATGTCCGTGCAACACGTCCGGCTGCAATTCCTTGATGATCCTGTAAGTGCGCCAGGCCGAGGCGAAGTCGCCCGGCCCGACATGGCGCTGCATCGGCGTGCGATGGATGCCGAGCGCCAGGCTGTCCTTCATCTGGTCGAACAGGCGTTCCTCGTATTCGCCGCCGGTGGTCGAATCGCAGACGATGCCGACAACATGTCCGGCGGCGAGCTGGGCCTCCGTCAGGTCGCGCACATGCCGGAAGATCCCGCCGACGGGTGAGCGAAAGCAGTGGACGATCCTGAGCTGGTCCGCCACGTTGATGTCAGAACAGGCGTTCGCGAACGTAGACCGTGTCGCCCGGCAGCAGCGGATCGGAGGTAACCACCCGGCCTGTCATCACCTTGCCGTTGATGTCGCGGGTGATGTCGACGCTTTCCTGGTTGGCGCGCGGCGAGAAACCGCCCGCAATCGCGATGGCCTTCTGCACGGTGAGGCCCGGCACGTAGGAATACTGGCCGGCGGCGCCCACTTCGCCCATGACGAAGATCGGCCGGTAGCGATCGATCTCGACCGACACGTCGGGGTCGCGCAGATAGCCTTGGCGCAGTTTGTCGGCGAGCGCTTTTTCCAGCTGCTGGGCCGTGTGGCCGCGCGCCGGCACCGCGCCGACCAGCGGGAAGGACATGTAGCCGGACTGATCGACACTGTAGGTGTTGGTCAGACCGTCCTGTTCGAACACGGTGACGCGGACACGGTCGCCGGCGCCGAGCCGATAGGGCTGGTCGAGTACCTCGTGGAAGGCCGCCGGCGTCGGCCGGTAGCTGGAGCAGCCGGCGAGCATCGACACGGCCAGCAGAGCGCGAAACAGACCAGCAGCGCTTTTCATGATCGGACACACACCTTCGTCGCTATGGCCGCCAGGACACGGCGGCAAACCTTAAGGATCTGGGTTCGTTATCATCCTGTTAGGGTTAATGGCCGGTAAAGGGACGCGGCCGATTTGGCGGCAATCGACAAAAAGCCGTATAGTTTTGCTGGCTTTGTTTACCGGATGTCAGCAAACCCTAACAGCTGCTTACCGCGATCTTAACGGCTGAGTTACCATAGTTGTTTACGCTACCATCTAGCCTCATGTCCGGAGCAGGAATGCATGTCCGACCAGTCCGCGGCCGCAGATGTCGATGTCGACCTGAGACAGCTCTTCGCCAGCCTGGCGCGGAACTGGCTGCGCATTCTTGTGATCACGCTTCTCGTCACTGGTCTCGCCTTCGCGTTCGCGTGGCTTGCCACGCCGCATTATAAGGCCACGACGCAGCTGAAAATCCAGTTGAGCGAATCGGCCTATACGCGGCCTGCCGGTACCAATGAAGACGACAAACCTGTGCTCGATGCGGAAGGTGTAGCAACCGAGGTTCAGGTCATTTCCTCGTCCGACATTCTCAAGCAGGTGGCTGCCGACCTTAAGCTGGGCGACAAGCCCGAGTTCAACGATGCGCTCGGCATGTCGCCGGTCACCCGGCTCCTGGTCATTGCCGGGCTGAAGAGCGATCCGGAAGAAATTCCGCTCGAAGAGCGCGTGCTGACGAAGATGCGCGACAAGCTCAATGTTTATGGCGTGGAAAAGACCCGCGTCATCGCCGTCGAATTTTCCTCTGAAGATCCCCAGCTTGCCGCCGACATTCCGAACGCCATTGCTAAGGCCTACCTGGCCTACCAGGCGGATGCCAAGACCAAGTCGAACGCCGCCGCGACCGCCTTCCTCGGGCCGGAAATCGACGATCTGCAGAAGCAGGTCAGGGATGCAGAGGCCAAGGTCGCGGCCTTCCGCTCCGCCCAGTCGGACCTGTTGATGGCTGGCAACAATTCGGTGCTGGCGACGCAGCAATTGTCCGAGCTATCGACCGAACTGTCGCGTGTGCGCGCCAGCCGCGCTTCGGCCGAGGCAACGGCCGAAAGGGTGCGCCAGGCTTTGCAGAATGGCGGTTCGCTGGACGCTGTACCCGAAGTGCTGTCTTCCGATCTGATCCAGCGGCTGCGTGAGCGTCAGATCGAGCTCAGAACCAACATCGCCGATCTTTCCACCACCTTGCTCGACAACCATCCCCGCCTGCGGGCGATGAGGTCGCAGCTTGCCGATCTCGACGGCCAGATCCGCAACGAAGCGCAAAAAATCATGCGCGGGTTGCTGACGCAGGCGCAGACCGCCCAGGCGCGCGAAAACCAGCTGATATCGGACGTCAACAAGCTGAAAGCGGCGTCGTCGCGGGCCGGCGAGGAGCAGGTCCAGCTGGATGCGCTGCAGCGCGAGGCGAACGTCCGGCGCCAGCAGCTTGAATCCTATATGGCGAGCTTCCGCGAAGTGTCCTCGCGCAAGAATTACCTGCCGGTCGATGCCAGCGTGTTTTCCGAGGCGCGCGTGCCGTCGGAACCCTATTTCCCCAAGCTCGTGCCGATCGTCGGCGCCGCCTTCGTCGGCTCGCTGCTGCTGATGTCGGTCATCACGCTGCTGCAGGAGCTGTTTTCCGGCCGCGCCATGCGTCCGGCCCCAGGGGCCCGCTTGGACCGCATCGAACAGGTTGCGATGCCGGCAATGTCGGCGCCGGTCGTCGACCCGGAACCGGCCGCAGTCGTGGCCGAGGAGGTGGTCGATCAGCGGACGGCCATGGAGTCTGAACTGGCGCCCGAGCCGGAGCAGGAGCCGGCTCCTTCAGTGCTGGAAGGAGCAGCGGCTGCCGATCCAGAACCGCAATCCGAGCGGGTACGCTCCAGCCTTGGCGAGATCGATGTCGAGAAGGCGGCGGAAAAGCTGATCGCCAGCGGTGCTGCGCGCGCCATCTTCGTGTCGCCCGAAGGCGATGAGGCGGCTGCATCGGCAGTGCTGGTAGCGCGCGAAGTCTCCGACGCTGGCCTGCGTGTGCTGCTGCTCGATCTCACGGCGTCAGGTGCCGCCTCGCGGCCGATGCTGGACAGCGGACTTTTCCCCGGCATCACCAATCTGCTGGCTTCGGAAGCGCAGTTCAGCGACGTCATTCACGCTGACCTCTATTCCGACTGCCATGTCGTTCCCGTCGGCACCGCCGATCCGGTTCGCGCCATGCGCGCCGCCGACCGGCTGCCGATCATCATGCAGTCGCTGACCACTGCCTATGATCTGGTCATTGTCGAATGCGGACCGGCCGATGCGCAAGGCATCAGCCGACTGGTCGGCGACAGCACTGAGGTCTTCATGTCCATGCTGCAGGCGGACGATGAGGTGGCGCAGGCCGCCGTCGAGCTGATCGAAAGCGGCTATCCCGACCTCACTCTGGTGACGCCGATCGGCCACGAGACGCCGGGTAACCCCGTGCCGGGACGACGTAGCGCCGCCTGAGACATCAGACAATTCGACTTAGGCGGCGCTACTACGGATCGGCTCGTCCATCGCCCGCCGGCTCCCGAAAAACCAAGCCTGTCAGTCGGCGCCGGGATCTACCCCAACTCCAGGGTCGTCACGCCAAATATTCGTCGCGAGTCGACCTTCGGAGGCGGGCCCTTGTACATGCGCGTGGTGGTGAAGGTCGGCCTGAAACCAATTGCTGAAAGCGCCGTGGTGAAATCGAAATTTTCGGCAGGAACGTCGATATGCAGGTCGCCACCTTCGCATGCGGCAGCCAGACTGCCCATGAGCTGCATCGCCGTCTCGGTGTCGTCGGCAAACAGCGGGCCGATCTTGTAACCCGAACGGCAGGGACGAGCCACGGCGTAGCCTATGGTGCCGAGTGAACTGATCGCGGCGAACCCGCAATGCGGCGGCTGCGCCCAGCGGTGCAGGAAGGCTCGTCGAGGCGCGGGGAAACAGCGGGCGTCATAGGCGATGATGTCGGGCACGAGTTGCGTGGTTATCATGCGCACCCCTTCGCTTCGGACGGGCGGGGTCGCGATACGGCCGCTGAAGCGGATGGTTTCGTACGCCGAGCTGAATCCCGTGCGGCGATAATTCGCCAGCTGCGCGGCGACCCCGTCGAGGCCGACCGTTCGGCCGGCCAGCCTGGCCATGCCCGCATTCCAGACTGCTTTGCCATGGCCTTTGCCGCGCATGTCTGGTCGGCAGATGTAGAGACCGATGAAACCGAAGTTGCCGCCATAGGCGACAGCCGAGATGGCGGCGGTCATCTCGTTGCCGACAAAAGCGCCGATGAACCCTTCAGGATCGGTTGGCCGGAACGCGGCGGCATCATCAAGGCCAGGGTTCCAGCCTTCAGCCGCCGCCCAGTCGATGAGAACGGTCAGTTCCGGCGGAGACAATGCGCGGACGGTAGGCTTCATAGCGTTCACTCCGCGGCGACCACCCCCGGCGAGAAGGATTTCAGCACGCCGCGATAGGGCTTGGCCAGCGGACTGGCATAGGAGCCGCGCTTCGAGGTCGACAGGCCCAATGCGATCAGCGCCTCGGCCTGTTTGAGGGCGGCGCCGACGCCGTCGATGACGGGCAGGTCGAACTCTTGCTGCAACCGGTGTGCCAGGTCGGCCATGCCGGCGCAGCCGAGCACGATGGCCTCGGCGCGGTCTTCCGCTATGGCGCGGGCGATCTCGGCGCGCAGTTTCTCGACAGCGCCGGAAGCAGCGTCTTCAAGCGAGAGTACGGGAATGTCGGCGGCGCGCACGCGGGCACGCCCGGCCATGCCATAGCGCTGCACCAGCCCCTCGACAGGGACACGCGAGCGTTCGGTGGTCGTCACCACTGTGAATCGCTGGGCAATGTAGGAGGCGACACCGAGTGCGGCCTCGCAGATGCCGATGACCGGAATGGAGGCCATGGCGCGTGCCGCATCCAGGCCGGTATCGTCGAAGCAGGCGATGATGGCGGCCTGAGCCCCGGCACGTTCGCCGGCGGCGATCTCCATCAAAAGGCCGGGCACGGCCAATGCCTCGTCATAATAGCCCTCGATCGAGGCCGGGCCCATCGAGGAGGTGACCGCGATCACCTCGGTCCCGGCGCCGGCAACGCCGCGCGCCGCCGCCGCGATCGTCTCGGTCATGCTCGCCGTCGTGTTGGGGTTCACCACCAGTATCTGCACAATCAAACCCTGGCCCGCCTGCGGCCAACATAGAGGATGGCGCCCAGTGTGGCCAGGATCACCAGGAAGGAGAACACGGTGGTCACCGTGCCCAGCGCGTAGAGCACCGGCGTCGTGACATTGGTGGTCATGCCGTAGATCTCGAGCGGCAGCGTGTTGAAGGTGCCCGACGTCATCAGCGTGCGGGCGAACTCGTCATAGGACAGCGTGAAGCCGAACAGGCCGACGCCGATCAGGCTCGGCGCGATCATCGGCAGCACGACATGGGCGAAGGTCTGCCAGGAGTTGGCGCCCAGGTCACGCGCGGCTTCCTCATAGGCGGGCGAGAAGCGGTTGAAGACGGCGAACATGATGAGCACGCCGAAGGGCAAGGTCCAGGTCAGGTGCGCGCCGAAGGCCGATGTGTACCAGGCTGGGCGGAAGCCGACCTGCTGGAAGACGACGCCGATGCCGAGCGAAATGATGATCGAGGGTACTACGAGGCTGGCGACCGCCAGGTAGAACAAAGCGGTGGCGCCACGAAATTTTTGCCGGAAAGCGAGCCCTGCCAGCAGCGACACGACGACGGTGACGATCATCACCATAAGGCCGAGCACGAGCGAGCGCTTGAAGCTGCCGCCGAAATCGCCGACCGCCTGGCGCTCGAACAGATTGGCGAACCAGTGCAGCGACACGCCATTGAGCGGGAAGGTGAGGCCGCCGGTCTCGCCTTGGAAAGAAAGGATCAGGATCGCCGACAGCGGGCCGTAGAGGAACAGCACGAACAGAGTGAAGAAGACCGCAAGCACATAGAATTCGAGGGTGCGTTTTTCGTGGCTCACCTCAAAGCTCCTTGCGGATGTCGACGATGCGCAGGATGCCCGCGACCATCAACAGTACCAACACCAGCAACACTACGGCATTGGCGGCGGCTGCGGGATACTGCAGCAGCGACATCTGGTTCTTCATCATCAGTGCGACCGACGCGCTCTGGCCGCCCGACATCACCTGCACAGTGGAGAAATCGGCCATCACCAGCGTGACGACGAAGATGGTGCCGATCGCCATGCCGGGCCTGGCCAGCGGGATGACGACGTTCCACAAGACCTGCCAGCCGGACGCGCCGGCATCGCGCGCGGCCTCGACCAGCGAGCGGTCGATGCGCATCAACGTGTTGAAGATCGGCGTTACCATGAACAGCGTGTAGAGATGCACCATGGCCAGCACCACGGCGAATTCCGAATAGAGCAGCCATTCGATGGGTTTTGGCACCAGCCCCAATTGCACCAGCGTCGAGTTGATCAACCCATTGCGGCCAAGCACCGGGATCCACGAGATCATGCGGATGATGTTGGAGGTCAGGAACGGCACCGTGCAGACAAGGAACAGCACCATCTGCATGGCGGTGGTGCGGATATGGAAGGCGAGGAAATAGGCGACCCAGAAGCCGATGAACAAGGTCAGAGCCCAGACGATGGCAGCGAATTTGATGGTGTTGAGATAGGTCTTCCAGGTGACCCATGATCCCAGCACGTCGGAATAGTTCGTCGTCAGGAAATCCGGATACATGGCGGCGAAGTCGTAGTCCCAGAAGGAGACGACGACGATCATGATGATTGGCAAGAGCAGGAACGCACCGAGGATGACCGCCAGCGGCGCCGATTGCAAATAGGGCGTGACGGCGCCAAGGGAGACGCGGCGGCGTCTGGCGGGCTTGGCTGCTGCGATGGCGGGGCGTTCGAGCGCGACTGTCATTGGGAAAATCCTCCGCGTGATCGCGATGACTTGCGATCCTTCGCGCCCCCCTCTGTCCTGCCGGACATCTCCCCCACGAGCGGGGAGATCGAACTCTCATAACGGCCTTCGCCAAACTCCAACGTTGCTAACGAAGAGCCGGCCATGACGCTGCCAATCTCCCCCCAAGTGGGGGAGATGTCCGGCAGGACAGAGGGGGGCGCGAAGGATCGCAACATCACAGTGAACGCGTCCGCTCTACGCCGCGATGAATTCGTTCCAGCGCTTCACCATGTAGCGGTCCTCGTCCATGACCGAGTTCCAGCAGGCGACTTTGCCCATACGCTCTTCGAACGAGCCGCCGTCGCGCACGGCGCCGGCCTTTTCCATGACGGTGCCGTCCGGCGCCTTGATCTCGCCCTTGGCCGGCTTGCCTTCGATCCAGTAGCCCCATTCGTCCTCGGACATGAACTTCTTGGCCGAGACCATATTGGCGGAATAGTAGCCCTGGCGGTTGAGATAGCCGCCGACCCAGCCCGACGTATACCAGTTGATGTATTCGTAGGCGGCGTCGAGCTCGGCGCCCTTGAGATGGGCGGCAAGGCCAAGGCCGCCGCCCCATGAGCGATAGCCCTCCTTGAGCGGCTGGAAGCGGCATGCGATGCCTTTGGAGCGCACGGCAGCGACGGCCGGCGACCACATAGACTGGATGACCACTTCGCCCGATGCCATCAGGTTGACGCTCTCGTCGAACGACTTCCAGAAGGCGCGGAACTGGCCGGCCTGCTTGGCCTTGATGAGGAAGTCGATCGTCTTGTCGATCTCTTCCTTGGTCATGTTGCCCTTGTCGGCATATTTGATGTTGCCTGTGGCCTCCATGATCATGGCCGCATCCATGATGCCGATGGACGGGATGTTGAGGATCGCGGTCTTGCCCTTGAAGGCCGGGTCCATGATGTCGGCCCAGGTGGTGATGTCGCGGCCGACGAGGTCGGGCCGGATGCCTAGCGTATCGGCGTTGTAGATCGTCGGCACCATGGTGAACCACTTGGTCGGCGCCTTGGCGAAGGTCTTTGAGTCCTGCGCTTCGACATAGCCGACCGTGTGCGGCGCGGTACCCTGGGCAATGATGCTGTCGGGCGTCAGCTTGCCGGTTTTGAACAACGGCACCAGTTCGTCGTAGTATTTAAGCTTACTGACATCCATCGGCTGCAGCACGCCGCTCGGGAACACCTTCTTGCAGATCCAGTATTCGATGTCGGCGATGTCATAGCTGTCGGGCTGGGTCACGGCGCGCTGGGCGGCCGCGTCCGAATCGGTCGCCGTCATTTCCAGCGTGATGCCGAGGTCGGCCTTGCACTTGTCGGCGATCGCGTTCAGGTTCGACACGCCGGTGCCGAACTGGCGCAGCGTGATGTTGGACTGCGCCCAGATGGTCGGGAAGCCTGTAATGGCGCCCGAGCCTGCGGCGAGGCCGACGGCGGCCGCACCTGTCTTGAGCAACGAACGGCGCGAAATTCCGGTCTTTGTTTCTACTGTTTTTGTCATTCCTATTTCCCTGTTTTTGTTTTGCTTCGTTGAATTCATGAATGAAGGCGGCCGAGGACGATGGCGTCCTCGGAATCCCAGGCGAGCGGTACGGCGTCGCCAAGGGCGACGGGTTTGGCGAAGAAGTCGGAATCGTCGATGATAACGGTGAAATCGTCGATGCCGCCGCCGGTGACCGACAGCTTCACCGTGGCGCCGCGATATTCGATGTTGGAGACGATGCCGGTGAAGCCGAGGCCGGGAGAGGGTGCTTCGCCGATGCGCACATGGTCGGTGCGGATGGCGATGTCGATCGGCGTGCCCACCTCCTGGCCCGCCTCCCGGCCTTGCCCGCGGGCGGCGAGCGAGGCGCCACCATTGACGTCGAAGACGACCATGCCGTCGCGCGCGCCGGTGACCCGGCCGGAGATGACATTGTGGTCGCCCATGAAGCGCGCGACGAAGGCGGTGGCCGGCCTTTCGAACACATCTCGTGGCGGCGCAGCCTGTTCGATGCGGCCGTCATTCATCACCACGATCAGGTCCGCCAATGCCATGGCCTCCTCCTGACTGTGGGTGACGTGGACAAAGGTGATGCCGAGCGAGGTCTGCAATTTCTTCAGCTCGGCGCGCATGCGTATCTTCAGGAACGGGTCGAGTGCCGACAGCGGCTCGTCGAGCAGCAGCGCCTCGGGATCGGTGATCAGAGCGCGGGCGAGTGCAACACGCTGCTGCTGGCCGCCGGAAAGCTGCGCCGGCCGGCGCGTCGCATAGGCCTCCATCTGCATCAGCTTGAGCATGTCGAGCGCCTTGGCACGGCGCTGCTCCTTGTCGACGCCCTTCATCTTCAGGCTGAAGGCGACATTGTCGACAAGGTCGAGATGCGGAAACAGCGCATAGGACTGGAACATCATCGCCGTGCCACGCTTTGCCGGCGGCAGGTCGGTGACGACAATGTTGCCGAGGCGGACATCGCCCGACGAAATGCTTTCGTGGCCGGCGATCATGCGCAGCGTCGAGGTCTTGCCGCAGCCGGAGGGGCCAAGCAGGCAGCAATAGGTGCCTGCCGGTATTTTCAGGCTGATGGCCTCGACGGCAGTCGTCGTTCCGTACACTTTCGAAACGGAGACGATGTCGATCTCGGCGGCTTTGGACATTCAGGCTTCCCCGTTTGGTCGCATTAACCAATGCATTATGCGTGCCAATCGGCGGCAATCGGCCCAAGCGTTTGAATCGACAGCGAAATCGGGGTTCTTGCCCACTGCCTAGCCGGTAGGCTATCTTGTGCATTGCACAAATTATGGGCGATTGTGCGCGATCTGCACAAGAATCGTATGCAATCTTTTTTGGCTTCGTGTCCACTTTGCCTCTCGTGCGCAGGCGACGAGTCGCGCTAGAAGAGGCTGGGAACCATCATCGCCATGAACATTGCCGATCAGATCCATTCCGCCGACAGCGCCAACCAGGATCGCGCCCAGGCGATTCGCGACAATCTGCGGGACGCCATCGTCGACCGTCGGCTGACGCCCGGCACCAAGCTGTCGGAAGGCGAGGTCGGCACGCTGTTCGACGTCTCGCGCACCGTCGCGCGCGCGGCGCTGCAGATGCTGTCCTTCGAGGGGCTGGTGCGTACCGAGCGCAACCGTGGCGCCTTCGTCGCCAACCCTTCGCCCGAGGAAGCGCGCCAGGTGTTCGCATCGCGCCGGCTGATCGAGCCGGGCATAGCCATTGCCGCCTGTGGGCGGGTCACAGCCACCGATATCGCTGCGTTCCGCGCGCAGCTCGACGAGGAAGGCCGCTTCATCGCCGAGCGCGGCCCAACCGCCCGGCGCTCCGAAATCAAGGCGTCGGGCGATTTCCATCTGCTGCTCGCCTCCGTCGCCGGCAATGCCATCCTGCAGCGCTTCATGGAGGAGCTAGTGGCGCGTTCGTCGCTGGTCATCGCCCTTTACGGACGATCCGGCGTGTCGGCCTGCGGACACAGTGAGCACACGGAAATGGTCGGCGCGCTGGAAAGCGGCGATTGCGGGTTGGTGAGCCGGCTGATGCTGCACCATATCGACCACATCGAGGCAGATCTCGACCTGCGGGTCAGGGCCGGCCCGGCGCTCCGCGAAGCGCTGAATTTCTGAACGCTAGTTTTCGTCGTCCGTGGGAGCGGGCGCTGCCTGTCCGGCGGCCTTGCGGCGCAGCATCTTGGTCAGCTTCCAGACCGTCGGGTTGTTCTTGATGAAGGCTTTCGCCCGTGCGCCCTGCCGCAGCGCCGACGCCAGGGCGCGTCCCTTCAGCGTCAGGGGCGCCAGCACCTCGAAATGCTGGGTCTCGATATCGCACCAGAGCCGCTTGTAGGGCTCGTCGCCGACCGAGAAATCATAGACATCGAAGCCTGTTTGGCAGGCTTCCTCGATGATGTCGAAGAAAAGGAAATCGCCGGGGCTGGTGTGGCCGAGATCGTCCTCGGCGATGGCGCCGAATTCGCAGATCAGGCGTTTGCCCGAGCGGCTCGAGCCGGTGATTGCACGCAGCTTGCCGGCCACTTCGAGCCCATGCAGCACAAAGGCCGGTTTCTCCTCGGCCAGCGCGCCGGCGAAGAGGGCACGGAAGAAAGCCCGCACCTCCGGCTCGCCGAAGACATTGGCGATGCCCATCTTGGCGAAGCGGAACTCCTTCATCTCGAAGAAAGCGTCGAGCAGCCGGTTCACGTCTTCGGGTGTCTGCGCCTCGATGCGGCGATGAACGCCGACCGCCTCGAATTTTCGTGTCTGCGAACGGTGCTTCTTGCGCTTGCGCTTGCCGCCCACACGCGACAGCAGCGCATCGAAACCACCGTCGAGATTGACGGCGAGCGACAGGTTTGGGCTCGGAAAGTTGGAGAACGCCACCAGCGGATTGGCAACGCCATCGAGGTCGGGCAGAAGCCTTTCCAAGGCAACGAGATCGATGTCGGGACGCGCCTTGCCGATCGCCGTCACCAGCCTGCGGATCCCCCCAGCATCTGCCTTTGCCAGCCATGCCGGATCGGCGGCGGCGAAATTGCCGTTGGCATGGCGCCCGCCCATGAAGCGGGCGACGCGGAATGGACCAGTTCGCGTGATTTCCAGTGCCAGTGCAAAGACCGGCCTGTCCTCGATTGTCAGCGTGGCAATGACGGCATCGGGATTAGCCTGCGCCGTCCAGGCACGAACCCAGTCCGCGCTTTGCGCCGGCGCAAACAGCGCCGAACGGCAGAATTCGCCGTAAGAGGCGAGCGCGGCAGCATCTGCGATCGACACCGACAGACTGGTCTGGTCGGCAGCCGGCGTGCGCGCAGACGCCTTGCTTGCGGCGAGCCGATTGCCGTCAAATGACGCGGTGGCGTCAACCATACCTCAATCCTTAAGGCGTATTCGTCGCGATCAGGAGTTCGCGTCGGCGCGTTCCGTGCTTGGATCGAGCCTAGGCGCAAAAGGTGAATGAATGATCGACGGTGGTGAGGCAGTTCGGAAACTGGCGCTTAATATCGCCCGCTTTACCGGCCTTGCACCGCTGGCCAAGCCGTTTGTCGGCGGCATTGGCGCCATCCTCATGTTGCATCGGGTCACCGCCACGCCGGAGAAGCCGGACGGCGTTAACCGCCACCTCAACATCGCCCCGCGATTCCTCGACGCTCTCGTCGCCGACATGAAGTCGAGGGGCTATGCCTTCGTCACCCTCGACGAGGCGATCGAGCGCATCAAGGCCGGCGGCAAGGACGGCCAGTTCGCCACCATCACCGCCGACGACGCCTATCGCGACAACATGACCGAAGCGCTGCCAGTGCTCGAAAAGCACGACGCGCCGATCACCATCTATGTCGCGCCGGGTCTGATCGACGGCAGCGCCGATTTATGGTGGGACGTGGTCGAGGATATCGTCAACGCGCGGGAGCGTTTGACGCTGGCGACGCCGAAGGGGCCGGTGACCATAGACTGCTCGACCCACAGCAAGAAACTCCACGCCAATGCGCGTCTGCATGCCTATCTGACGCTCGAGGTGCGCGAGGAGGATCAGCGCGCCGTGCTGCGCGATCTGGCGCGCTCGAACGGCATCGACCTCGATGGCTTGCGCCCAAGCACGCTGATGACTTGGGACGATATCCGCGCCGTGGCCGGGCACAGGCTGGTGACGATCGGCGCGCATACGGTCAACCACCGCAATCTGAAGCGGCTCGACGAAGCCGATGCGCGCCATGAGATCGTCGACGTCAGGCGCCAACTGCAGGCGCAGCTCGGCGAAGACCCCCGTCATCTCGCTTACCCCTATGGTTACGCCAGCGCTGTCGGCTGCCGCGAAGTGGGCTTTGCCCGCGACGCCGGCTACGCCTCGGCGGTGACCACTCGCCACGGCGTGCTGCACGCCGAGCACGCCGGCTTCCTGCACGCGCTGCCGCGCATTTCGATCAACGGCCGCTACCAGAGCGTCGCCCATATCCGCACCATGTTGTCGGGCGTGACGACGCCGCTGGCCAATGCCGGCAAAATGGTCGTCACCATCTAACCTGGGTCGGGCGCTTCAGCCTTTCGGCGGCGGCTCCAGGATCAGCCATTTGATGATGCCCATCGCCGGCAGCACCCAGAACAGGCCGCTGAACAGGAAGAACAGGAAATGCACCAGCGGGCTGGATTGCGACAGCTGCGCGACCGCTATGATCGACGCGACCAGCGCATAGATGATGACCAGCGCCACCAGCAGGAAGGTTCCGATCAGCTTTTTCAGGCGGATGGGCATGAGGCGTTCTCGTTGATCGCCTTCGCTTAGGCCCAACCGCGCGCCTGTGCAACCCGGGAGATGCGGCGCGACGGCGTGCCGCGCCGTCCGGTCTTGTCAGCCGGGTTGCGATGGTTCACCAATCCGCCACGTCAACCTGCCGGGACCAACCCATGGCCGCAATATCAGCCGCCGCGCCTTACATTGACCGCGATCGCGACTTGAAGAATCGGGCGCTGGTGCGCGGCTGGCTCTATGTCGTGCTTCTGGTGCTGTTTGCGCTGGTGCTGGTCGGCGGCGCCACCAGGCTCACCAATTCCGGCCTGTCGATCACGCAGTGGAAGCCGATCCACGGTGTGATACCGCCGCTCAATGACGCGGAGTGGCAGGAGGAATTCCAGCTTTATCAAAAGATTCCGCAATATGCCGAGCTCAACAAGGGCATGAGCCTGGACGCCTTCAAATCGATCTTCTGGTGGGAATGGGCGCACCGCATCCTGGCGCGCAGTGTCGGCCTGGTCTTCGGCCTGCCGTTGCTGGTCTTGTGGGCGACGCGCCGCATCGAGCGCGGCCTTGGGCCAAAGCTGGTCGGTATTCTGCTGCTTGGTGGCCTGCAAGGCGCCATCGGCTGGTGGATGGTGGCCTCCGGCCTGGTCGACCGCGTCTCCGTCAGCCAGTACCGGCTGGCGACGCATTTGACGCTTGCCGCCCTGATCTTCACCGCCACCATGGTGGTCGCGCGCGGGCTGGCGCCGCATTCGGAGCCTGCCGCCGGCCGGTCGACGCAAAGACTGGCCGGTTTCATCGTGCTGCTGGCGCTGGTCCAGATCTATCTCGGCGGGCTGGTCGCAGGGCTCGACGCCGGCCTGAGCTACAACACCTGGCCGCTGATGGACGGCAAGATCATCCCCGGCGAGCTGCTGCTGCTCGAACCGGCCTGGCGCAATTTCTTCGAGAACCCGAAGACGGTGCAGTTCGTCCACCGGCTCGGCGCCTATACGGTCTTTGCCATCGCGCTCTGGCATATGATAGCGACGCGCCGGCGGCTGCCGGGCACGACACACGCACGCCGCGCAACGCTGCTGTTTCTGCTGGTGCTGGTGCAGGCCTCGATCGGCATCGGCACGCTGCTGATGCAGGTGCCGCTGCACATGGCGCTGACCCATCAGGCCTTCGCGCTGGTCCTGCTGGGATTTGCCGCCGCCCACTGGCGCGGCAACAAGGGCGCCTATCCACTGCCAACGCGGCCGCCCATGAACGCAGGTACATCGTCTACGGTGTCTTGGCCGTCGCAATAATCTATTTCGCGAACGAACTGCCTCGCTACGTCTAAAGCGCGAGGCTGCGCCGGTCAGAAGCTGAGCCGCACCTTTCGGATCACTCCCGCAACCGACAGCTCGCGGTTCTCGTCGACCGCATTCTCGTCCTCATGATGCCATGCGGCCGACAGGCAGCCATAGGCGATGGCATGGTCGAGAATGGCAGCCGGCGTCTGGCCGAGTGTCCTGGCGAAGATCTCAGCCATATGCGCGATGCGCTCGGGATCGAGGCAGAGGTCGTCGCGCCCCAGTGGGTTGTAGAACAGATTGGCGGCGTCGAAGCCGGGATCGCCGAGCACGCCCTTCGGGTCGATCGCCAGCCAGCCGCGCGCACCGTGCAAAATGTTGTCGTGATGCAGGTCGCCATGCAGCGGCTTGACCGCATGCGGGGCATCGAGCAGCCGGTCCGCGATTTCGGCGGCCTCGATATAGAGGCTGTGCTCTCCGGCGTCGCGATCGGCTCCGGCCTTTTTGAACAGGCTGGCAAACCGTGTCCGCAGCGGCTGCAGGTCCGGCGGGGCAGGGTGTCTTGAGGGCGAGAACAGTCTCCCCATCAACTCGGCCGCGATTGCGGTCGCGGCGTTGTCGCCTTCTTTGGCCAGAACGTCGGAAAGCAGGGTGTCGCCGGCATATTCGAGCAGCATGCGGTGGCCGTCCCGGCCAAGCAGCCGCACCGCGCCTTCGCCGCGCCGCCATGCGAGATAGTGCTCGCCGCGCAACTCGTCCTCGACATCGTCGAATGGTTTGAGCGCCTTGACGATGGCCGGCGAGCCGTCCTCACGCCGCACCTTCCAGATGCGGCTCGAAAACGTCTCCGCAATGAGCTCGGGCGCGCTGATCTTCCAGCGCTTTGGAAATGCAGGCGCGTCCATTCAGAGCGTGATGCCGAAAAGTGTTAAGCGGTTTTCGGGCAACATGCTCTCTCCAACTGAATTAAAGGCCGAGCATCAGATCCATGTTCTGAACGGCAGCACCCGAGGCGCCCTTTCCGAGATTGTCATAGACCGCAATCAGCAGCGCCTGCGCCCTGTCGTCATTGGCAAAGACATAGACCTTCATGCGGTTGGTGCCGTTATAGACCTCGGGATTGATCTCGGGCAGGCGCTCCACGTGCTCGTAAGGAGCTACCTCGACCACGCCGCCCTTGATGGCGGCAAAATGGTCGGCGATTGCCGCGTGCAGTTCGGCGCCGACCGGCACATGGTCGAGCCCGCCGAGCTGCAGCGGCACCACTGTGATCATGCCTTGGGCGAAATTGCCGACCGCCGGCTGCATGATCGGATCGTGCGACAGCTTCGCATAGGTGCGCAGCTCCGGCACATGCTTGTGCTGCAGGGTCAGCCCATAGACCTGGAATTCAGAGGCATCCTCGCCCTTGGCGACATAGTCCTCGATCATCGGCCGGCCGCCGCCCGAATAGCCCGAAATGCCATTGACGGTGATCGGGAAATCCGCCGGCAGCAGGCCGGCGGCGACCAGCGGCCGCAGTGTCGCGATCGGTCCTTGCGGCCAGCAGCCGGGATTGGCGACGCGTTTTGCATTGGCGATGATCTTGGCCTGGCCCTTTTCCATCTCGGCAAAGCCATATTCCCAGCCCTCGGCTACGCGATGCGCCGTGGAGGCGTCGATCACCTTGGTGGTGTCGTTGGCAATCAGCGATACGCTTTCCTTGGCAGCCGCATCCGGCAGGCACAGGATGGCGACATCGGCTGCATTGAGGAACTCGGCGCGCGCCGCCGTTTCCTTGCGGCGCTCGGCCGGGATCGAGATGATCTCGAGGTCGCCGCGCTCGGCCAGCAGCGCCCGGATCTGCAGGCCGGTGGTGCCGTGTTCGCCATCGATGAAGATTTTCGGTTTCATGTGCCCGTCAATTCCCTGCTAATTCAGGCCTATATGCCCTGGCCATGGTTTGCCGCGCCATGGTTGCCGCTGTTCAGCTCTTCCGCCCGCGCTTTTCGCTCGGCCACCAGGCCGAGATAGTGCATGGCCACCATCGAGCCGGCGATCGCCGTTATATCGGCGTGATCATAGGCCGGCGCAACCTCGACGACGTCGGCGCCGACAATATCGACTTGGCCGAGCTGGCGCAGCGTCGACAGGATTTTCGCCGAGGACGGTCCGCCGGCAACCGGCGTGCCGGTGCCGGGCGCAAAGGCCGGGTCGAGGCAGTCGATGTCGAAGGTGAGATAGGTCTTCCTGCCGCCGGTGCGGTCGACGATCGCATAGGCGATGTCGGAAGCCCGCATCTCCTCGATCTCGTGACCGTAAAGGATCTTGATGCCGAACGTATCGGGGGCATGCGTGCGGATGCCGATCTGGATCGAACGATCAGGATCGATGATGCCCTCATTGACGGCGCGCCCGACGAACGAACCGTGGTCGATGCGCTTGCCATCGTCAGGCCAGGTGTCCTGATGCGCGTCGAACTGCACCAGCGCCAGCGGCCCATGGATGGCGGCATGCGCCTTGAGCAGCGGCCAGGTGACGAAATGGTCGCCGCCGAGCGACAACAGGAAGGCACCCGATTTCAGGATCTTCGCCGCCTCGCGCTCGATCGTGCCTGGTGTCTTCTGGTGATTGCCCGAATCGAGCAGGCAATCGCCATAGTCGATGACGGCGAGATGCTCGAACAGGTCGCGCGAGAACGGATATTGCGGGTCGTTGTCGAGGATCGCCGAGGCGCGGCGGATCGCCTGCGGCCCGAAGCGCGCGCCCGGCCGGTTGGTGACGGCGGCATCGAACGGAATGCCCCACACGACGGCGTCCGCGCCCTTTGCATCCTTGGTGTATTTGCGCCGCATGAACGAGAGCGCGCCGGCATAGGTCGGCTCGAAGGAAGGCCCCGTCTTGGAGCGGGCGGTGAACGCGTTGTCGATGGTCTGGTTCGCCATTACGGGTCCTTCTTTGTTCATCGGGCTGCCACAACTACAGAACCGGCACGCAAGATGCCAGTCACAGCTTGGCGAAGGACTTGTATCGCCAAGGTGCAAGGCCCGGCGGCTTCCTCTCCGGCGGCTGCGGCGATGAACTGGCGGTGCAGGCCGGCATGCCGGCCGAGACCACGGTTTCTGGGCCGAACGCGGCGCCACCATCATCCAGACCGACGAACCGAAGGCTGCCATTGGCTGGCTGGGGGCCAACGGGTTTAGGGTGCCTTATGTGGATGAGGCGAAGCCGGCCGAGCCGCGAATACGGCGAGTATCAATTAGTAATCGTACGTCGGCGCCATCACCCCACCCGGCGCTGCGCGCCGACCTCCCCATCGAGGGGAGGTAGGGCGTTGGCGCTTTAGATTCCGACAGTCGTAGCGATTGCGAGGCATGCAAGGCTGCCGCGACCTCCTACCTCCCCTCGATGGGGAGGTCGCGCCGAAGGCGCGGGTGGGGTGACAGCGCCGCCCGCAAAATCTTCACGCCGCTTTCGCCACCCCATCCAATTCCCTTAGCACATCGGCCGACAGCTCCAGTTCCGCCGCCGCCAGGTTCTCTCTCAAATGCCCGATCGACGACGTCCCCGGGATCAGCAGGATGTTCGGCGAGCGGCGCAGCAGCCAGGCGAGCGCAACCTGCAAGGGTGTGGCGCCGAGCCGCGCGGCCACATCCGACAAGGTCGACGACTGCAGCGGGCTGAAACCGCCGAGCGGGAAGAACGGCGTGTAGGCGATACCGGCGCGCGCCAGTTCATCGATCAACCCGTCGTCGTCGCGATGCGCCAGATTGTACTGGTTCTGCACGCAGACGATCTCGGCGATCCCACGGCCTTCCTCGACCTGCGCTGGGGTGACGTTGCTCAGGCCGATATGGCGCACCAGACCCTTGCGCTGCAGTTCGGCAAGCGCGGTCAACTGCGGCTCGATCGAGCCCTCGGCGGGACCCATCACCCCGAACATGATGCGCAGATTGACGACATCCAGCACCTCAAGACCGAGATTCCTGAGATTATCGTGCACGGCCTGCTCAAGTTCCTTGGCGGAATAGGCAGGCAGCCATGAGCCGTCGCTGCCGCGCCGCGCCCCGATCTTTGTGACGATGACGAGGTCTTGCGGATAGGGCGCCAGCGCTTCGCGGATCAGCTGGTTGGTGACATGCGGGCCATAATAGTCGCTGGTGTCGATGTGGTTGACCCCGGAGGCCACCGCTTCGCGCAGCACTGCAATGGCCGCGTCATGATTCTTCGGCGGACCGAAAACGTGCGGGCCGGCAAGTTGCATGGCGCCGTAGCCGAGCCGTTTCACGGTGTGGCTGCCGAGGGTGAATGTGCCGGATTTTTGGATGGTGGACATGGTCGGTCTCCTTTGAGGAGGCGAAGATAGACGCTGCTCAACCTCGGGATAATAAGGTACAATCCGTACAGCTTGTGCGGAATGGCGAACAATGATGGACCTTGGCGATCTGAACGCTTTCGTGACGGTGGCGCGTGCCGGCGGCTTTCGCGAAGGGGCTCGCGCCGGCGGCGGCAGCGCGTCGGGCCTGAGCGAAGCGGTGCGCCGCCTGGAGACGCAGCTCGGCGTCAGGCTGTTCAACCGCACGACACGCAGCGTCGTTCCGACCGACGCAGGTCTCAGCCTGCTCGGACGGCTTGGCCCGGCGCTGTCGGAGGTGGAGGCGGCCCTCGACGTGGTCAATGGCTTTCGCGACAGGCCGGCTGGTTCGCTGCGCCTCAACGTCCCGGTCAGCGCCGCGCGGCTGATATTGCCCGACATCGTTCCGGGCTTCCTCGCCGCCTATCCCGGCATTCGGCTGGAGGTCATCGCCGATGAGAACTTCGTCGACGTGCTGGCGGCGGGCTGCGACGCCGGCATCCGCTATGACGAGCGACTGGAGCAGGACATGATCGCGGTGCCGATCGGACCGCGCGTCCAGCGCTTCGCCACTGGCGCCAGCCCCGCCTATCTCGAGCGCCATGGGCGGCCGCAGCACCCGAGCGACCTGCTTGGCCATGCTTGTCTGCGCGGTCGTTTTGCCAGCGGTGCGATGCTGCCGTGGGAATTCGAGCGCGACGGCGAGGTGGTGCGTGTCGACACGACGGGGCCGTTGATCGTGCGGATCGGCGGGGCGAGCGATCTTGCCGTCCATGCGGCCATTGCCGGCAGCGGCATCGTCGCTCTCTTCGAGGGCTGGCTTCGCCCTCACTTCGAAAGCGGCGCCCTGGAGCCCGTGCTCGAACCGTGGTGGCAGAGTTTTCCCGGACCATTTCTGTACTATCCCGGACGGCGTCTGGTTCCAGCGCCGCTACGGGCGTTTATCGATTACATCAAGGCCGGCAAGTTCTGAGACTTGAACCGAGGCCGGCGCCATCACCCCACCCGGCGCTTCGCGCCGACCTCCCCATCGAGGGGAGGTAGGGTGCCGCGTTTTTATGGTCGAACTGGTTTGCTAGCCGCTGGACCATCGTGGATTGTCCGGGCGGCAAAACTGCCGCGACCTCCTACCTCCCCTCGATGGGGAGGTCGGCGCGAAGCGCCGGGTGGGGTGACTGCCGAGACCCAAAAGAAAAGGCCGCCCGGAGGCGGCCTTTCGATGTCTGGAACGTCGCAGCGCTTAGCGCTTCGAGAACTGGAAGGAACGACGGGCCTTCGCCTTGCCGTACTTCTTGCGCTCGACGACGCGGCTGTCGCGGGTCAGGAAGCCGCCCTTCTTGAGCACGGCGCGCAGTGCCGGCTCATAGTAGGTCAGCGCCTTGGAGATGCCGTGACGAACGGCACCGGCCTGGCCGGACAGGCCGCCGCCGATGACGGTGGCGACGATGTCGTACTGGCCGGCGCGGTTGGAAGCGATGATCGGCTGGTTGAGGATCATCTGCAGGACCGGACGCGCGAAATAGGTCGCGAATTCCTTGTCGTTGACGACGATCTTGCCCGAACCCGGCTTCACCCAGACGCGGGCGATGGCGTTCTTGCGCTTGCCGGTGGCATAGGCGCGGCCCGACTTGTCGAGCTTCTGGACATGGACGGGTGCTGCCGGCTGGGTGTTGGTGTTGCCGGTGGCGGCGCCCAATTCTGCGAGCGAGGAAAGCTCAGCCATCTTATGCAACCTTCTTGTTCTTGGCGTTCAGCGCGCCGACGTCGAGGGTGACGGGCTGCTGGGCGACATGCGGATGTTCCGTGCCTGCATAGACGCGGAGGTTCTTCATCTGACGACGGCCGAGCGGCCCGCGCGGGATCATGCGTTCGACGGCCTTCTCGACGACACGCTCGGGGAAACGGCCCTCGAGCAGCTGGCGCGCGGTGCGCTCCTTGATGCCGCCGGGGTGACCGGTGTGCCAGTAATAGACCTTGTCGGTGAACTTCTTGCCGGTGAACACCACCTTGTCGGCATTGATGACGATGACGTTATCGCCGTCGTCGACATGCGGGGTGAAGGTGGGCTTGTGCTTGCCGCGAAGATGATTGGCGATGACAGTGGCGAGACGGCCGACGACGAGACCCTCGGCGTCGATCAGCACCCACTTCTTCACCACATCCGCAGGCTTCTGCGAAAAGGTTGCCATGGATTTTCTGCTTTCGATTTTGACCTTCCGAAGAAGGCGTTTCTTGTTGCTTGGATTGGCGACAAGGCACTTGCCCGCCGCCAATAACAAAACGGCGGCCTTTGCGGGCCGCTGCTTCGTGACGGCTTATAGGCGAGGGGGTGGTGCACGTCAAGGCGCGGGAAAAGCACGTCTGCTCGTAAAGTGTAATAAAAACAAAGGTTTGATCAAAAGGTATTATTTTACCACATCGGCGGCGCGCTTCGGCGGGATCGAATAGGTGCCGGTCGCATGCGCTACCGTGTGTCCCTTCGGTCCGGCGACGATGTCGATATCGAACACCATCAGGCTCTTGCCCAGCTTCAGGATGCGGCAATGGCCGTCGATCGGCCCGGCTTCGGCCTTGCGGACAAAATTGATGTTGAGGTTGACGGTAACCGAAAGCGCATCCGGCCCGGCATGGCTGAGCACGCAGACATAGCCGCCAATGTCGGCCAGCGTGAACAGCGAGGGCCCGGACACCGTGCCGCCGGGACGCAAATGCCGTTCGCTGGCGTTGAGCCGCACCGTGCAGCCGCCGGGAAACACATCGAGCGCCTCATACGACGTGAACTCGTCGTTGAGCTGGGGGTAGACGCTGGCCATCAGCGCATTGACTTCAGCCGCCGTCAGCACCGGCTTGAGATTGTCCTGGGCGGGCATGTCGGTCTCTCGTTCTATGCCGGGCCTGTATGAACGCAATGATGCGCTTCTGGCAACACCTCTGGCGCAAGCGATGGGTGTTGATGAAACTCGATCCGATATTAGATAGTCTGGCGGCGCCCGGCGGAATCGCGGAGACCCTTGTCATGGCCGAAATCCTTTCGATCAAACCTGTTGCCATAGACGGGCCGGTCATCGCCGGGCTGGACAAGGGCGTGCTGCGCCTGACGCTCGCCAATCCGCCCGCCAATGCCTTGTCGCTTTCCGTCATGGCGGCATTGAGCGCCGAGCTCGACCGTGCCAAGGCCAACAAATCGGTCCGCGTCATCGTCTTGGCGGCCGCCGGGAAAGTCTTCTGCGCCGGTCACGATCTCAAGGAAATGACCGCGCGCCGCGCCGACGCCGACAAGGGCAAGGGGTTTTTCGAGCAGACATTTTCGGCTTGCGCGGCGTTGATGCAGCAGATCGTGCGCCATCCGCTCCCGATCATCGCCGAAGTCGATGGCCTAGCCACCGCTGCGGGGCTGCAACTGGTTTGCAGTTGCGACCTCGCCATTGCCTCGCATGAAGCGACCTTCTGCACGCCGGGCGTCAATATCGGCCTGTTTTGTTCGACGCCGATGGTGGCGCTGTCACGCAACGTGTCTCACAAGCACGCCATGGAAATGCTGCTCACCGGCGAGACCATCGATGCCGCAACCGCCAAGGAATTCGGCCTGGTCAACCGCGTCGTGCCGCGCGAATACCTGAATCAGATCGTCACCAAATACGCGCAAACCATTGCCTCCAAATCATCTCTGGTGGTCAAGACCGGCAAGGAAGCCTTTTACGCGCAGGCCGAGATGGGATTGGCGGACGCGTATGCCTATACCGGCCGCGTCATGGTCGAGAACATGCTGGCCCGCGACGCCGAGGAAGGCATCGGCGCCTTCATCGGCAAGCGCAAACCGGAATGGACGGACGAATAGGTTTTCGATCCATGGAACCGCGCATCTCCATCATCACCATCGCCACCGACGATCTCGAGCGCGCCGTGCGCTTTTACGAAGGCATGGGCTTGAAGCGCCACGCCGGCATCACCGATGGCGTCGCCTTCTTCCAGATGGGCGGCGCCATTCTCGGCCTGTTCCCGAGGCCAAGCGCCGAGGAGGATTCAGGCATTGCCTTCGCCGCAGCACCGTCGGCGGTCTACCTCGCCTACAACACCCGCTCCGATGCCGAAGTCGACGACGTGCTGGCGGCCGCCGAGAAGGCCGGCGGCAGGATCGTCAAGCCGGCAGGCCGCGCCTTCTGGGGCGGCTGGTATGGATATTTCGCCGATGCCGACGGCCATGTCTGGGAAGTCGCACACAATCCGGCCTTCCCGATCGCGGATGACGGCACCATCTCGCTGCCGGACTGAGCGTCCGCATGGGCTATCGCAAGCAACTGACCCGGCTTAAGGCGCCTTATCTCAAACGCATCCTGATTGACCCCGAGCGCGTGGAAGATTGGGACAAGTATCCCTGGAACCTGCCTCTGTTCCGCGGCCGCGAATTCGAGCTCGAATTCACCACGCCGATCACCATCATTGTCGGCGAAAACGGCACCGGCAAATCGACGCTGCTGGAAGCGATCGGCGCGCTGGCCGGTTACGACGAAGCCGGCGGCGGCAAGGGCTACATGCCCGTCGACCACTCCGGCGCCATCGACGAGAGTGGTGCAGCGCTTGCCGACACGTTGCGCGGCCACTGGCTGCCGAAGGTCACAGCGGGTTGGTTCTTCCGCGCCGAATCTTTTTACTCGGTTGCCCGCTATCTCGATCAGGCGGCGCTGGAATCTGGCGGGGCGCCGCCGGATTTCCTGTCCTGGTCGCATGGTGAAGGGTTCATCCGCTTCTTCGAGGAGCGCTGCCGCCGGCAAGGTATCTACATCCTCGACGAGCCCGAAAGCGCGCTGTCGCCATCGCGGCAGATCGAGCTGCTGAAGATGCTGCGGCGCATGGACCGGTCCGGCACGGCTCAAGTGATCATGGCGACGCACTCGCCGCTGCTGATGGCCTGTCCGGGCGCGCGGCTGTTCCGCATCAGCCGCTTCGGCCTCGACCCCACAGATTTCACCGATACCGATCATTTTCGCATGATGCGCGACTTCTGCACGGACCCGCAGTCCTTTATGGAGGAAGCACTGAGGGAGACCGACGAGTGAATCACGATAGCTACGACAATGCCTATATCGGCGGCATCCTCAATTCTGTGAAGACCATCGCCATGGTCGGCGCGTCGGCCAACGATGTCAGGCCGAGCTTTTTCGTGCTGAAATACCTGCTGGCCAAGGGCTTTTCGGTGTTTCCGATCAATCCGGGGCAGGCCGGCAAGGAAATCCTCGGCCGCATGACCTATGCCAGCCTTGCCGATCTGCCTGAACCGGTCGACATGGTCGACATCTTTCGCGCCTCCGCAGCGGTGCCCGGCATTGTCGATGAGGTGCTGAAGCTCGACCCCTTGCCGAAAGTCGTCTGGATGCAGCTTGGCGTGCGCGATGACGAGGCGGCCGCGCGTGCCGAGGCGGCCGGTATCAAGGTGGTGATGAACCGCTGCCCGAAGATCGAATATGGCAAGCTGTCGGGCGAGATCGGCTGGACCGGCGTCAACTCCGGTGTGCTTTCGTCGAAGAAGCCGCTGATGCGGTCGGGATTCCAGAGTTTCGGTGTGCGCCAGAAGTAAGGCAGTGAATGGTGAATGGTGAATAGAAGGATTTTCCTGGAAGCCGGGTAAAGCCGCATATGAGCGGCTTGCAATCAAGGTGGGACTGGCCGACTTTGCGACCACCATTCATCGCTCACCATTGACCATTTCATCATTCACACGTTTACCGCTCAGGGAGGTTTTCGATGACCCGCACGCCCGGTTTCAACACGCTCGCCGTCCATGCCGGCGCCAAGCCCGACCCGGCGACGGGCGCACGCGCCACGCCGATCTACCAGACGACCTCCTTTGTGTTCGACGATGCCGACCATGCCGCCTCGCTGTTCGGGCTGAAGGCCTTCGGCAACATCTACACCCGCATCATGAACCCGACCCAGGCGGTGCTGGAAGAGCGGATCGCGGCGCTCGAAGGCGGCACGGCTGCACTTGCCGTTGCTTCCGGCCATGCCGCACAGGTGATCGTGTTCCACAATCTCATGCGGCCTGGCGATAATTTCGTCGCCGCCACAAGGCTTTACGGTGGTTCGATCAATCAGTTCGGCCATGCCTTCAAGAATTTCGGCTGGGAGGTGCGTTGGGCCGACACCAACGACGTCTCCACCTTCGAAAGCCAGATAGACGACAAGACCAAGGCGATCTTCATCGAGAGCCTGGCCAATCCCGGCGGCACCTTCGTCGACATAGAGAAAATCGGCGACATCGCCCGCAAGCACGGCTTGCCGCTCATCGTCGACAACACGCTGGCCTCGCCCTATCTGGTGCGGCCGATCGAGCATGGCGCCGACATCGTCGTCCATTCGCTGACCAAGTTCATCGGCGGCCACGGCAATTCGATCGGCGGCGCCATCGTCGATGGCGGCACGTTCGACTGGTCGAAATCCGGCAAATATCCGATGCTGTCGGAGCCGCGCCCCGAATATGGCGGCCTTGTCCTGCACGAAACCTTCGGCAATTTCGCTTTCGCCATCGCCGCGCGCGTGCTTGGCCTGCGTGACATCGGCCCGGCGATTTCGCCGTTCAATGCCTTCCTGATCCTGACCGGGCTGGAGACCTTGCCACTCAGGATGCAGCGCCATTGCGACAATGCGATCACCGTAGCCGGCTGGCTGTCCAACCACCCCAAGGTCGCCTGGGTCAACTATCCCGGCCTGCCCAGCGACAAGAACAACGCGCTGCAGAAGAAATACTCGCCGCAAGGCGCCGGTGCTGTCTTCACCTTCGGCCTGAAGGGCGGCTACGACGCAGGCATCAAGTTCGTCGAGGCGCTCGAACTGTTCTCGCACCTCGCCAATGTCGGCGATACCAAGTCGCTGGTCATCCATCCGGCCTCGACCACGCATCGCCAGCTTTCCGACGAGCAGAAGGTCAAGGCGGGTGCCGGACCGGACACGGTCCGGCTTTCCGTCGGCATCGAGGATGTCGACGACATCGTCGCCGATCTGGAACAGGCTTTGACCAAGGTTTGAATTTTTTTAGTGAGTAGTGAGTAGTGAGTAGTGAGTAGTAGTCGGTATTCACTAGTTAGCAGTGATTAGTGATCAGCCACCCGCTCGAGGGAGCGCTTTCCNGTGAGTAGTAGTCGGTATTCACTAGTTAGCAGTGATTAGTGATCAGCCACCCGCTCGAGGGAGCGCTTTCCGCTCACTACTCACTACTCACTACTCACTAGTCACTACTCTGCACTACTCACTAGTCACTAATCTGTTGGAGGCAAACCCTGTCCGCGCATTACTTGGCAATATCGACCGACAGCGTCGACGCCGAACATGGCGCCCCGGCGCCGGATCGTCTGATTGCGGGCGATCCGAAGTTCCGCACCTGGAATGTCGAGGAGCGCGATGGCCGCCTCTATGCCGGCATCTGGGAAGCGACGCCGGGCAAATGGCGCATCGAATATGACGAATGGGAGTTCTGCCACATCCTGTCCGGCGTCTCGGTGGTTGCCGAGGATGGCGGCGAGGCGCGCACGGTCCGGGCCGGCGACAGCTTCGTGCTCAGGCCAGGCTTCAGGGGCAGCTGGGAAGTGCTTGAAACGACCCGCAAGGAGTATGTGGTCAAGCTCTGATCTCGCGGCGCGCTTGGACTTCACAAAAGCCGATCGATGTCAGTGTCGGAAAAGCCGTATCCGCTCATCATCTCCCTGTGCCAGGGACTGCCAAGCAAATCACTGAGGCATAAGTCGACGCGCTGGAGCAGGGTGGCACTGCCTTTGGCGAGAGCGAAAGCGCCGGGCGCTGGCTGTTTTTCGACTGCCGGGACGTCGACGACGTCGAGAGGCGCGTCGGGTCGCCGGCTCAGATAGCCGCGATGCGCGAGCGCTACACTCGCATAGGCATGCACCACGCCGGCCGCGACGGCGTTAGCTGCTTCGGCCTGGGTGGCAAATATCCTTAGCCGTTCGGGCTGAATAGCGTTTTGCAGGGCCGTCCGGTGCTGGATCTGGCCCGATATGACGCCGATCAGCGCCGTCCGATCATTGGCGACGGACCGATAGCCATCAAAGGCGCGGGGATTGTCTTTCGCGACCAGCAATCCATCCGCCAGCATCCAGATCGGCCTTGTGAAGTCGACCAGCTTCCGGCGGTCTTCGGAAATGAACAGGCCGGTGGTCATGTCCCACCCCTTCGGCAAGCCCAGGCAGCAGCTCGGCAAACTCGGTCTCGATGGGCAAAAGTTCCAGCCCGAGCGTCAGGCAGACCCTCTTGGCCAGTTGGGCATCGCTGCCGCCCAGACGTCCCGATCCGTCGATAAAGCAGAAGGGGTGGTTCCTGTAGAAAGGCGAATCTCATTTTCTCGGGCATGCGTCGGCTCCGCCGTCCTCACAAGCTCACAGTGAGCTTTTCCAGCCCATGGAAATGATAGGTGTCGCGGAAGCGCGGCTGCTCCGCAAGATGGAGTTGCGGCTGCCGCTCGAACAGGGTTTTCAGCGACACCTGCAACTCCAGCCGCGCCAGCGGCGCACCGATGCAGAAACGGATACCGGCGCCGAACGAGACATTCTTCTGGTCTAGTCGGCCGGGCCGGAAGGCGCCAGGTTCGGCAAAGGCAAGCGGATCATGATTGGCCATGCCGAGCAGCAGGCCGATCGTCTCGCCCGGTTGTACGACAACCCCCGATGTCACCTCGACCTCCTGATAGGCGTAGCGGGTGAACATGTGCAGCGGCGCGTCGAAGCGCAGGCACTCCTCGACCGTTGCAGCGGTTGCTTCCGGCGAGGTGAAGAAACGGCCGGGGTCGCCGCCTTGCGCCAGCAACGTGCGCACGGCGTTGCCGGTTTGATGGACGGTCGCCTCGTGGCCGGCATTGAGCAACAGGATGGCGGACGAGACCAACTCGTTTTCCGACAGCTTCTGGCCATCCTCTTGCGCCACGATCAGCAGCGATAGCAGGTCGTCGCCAGGCTTCTTGCGCCGCTCGGCGACATAGCCGCGCAAAAAGTCGGAAAAATCGCGCGCGGCGCGATTGGCCGCTTGCTCGGTCTCGCGCGTCCGGCCATGCATGTACATGGCCACCATCCGGTGCGACCAGTCGAGCAGTTGCGGCCCCATTTCGACCGGCACACCGAGCATTTCGGCAATGATGGTGATCGGCAAAGGTGCGGCGAAGCTGGGCAATAGATCGACGTGGCGCGGTTCGAAACGGTCGATCAGCTCATTGGCCAGCGCCTCCACGCGCGGCCGCAGCCGCTCGACCTGGCGCGAGACGAAGGCGCGGTTGACCAGGGTTCTGAGCCTGGTGTGCACCGGCGGCTCCAGCTCCAGCATCGAATTGCTCTCGATGCCGTCGAAAGCGGCCAAATGCGAGCGATCCTCGCCGATGCCGCGGCTGTCGGGAATGCCGGCCGGGTTCTGGCGGCCGAAGCGGCGGTCGCGCAACAGCCGGTTGACGTCGTCGAAGCCGCCAAAGCACCAGGAGCCGAATTCCTCCCAGAAGAAGGCATTCGATGCGCCATGCAGGACGGCATAGGCGTCGTAAGGGTTCTGGAAAAACGCCGGTTCGTGCGGGTCGAGCCGCAGGCGGCGCGTGGCTGGATCAAAGGCGAGGTAGGGCGGCATGGATGTGGTCATGCCAGACCATTACCGCGGCTTGCCGGCTTGGTGCCAGACCGGATGTTGGCACCCGACGGCCCTATGGATTGAGCCAACCGAGGCGGACCTCGGCGAAGTACCGAAGTCTAATCCTCGCAATGCCTGGCAATATGCACGCGGCGCCAGCTGGTCGAGCCTTCCTGCACCACCACCCGGCGCGCCATCCTCTGGTATGACGGCGCTATCTGGGTGACGTGCCGCCGCTCGGGCCGCACCAGCACTTCATGGGCGACGCTCTCATATTCGGCCGGCAGCACAACCCGGCGGGTGCGCTCCGGTTCAACCACCACCGTTTCGGCCACACGCGCGTAGCGGGCCTTGCGCCACACCTTGCACAGCACCTTGCGGCCGTGGATGACGCGCCATTCCCAGGCATAGCCGCCATCGTCGACCTGGACCGTGCGGTAAACGGTGCGGGTTCTCGCCGGTACGATGTCATAGGTGACTCGGGGCGGCGCGATCTGCTCGACGCGCTCCATGGTGCCATAGATCGGCGGATCATAGTCGACCAACTGCCCGCCGGGTCTGACCATGACGTCTTCATAGACGGTGTCATAGAGCGCCGGCCTGTGCACCGGCTCATAGCATTCGGCGGCCCGGCCGTCGGCAACCGCATCGGACACCATGCCGAGACCGGCAAGGCCGGAAATGGCGAGGCAAACAGTTTTCCTGATCATGGCACTCCCCCTGTTTGAACGCGAGAAGGTGAGGTTCAACGTTGAACTGTAGGGGATGGTTCTCCGGGGGAAAGCGGTTTCGCCGCGTTTCGTTAAGCGACGCGGTTAAGGAATTGCTACACCGCAAAAACGCCGCTGGCCGCGTTCGGACTTTCCCTTGCGCGGAAACCTTGATTCGACTTAACCAGATGGCTAGGAGGAGGCGGCCTTGCGCTAGGGTGAGCCGGCATCCTATTTACATTCTAACCGTCAAGAACCGATTCTGCCCGATGTTCCGGCGCCGGAATCCCCATCTCCAAAAAGGGTAGTCCATGAAGAACCCCGTCGAAACCTACATGAACCTCGTTCCGATGGTGGTCGAGCAGACCAATCGCGGCGAGCGGGCCTACGACATTTTCTCGCGCCTGCTGAAAGAGCGCATCATTTTCATCACCGGCCCGGTCGAAGACGGTATGGCGACGCTGGTTTGTGCACAGCTTTTGTTCCTCGAGGCCGAGAACCCGAAGAAAGAGATCAATCTCTACATCAACTCGCCGGGCGGCGTGGTGACCTCGGGCATGGCGATCTACGACACCATGCAGTTCATCAAGCCGGCAGTGTCGACGCTGTGCATCGGCCAGGCGGCGTCGATGGGCTCGCTGCTTCTGACCGCCGGCCACAAGGACATGCGTTTTGCCACGCCGAACGCCCGTATCATGGTTCACCAGCCTTCCGGCGGTTTCCAGGGCCAGGCCTCCGACATCGAGCGGCACGCGCAGGACATCATCAAGCTGAAGCGCCGCCTCAACGAGGTCTACGTCAAACACACCGGTAAGAGCTACGAAGACATTGAAAAGACGCTTGACCGCGACCATTTCATGACAGCCGACGAAGCCAAGGATTTCGGCCTCATCGACAAGGTCATTTCGTCGCGCGAGCCGGTCGAAGGCGCTGCGGCATAAGCGCTGCATGGCAGTTGCGTGGGTGGATAACGCGCTTTTGCTGGGATTTGCGGCATTTCGGCCACAATTGGCTGTTCCCTCGGTGGATGGGATTGCCTACGTTAAGGCTATGTTGATTTTCGACGGCTTAGCTTTGTGCAGGGTTGGCGCGAATCATTGCGACGTTTTCTGATTTGTGTTTCGTACGGAATGCGTTGCGGGAGCCGGGACACTGGCGGCGGCGAATTCCCGCGATAGATAGAATATGCGCCCTTTCAGCCAGACCATCGGCGGGCGGCCATGAAAGGACAGGAAAATGAGCAAAGTCGGCAACAACAGCGGTGATTCGAAGAACACGCTTTATTGCTCGTTTTGCGGCAAAAGCCAGCACGAGGTGCGCAAGCTGATCGCCGGCCCAACGGTGTTCATCTGCGACGAGTGCGTAGAGCTGTGCATGGACATCATCCGCGAGGAGAACAAGACCTCGATGGTGAAGTCGCGCGAGGGCGTGCCGACCCCGCAGGAGATCCTGAAGGTTCTCGACGACTATGTCATCGGCCAGCCCTACGCCAAGCGCGTGCTGTCGGTGGCTGTCCACAACCACTACAAGCGCCTGGCGCATGCCGGCAAGAACAACGACGTCGAATTGGCGAAGTCCAACATCCTGCTGATCGGCCCGACCGGCTGCGGCAAGACGCTGCTTGCCCAGACGCTGGCCCGCATCATCGACGTGCCCTTCACCATGGCCGACGCGACGACGCTGACCGAAGCCGGTTACGTCGGCGAGGACGTCGAAAACATCATCCTGAAGCTGCTGCAGTCGGCCGACTACAATGTCGAGCGCGCCCAGCGCGGCATCGTCTACATCGATGAAATCGACAAGATTTCGCGCAAGTCCGACAACCCATCGATCACCCGCGACGTGTCGGGCGAGGGTGTGCAGCAGGCGCTTCTGAAGATCATGGAAGGCACCGTTGCCTCCGTGCCGCCGCAGGGCGGCCGCAAGCATCCGCAGCAGGAGTTCCTGCAGGTCGACACCGCCAACATCCTGTTCATCTGCGGCGGCGCCTTCGCCGGGCTGGACAAGATCATCTCGGAT
Source organism: Mesorhizobium sp. L103C131B0 (assembly GCF_000502275.1). Lineage (NCBI taxonomy): Bacteria > Pseudomonadati > Pseudomonadota > Alphaproteobacteria > Hyphomicrobiales > Phyllobacteriaceae > Mesorhizobium > Mesorhizobium sp. L103C131B0. The sequence continues at coordinate 62,679 of NZ_AYXC01000004.1, read as the reverse complement.
CGCGGCAGGAAGACTTCCATCGGCTTCGGCGCCATCGTCGCTTCGCCCGAGGATCGCCGCACCGGTGACGTGTTCCGCCTGGTCGAGCCCGAGGATCTCTTGAAGTTCGGCCTCATCCCCGAGTTTGTCGGCCGTCTGCCGGTCCTGGCGACGCTGGAAGACCTCGACGAGCCGGCGCTGATCCAGATCCTGACCGAGCCGAAAAACGCGCTGGTCAAGCAGTATCAGCGGCTGTTCGAGATGGAGAGTGTCGACCTGACCTTCCATGAGAATGCGCTGTCGGCGATCGCCAAGCGCGCCATCGAGCGCAAGACCGGCGCCCGTGGCCTCCGCTCGATCATGGAAGCGATCCTGCTCGACACCATGTTCGAACTGCCCGCCCTGGAAGGCGTGCGCGAAGTGGTGATTTCGGAAGAAGTGGTGACCGGCAGCGCCCGGCCGCTCTACATCTATTCCGAGCAGAAGGAAAAGAAGGGCAACGTCAGCGCCTGATCTGGCATCTGGCCTAACCTTTTTATGGAACGGCGCCCGCGGGGCGCCGTTTTGCTGTGGTGAGGTACCGATCCTTGTGACGGAGTGGATGAACGAACGTGTCGACCCTTGATCTTTGCCCCTCGTGCATCCAACTAACATCGGAAGGCCGTGGTGCCGAATTCTGTGCTGTAAAACTCCCGTCACAAACGGTGGTAGGCGGAACGATCCTCGGTCGTTAATATGAGATTCGCGGTTGGCTCGATTAGCGGCCGCGACATGAAAGGTTGGACAATGGCCAAAATATCCAAGGCTCCCAGCGACGGCGTCTTCGCAGTCCTCCCACTGCGCGACATCGTGGTGTTCCCGCACATGATCGTTCCGCTCTTTGTCGGGCGTGAAAAGTCGATCAAGGCGCTGGAAGAGGTTATGGGTCAGGAAAAGCAGATCCTGCTTGCCACCCAGATGAATGCCGCCGATGACGATCCCGAGCCCGATGCGATCTTCGACATCGGCACGCTCGCCAATGTGCTGCAATTGCTGAAGCTGCCCGACGGCACCGTCAAGGTGCTGGTCGAAGGCGCGTCGCGTGCCAAGATCGTCTCGTTCACCGACCGTCCGGACTTCCACGAAGCTACCGCCACGGCGCTGGTCGAGCCGGAGGAGGAAGAGGTCGAGGTCGAGGCGCTCGCCCGTTCGGTCGTCACCGACTTCGAAAACTACGTCAAGCTGAACAAGAAGATCTCGCCTGAAGTGGTGGGCGCCGCCAGCCAGATCGACGACTATTCCAAGCTCGCCGATACGGTTGCTTCGCACCTCGCCATCAAGATCCCCGAGAAGCAGGAGATGCTGGCCACGCTGTCCGTCAAGGAACGGCTGGAAAAGGCGATGGGCTTCATGGAAGCCGAAATCTCCGTCCTGCAGGTGGAGAAGCGCATCCGCTCGCGCGTCAAGCGCCAGATGGAGAAGACGCAGCGCGAATATTACCTCAACGAGCAGATGAAGGCGATCCAGAAGGAGCTCGGCGAAGGCGAGGACGGCCGCGACGAGGCCGCCGAGATCGAGGCGCGCATCAAGAAGACCAAGCTCTCCAAGGAGGCCCGCGAAAAGGCGGAAGCCGAGTTGAAGAAGCTGCGGACGATGTCGCCGATGTCGGCGGAATCGACCGTCGTGCGCAACTACCTCGACTGGATCCTGTCGATCCCGTGGGGCAAGAACTCCAAGGTCAAGCAGGACCTGGCGTTTGCGCAGAACGTGCTCGACACCGATCATTTCGGCCTCGACAAGGTCAAGGACCGCATCGTCGAGTATCTCGCCGTGCAAAGCCGCCAGAAGAAGCTGAAGGGGCCGATCCTGTGCCTCGTCGGCCCTCCCGGCGTCGGCAAGACCTCGCTCGGCAAGTCGATCGCCAAGGCGACCGGCCGCGAGTTCATCCGCATGGCGCTTGGCGGCGTGCGTGACGAGGCCGAGATCCGTGGCCACCGCCGCACCTATATCGGCTCGATGCCCGGCAAGGTCATCCAGTCGATGAAGAAGGCCAAGAAGTCCAACCCGCTCTTCCTGCTCGACGAGATCGACAAGATGGGCCAGGACTTCCGTGGCGATCCGTCATCGGCTTTGCTCGAGGTGCTCGATCCCGAGCAGAACTCGACGTTCATGGACCATTACCTCGAGGTCGAATACGACCTATCGAGCGTGATGTTCGTGACGACGGCGAACACACTGAACATCCCTGCGCCCCTGATGGACCGCATGGAGATCATCCGTATCGCCGGCTACACCGAGGACGAGAAGATCGAGATCGCCAAGCGTCACCTGATGCCCAAGGTGATCCGCGATCATGCCCTGCAGCCGAAGGAATTCTCCGTCGGCGAGGACGCGATCCGCGGCATCATCCAGACCTACACCCGTGAAGCGGGCGTCAGAAGCCTGGAGCGCGAGCTGATGAAGCTCGGGCGCAAGGCGGTGACCGAGATCCTGAAGACGAAGAAGAAGACGGTGAGCATCACGGCGGCGAACCTCGCCGATTACCTCGGTGTTCCGCGCTTCCGCTTCGGCCAGGTCGAGGCTGACGATCAGGTCGGTGTCGTCACCGGTCTTGCCTGGACAGAAGTCGGCGGCGAGCTGCTGACGGTCGAAGGCGTCATGATGCCCGGCAAGGGCCGCATGACGGTGACCGGCAATCTGCGCGACGTGATGAAGGAATCGATCTCGGCGGCGGCCTCTTATGTCCGCTCGCGGGCCATCGATTTCGGCATCGAGCCGCCGCTGTTCGACAAGCGTGACATCCACGTCCACTTGCCCGAAGGCGCCACGCCGAAGGACGGTCCGTCTGCAGGTGCTGCCATGGCGACAGCCATCGTGTCTGTCATGACGGGGATTCCGGTCCGGGCCGATGTGGCGATGACTGGCGAGATAACGCTTCGCGGCCGCATCTTGCCGATCGGCGGCCTCAAGGAGAAGCTGCTCGCCGCATTGCGCGGCGGCATCAAGAAGGTGCTGATCCCGGAAGACAACGCCAAGGATCTGGCGGAGATTCCGGACAATGTGAAGAACGGTATGGAGATCATTCCGGTCTCACGTGTCGGCGAGGTTCTGAGGCACGCGCTGGTGCGCATGCCGGAGCCGATCGAGTGGGTCGAGCCGGTCAATCCGCCGGCTTCCACCGATACCGTTGACGATGCTGGAAAGTCGCTTGCACATTAGAAACTACTAAAGTTGCAGTGCACAAAGAGAGAGCCGGGCCTTGAGCCCGGCTTTTTCATGTGAAAAACCCACCTTTTCCGGGCTTTTTTCAACTTATTTCCGGCTTTTTGACTTGGGTTTGCGAGCGCTTCTTTCTAAAGTCCCTCTCCTGCCGGATGAGTCGAAAGTTCCGGTTTTCTCATGGAAGGGAATTTTTATGAACAAGAACGAACTGGTTTCCGCTGTCGCTGAATCCGCGAGCATTTCGAAGGGTGACGCACAGTCGGCGGTTGAGGCGGTGTTCTCCGTCATCACTGGCGAACTGAAGAAGGGCGGCGATGTACGGCTCGTCGGCTTCGGAAATTTCACCGTCTCCAAGCGTGCGGCATCGACTGGCCGCAACCCGCAGACTGGCGCGGAAGTGAAGATTCCGGCGCGTACCGTGCCGAAGTTCTCGGCCGGCAAAGGCCTCAAGGACGCGGTCAACTAAAAATTTTTTCAGAGAATGTTGGAAAGCCGGGTTCGCCCGGCTTTTCTTTTGCCTCGATCGCGGCAAGCCGTCAGCCCGCTGAGGCGAGCCTTCAGCCCACCGGCGCATCCGCGCGCATCAGGCCTTCCTGCTTGAGGTCCGCCCACAGCGCCGCGGGCAGCTTGGCATCGAGCAGGGCGCGGTTGCTTTCGACTTCGCTCGGCCGCTGGCCGCCGGGGATGACCGACACCACGGAAGGGTGCAGCAGCGGAAACTGCAGCGCCGCCTCGATCAGCCTGACGCCACGGCGCTGGCAGACGGCCTCGATGCGCCCGACGCGATCCATGATGTCCCTTGGCGCCTCGGAGTAATTGTAATAGGCGCCTGGCTTCGGCCCGGTCGCCAGGATGCCGGAATTGTAAGGACCGCCGAGAACGATGCCGATGCCGCGTTGCTCGCAGAGCGGCAGGAAGGTGGCAAGCGCTTCCTGTTCCAGCAGCGTGTAGCGCCCGGCCAGCAGGAACAGGTCGAAGTCGCCACGCTCCGCCAGCGTCTGGCAAACCTCCCATTCGTTGATGCCGCCGCCGAAGGCCTTGATCACGCCCTGGTCGCGCAGCGCAACCAGTCCGTTGTAGCCCGAGGCCATGAATTCCTCGATGCGCTGGTCTGACGCCTCCTTGCTGCCATGGGTGAAGATGTCGAGGTCATGGACGAAAAGGATGTCGATGCGGTCGACGCCAAGCCGTTCCAGCGACGCCTCGAACGAGCGCATGACGCCGTCATAGCTGTAGTCGTAGACCTCCTTGCGCGTCGGTGTGTCGAAGAACTTGCCGATGCCGGTTCGTTCCTCCGGCGGGCAGGCGCGCAACAGGCGACCGACCTTGCTCGACAGCACATAGTCGTCGCGCTTCCTGCCGCGCAGGAAGGCATTGAGCCGTGTTTCGGCAAGGCCCAGGCCATAGAGCGGCGCGGTGTCGTAGTAACGGCAGCCGGTCGCCCACGCCGCCTCCAGCGTCGCGTTGGCATCCTCGTCGGGGACGGCGCGGTAAAGGTTGCCGAGCGGCGCGCTGCCGAAGCCAAGCTCGGTAAAGTCGAGGCCGCCATTGCCGATGCGGTCGAAATGCCGTGTCTTCATGTCGTGCTGATTTCCTGGATTGATTGTCTGACATGACACTATCACGCCGCTGGCTCAGCAAAAGCCGCCATGGCCGTTGGACAGGCATTTTCGCGGTGATAGCATGAACAAAAACAAGCCTTTTTCCGAAAGAGCGCAACCCGAAATCACCGGCCACAAACCCAGCCGGACAGATGGGACTCTCATGACGAATGCCGGCTCGGATATGTTTTCGACCGCCCTGCAAGAGCTGGGCGCCGTACTGGCGCGCGTCGACGAAGCCGGCATCTACACCGCCTGCGAAACCCTGGCCCGCGCGCAAAAGATCGTCGTCTATGGCTGCGGCCGCGAGGCCTTGCAGCTCAAGGGTTTCGCCATGCGCCTCTATCACCTTGGCCTTGAGGTGTCGGTGGTCGGCGACATGAACACGCCACCGCTTGGCCCAGCCGATGTCTTCCTGGTCAGTTCCGGCCCGGGCGAGACGACGACGGTGCTTACCTTGATGCAAGTCGCCCGCCAGGCCGGCGCCACCGTGCTTTTGCTCACCGCCGAGGCAGGCAGTAGTGCGGTCGCGCTTGCCGACTTCACCTTGCTGATCCCGGCGCAGACCATGGCGCGTGACCAGGGGCCACAAAAGACATCGCTGCTGCCGATGGGCTCGGTCTTCGAAGGGGCGCTGTTCCTGCTGTTCGAGGTGATGGTGCTGAAGCTCAAGGCGCTGACCGGCCAGTCGTCCGAGGCCATGCGCACCCGCCACACCAACATGGAATAGATCATGCGCTACGAACTGATGTTGCCGCACCAGATCCGCAAGGCGATCGCCGAGAACTGGCCGGTCGCTCTCCCGCTCGGCGTGCTCGAATATCACGGCGAGCACATGGCTGTCGGCATGGACACGCTGGCCGTCGTCAAGACGCTGGAGCTCTACGAGAAGGAGGCCGACATCGTCATCCTGCCGGCTTTCTACTACGGTGCGGCGAGCTATGTGGTGGCAGCACCTGAAGGCAACGGCTCGGTGCAGGTCGGCGGCAACCAGCTGGCGCCGTTCGCCGAAGAATTGTTCTACAGCCTGCTGCGCATCGGCTTTCGCAACATCAACGCCATCATCCACCACCAGACCGAGAACTTTGCCGCCGGCATGCCGACCGATCTCGCCTTCAAGGCCGCCGGCCGCCAGGCGATCTTCCGCTTCCTCGAGAAGCAGCGCGGCGAGGGCTGGTGGGGCTCAGACGAAATGGCCGATTATTATGCCGGGCACGCCGCCGGCGAGAATTTCTTCAACTGGGTGCAGGTGCACCCGCTAATGTCGGCTGCCATGAACGGGAAGTATCCGTTCGATCACGCCGGTGTTGGCGAGACATCATTGATGCTGGCACTGTGTCCGGAAGCGGTCGATGCCGGGCGTTTTGGCGAGAATACCGCGTGGTATACGGCCAGTGCGCCGGAGGCCTCGGCGGAGCTGGGGCGAAAGGGTGTGGCGATGATCATGGATCACCTGAGGGCGATATTGGGGCGCTAGCAGACAAAGTCGCTCTGTAGCGATCCTTCACACCCCCCTCTGTCCTGCCGGACATCTCCCCCGCAAGGGGGGAGATCAGATGTCATTTCCGCTTTCGCCAATCACCTACGTCGCAAGAAAAGCGATGCAGCCAAAGCTGCCGATCTCCCTCCTTGCGGGGGAGATGGCCGGCAGGCCAGAGGGGGGTGCTGTCCCGCCGAGGTCAACAGTAGAGGGGCACGCCGCCTCTCGCCTACTTCACCGCCCCCGCCGTCATGCCCATGATCAGATAGCGTTCAAGCGCAATCCCGATGACCGCCAGCGGTGCGATCGCGGCGGTGGCAAGCGCCGCCATCGACCACCAGTTGATGCCTTGCGAGCCGGTCTGGCTCGCCACCATCACCGGAATGGTCTTGGCGTCGGTCGACGTCAGGAGTGCCGCAAAAAAGTACTCGTTCCAGCACAGCACCATCGCCAGGATGAAGGCGGCGACCATGCCCGGCAGCGCAATCGGCATGACGATGCGGAAAAAGGCGCCCCAGATCGACAGGCCGTCGACCAGCGCTGCCTCCTCCAGTTCGACAGGGATCGAATTGAACTGGTCGCGCATGATCCAGATGACGATCGGCAGCACCATGAGCGTGTAGAGCAGGATCAGGCCGATGCGTGTGTCGAGCAGGCCGACCTCGCGGTAGAGCACCAGGAAGGGCAGGGCGAGCACCACCGGCGGCAGGATCAGCTGCGACAGGAAGAAGAAGGAGATGTCCTCGTTCTTGAACCAGGCGAACTGATAGCGGTACCGGGTCAGCCCATAGGCGGCGAGGCTGCCGATGACGATGGCGAGGCTCGATGCGCCGACCGAGGTGATGACCGAATTCATGAAGCGCTTGAAAAACTCCTCGCGCACCGTCGAGGTCTGGAAGATCGAATCCGGCGACAGGCCGAGCGAGCGCCAGCCCTTCCAGTCCGGCTGGAAATCGACGAACGGGATGAGGTGGCCCTGCGTGACGTCGACCGCGGTCTTGAACGAGGTGGTGATCGTCCAGTAGATCGGAAACAGGCAGATGAAGGCCCAGAACGCCAGCGCGCCATAGATGAAGATGCGATTGGCCAGAAAACCCAGCGGTGAGCGGATTTCCGAGGCAGCATAGTCGGTGGTCTGAACGCTCATTGTGCCTCGTCAGTTCACGTTGCGCACGAAGCGATTGGCGAATTTCAACAGCCAGGTCACGAACACGACGATGATGACGAGATAGGCCATCGCCAGCATGGTGCCGTAGCCGACATTCGAGCGGTCGCGGTATTCGCGGTAGATGAAGCTCGACACAGAATCCGTGGCGCCGCCGGGGCCGCCGGAGGTGACGGTAATGATGATGTCGGCGAGCTTCAGCTTGAAGATGATGCGCAGGATCACCGCCGTGACCGACACCGGCAGCATCAGCGGGAAGGTGACCTGCCAGAAAGTCTGCCAGGGCGTGGCGCCATCGACGCGCGCCGCTTCCAGCACGTCGCGCGACATCGCCTGCAGGCCGGCAAGCAGCATGATCATCATGAACGGGATGAAGGTCCAGGCGTCGAGCACCATGATCGAGATGCGGGCGGTGATCGGGTTGGAGAAGAAGGCGGGGTTCTCCCAGCCGAGATGGCGCGCCAGCGTCGCCGCCGGCCCGAAACGGTACTCCATCAGCGATTTGCCGATCATCCAGGATACCGCGACCGGCGACAGCATCAGCGGCATCAGGAAGACGACTCGGAAGAATTTGCGCGCCCGGATCTGCGCGTTGAGCAGCAGCGCCAGGCCGAAGGCAATCACATACTCAACCAGCACGGCGAGCACATAAAGCACCATGTTGAACAGCGCGTTGCGGTAGTAGGGATCGGCCAGCATCTGCCAGAAATTGTCGAGCCCGTTGAACTTGCGGCCGGAAAAGGACGACAGGTTCCAGTCGGTCAGCGCGATATAGAAGCCGAACAGCGTCGGGAAGATCACCATGGCGATGGTGAACAGCAGCGCCGGCAGCAGGAACAGCGCGCGCTGGCCGTCCTCGCCGCGCGTCAGCACCTGGCCGATGCCGAGCGCCACGCCCCACAGAACATAGGCGTAGACGATCGGACGCCAGGTCTCGAAGCCGAGCGTGGTGATCTCGTTCTTGTAGAGGATCTCAAACGCGATCACCGCCAGCAGGCCAAGCGTGGCGGCCGCCATCAGGGCAAAACCCGCCCGCTTGCGGGCCGGCGAGATCAGATCGGCTGGGCCGGCGTTGGCCGGCCATGCATTGGTGGTCTGGTCTGCCACGCGTCCCCGTCCGTTTAAAAAATCAAGCCTGCGACCGGCCCGAGCCGGTCAGGTCCGGCGGCTTGCACCGCCGGACCTGTTGTCACGATAGGATCAGCCTACACGCCGAGCGAGGCCTTGTAGAGCTTGATCTGGTTTTCGCGGCCGATCTGGTCGGTCAGCTTCTCCCAGGCCGCGGCAATGGCGTCGGCGCCTTCCTGCGCCTTCATCTTGCCGGCGAATGTGTTGGCCAGAATGTCCTCGGCAGCCGAATAATACTGGAAGATGCCGGGGATGCGCGGCTCGATCGCCGCGTTCGGATGGTTGTAGCTGTCGGCTTCCGACTTCAGATACGAGGTGATGAACGCCTCGTCGTAGCCTGCCGCCACCCATTCGGGAATGTCGAAATGCGAGTTGCGGTAGGGCTGGAAGCCGGACGGATACATCGCCGTCCAGATCGACAGGTCCTTGCCGCCGAGATGAGCGGCGGCCGACCATGCCGCTTTTTTCTTCTTTTCGTCCGTATCGACGCGGGCCATGACGTAGACGCCCCAGCCGAGATAGGCGCAGTTCGGCGCATAGTTCGGGCCGCTGGCGAGTTTGTCCCAAGCGCCGGTCTTGGCATTGTAGACGTCGTCGGACCCCGGCAGGATCGAGAAGCCGGTGACGTCGCCGATGACCGAGCTATCGTTGGTCTTGACGTTGGAGCCGACGTCGCCCCACCAGGTGACCATCGAACCGGTGCCGGCCAGGAACTGCTGGAAGGCTGTCGTGTTCGGGTCGGCGTTGATCTGGTCGGCGGGCTCCGACGGCAGCGCGTCGATGACGTCCTGGATGGCGCGCACCCAGGCCGGATTGTTGATGCGCGGCTTCATCGTGTCGGCATCGAACAGCCAGGCCTTGTCGTCGGGATGCTTGGCATAGGCGGTGGCGCGGCTGCCGAGGAAGTAGAAGCCGAAACCGCCCCAGGCCTTGGGCGCATCGAGATAGCCGAAGACGTCCTGGTCCTTGAACTTCTTGCCCTTGAGGAATTTTGTGACGGCCTGGACTTCCTGCCAGGTCTTCGGCACACCCCATTCGGTGGTCGCGCCGCCGTCCTTCCACGCCTTGGCGAGGTCGGCATCGGCAAAAACGTCGGTGCGGTAATTGAAGTTGTGCGCATCGCCATCGACGGTGATCCGGTACTGCTTGCCGTCCCAGGTGCCGACCGGCGGCTGCAGATAGGCCACGACATCCTTCATGTCGATCTGCTCTTTGACCCAGTCGGGCATCTCGGACGTCAGGCCCTTGCCGCAGACATCGCCTTCGAAGGGCGCGCCCATCTCGATGATGTCGAAGTCGACGGTGCCGGTTGCGATCGACTGCTGCAGGCGGGCATTGTAGTCGGCCTGCGCCAGGTCGATCCAGCTGATCTTGGCGCCGGTATAGGCCTCCCACGGCTTCAGGAAGCCGCGGAACAGCACATTGTGCAGGTTCTGGTTGTTGAGGCCCATGAAGGTGAGCTCGACGCCGGCGAATTCGCCTTCCTTGACGTTGGCCTTGGTGGCTTCCAGGCAGAGTTCGCCGACCTTCTGGAAATCGGCATCCGTCGGCTGACCCTTGCCGACGCCGGGGATCTGAAGAATTTTGGAGCGTAGCTCGCTGGCGGCTTCAGCCGGGCGGGTGAAAGCGCCGAGCCCAGCGCCCGATGCGGCGGCGATCGCGGCCATCGAGGCCGCGCCCTTGAGTATGTCACGCCGGGTGGCACCCGCGCGGACGAGTTTTTCGTACAGACCGACTCTCATCTATTCCTCCCAGAACAACAGTCGTGAATTAAAATGCCAATCCCTCCGACGCCGAAACGTCGGCGGTTCTCCTTTATCATACGGGGACGTGGGACCCCACCCTGCGTCGCCTGGAGCTCCGATTTTCGGATAAAAATCCGACTGCCGGATTGGCAACAGCTAATATTTGCGTAATCGATTACCTTGTCAACACGAATGGCTTTTTATCGATAACATACCGACTTGCCCTTGCCGTTGGCAATGGCTAGCTTCACCGCGAGAAAAGGGGGGACGATGGCTCAAGTCGCGATCAGCAATGTGGCCAAGGCGTTCGGAACCGTCAAGGTCCTGCACGAGGTCAGCGTCGATATCGCCGATGGCCAGTTCGTGGTGTTGGTCGGCCCGTCGGGCTGCGGCAAGTCCACGCTGCTCAGGATGGTGGCCGGGCTGGAGACCGTCTCCGGCGGCACGATCGCCATTGGCGAGCGCATCGTCAACAATCTGCCGCCGGCCAAGCGCGACATCGCCATGGTGTTCCAGAACTACGCGCTCTATCCGCACAAGACGGTGGAGCAGAACATGGCGTTTGCGCTGAAGCTGCGCAAGACCGATCCAGCCGTGGTCGCCGAGCGGGTCAAGCGCGCCGCCGACATTCTCGACCTCAATCCGTACCTGAAACGTTATCCGCGCCAGCTATCCGGCGGCCAGCGCCAGCGCGTCGCCATGGGCCGCGCCATCGTGCGCAATCCGCAGGTCTTCCTGTTCGACGAGCCGCTCTCCAATCTCGACGCCAAGCTGCGCGTGCAGATGCGCACCGAGATCAAGGAACTGCACCAGCGGCTGAAGACCACCACCATCTACGTCACCCACGACCAGATCGAGGCCATGACCATGGCCGACAAGATCGTCGTCATGTGCGATGGCCGTATCGAGCAGGTCGGCGCGCCATTGGAATTGTTCGACCGGCCGGCCAATCTGTTTGTCGCCGGCTTCATCGGCTCGCCGTCGATGAACCTGCTCAAGGGCGTGGTGCGCAAGGGCGACAAGGTCGAGATAGCGGGCACGCTGTTCCCGATCGCGGCCGGCAGCGCCGCCAAGGAGGGCCAGGCCGTGGTCTATGGCGTGCGGCCCGAGCATCTCGAAATCCATGCCGACGGCGTGCCAGCAAAGATCTCGGTGGTCGAGCCGACCGGTTCCGAAACGCTGGTCTTCGTGCGTTTCGGCGAGGGCGAGATGGTGGCGCTGTTTCGCGAGCGCCACGACTTCAAGCCCGGCGACACGCTCAATCTCAAGCCGCGCCTCGACCAGGTCCATCTCTTCGACGCCGAGACCGGCAACCGGCTCTGATTTCCAATCGACTTTGACCAAACCTGTTTGACGAGGACTGCCATGCTCAAAGGGATCAACCCATTGCTCAATGCCGATGTGCTCCAGGCGCTCAGGGCAATGGGACACGGCGACGATCTGGTCATCGCCGACACCAATTTCCCCGCCGATTCGGTGGCAAAGCAGACCGTGCTCGGCAAGCTGCTGCACATCGACGCCTCGGCGGCCGATGTGGTCAAGGCGGTGCTGTCGCTCTATCCGCTGGACACTTTCGTCGACGATGCGGCCGCGCGCATGGAGATCGTCGGCAAGCCGGACGAGATCCCGCCGGTGCAAAAAGAGGTGCAGAAGGAGATCGACAAGGCGGAAGGCAAGGCCTGGCCGATGATCTCGGTCGAGCGCTATGCCTTCTACGAGCGCGCCAAGAAAGCCTATTGCGTCATCCAGACCGGCGAGCGCCGCTTCTATGGCTGCTTCGCCTTTCGCAAGGGCGTCGTGCCGCCGGACGCCGAGTAGGGCCATGGCGTCGGGCAAACCTGTCGTCATTCTGGGCGTTTTCGTCGCCGACACCGCCTACCGCGCCGATCGACAGCCGCGCATGGGTGAAACCATTCTTGGTAATTCCTTCAAGCTGGGACCGGGCGGCAAGGGCTCGAACCAGGCGGTGGCGGCAGGCAAGCTCGGCGCGGACGTCACCTTCCTGACCCGGCTTGGCGTCGATGCTTTCGCCGACATGGCCAAGGCGACCTGGGCAGAGGCGAGCGTCAAATCCGCCGTCATCGAGACGCCGCAAAGCTATACCGGCGCGGCCTATATCTTCATCGAGGAGACAACCGGCAACAACGCCATCATCGTCAGCCCGGGTGCGGCGATGCTGATCTCGCCTGAAGACATCGAGGCCAACGCCGGCCTGATCGGCGGCGCCGGCGTCTTCGTCACCCAGCTCGAGCAGCCGATCGACGCGGCACTGCGCGCACTCGAAATCGCGCGCGGTGCAGGGGTGACCACCATCCTCAATCCGGCGCCGGCGGCCAAGCTGCCGGACCGCATCTATACGCTTTGCGACTATGTCACCCCCAACGAGACCGAGGCCGAAGAGCTGACCGGCATCAAGGTTTCTTCGATCGACGAGGCTCGCCGCGCCGCCGACAGCCTGCTCAAAAAGGGCGTCGGCTCGGTCATCATCACGCTCGGCGAAAAAGGCGCGCTGCTGCACACGGCCGCTCGGTCCGACCATGTTCCCGTGGTCAGTGCCGGTCCGGTGGTCGAAACCACCGGCGCGGGCGATGCCTTCAATGGCGGCCTGGCCGCCGCACTCGCCAAAGGCGTGGAGCCGCTGCAAGCCGTCCGCTTCGCCTGCGCCGTCGCCGGCATTTCGGTGACAAGGCCGGGTACGGCGCCATCCATGCCGACGCTGCAGGAGGTCGAGGCGCTGCTGGCCAAGGGGTGACGTCGTTGCGGGAGAGACCGAATTCAGATCCGACCGGATCTGAATTGCCTCATGCAAGACCATGATTCTAGACGATTATGTCACATTTCTCCTGAGGAGAAATGGCGCGAGTGACGGGGCTCGAACCCGCGACCTCCGGCGTGACAGGCCGGCGAAAACGCCTGATTAATCAACGAATGGTTTCAATTCCTCACGCTCTCGAATTTGCGGGAAAAAGCGCGAAATTGAAACTTGCTTATCAGAACTCGGCGCCTCTGGAGACGGCAGATCGATGCGCTCGCTTCCGCCGGATTCCGGGTCATCGTTCCCGACCAGAGGGGCTACACCACCAGTGACAAGCCGAAAGCCATCCGTGAATACACGCTCCCCAAGCTCGTCGGCGATGTCGTTGCCACCGCCGACGCGCTCGGCATCGGAAGGTTTCACCTCGTCGGTCATGACTGGGGCGGTATCGTCGCCTGGGCCGCAGGCGCAAAGCTGCCGCACCGCCTGGAAAGGCTCGTCATCCTGAACGCGCCCCATCCCGAGGTGCTGCTTGCCCATTCCTTGCGATCTCCGACCCAGTTCCTGCGGAGCAGCTATGCGGCCTTCTTCCAGTTCCCCTTGCTGCCGGAGGCTGTTCTGGGAGCGGGGCGCTCGGCTCTGCTGGCACGGGCGCTCATCAAATCCAGCCGAACAGAGCCTTCACGGCGGAGGAAATCGCAGAGTATCGGCAGGCCTGGGAACGGCCGGGGGCGCTGACCGGCATGCTCAACTGGTATCGGGCGCTGCGCTTCCGCCCAAGCCTGAAGCAGCGGATCACGACACCGACCCTTGTACTGTGGGGGATGCAGGACCAAGCTCTGGAATATGGCCTGGCCGAGCGCAGTCTGGCCTTTTGCAACGATCGGGGCCTGCAGACGTTCGAGAAGGCGACGCATTGGGTACAGCGCGAAGAGGCCAGCGCGGTGAATGCCGCGCTTCTGGCGTTCCTGGACGGCTGAGATGCCGTTCCGTTCTGCAGGTGGCCTGACTCGCCGTGATCTCCTGACCGTGCTCGCTGCCGCGGTCACAACCCACCACCTTACCTCCTCTGCTGATGCAGCATTGGCAGAGGCCTCAACGGAGCATCCGATGCCACACGTCGTCCTTCTCGGGGATTCGATCTTTGACAACGCTGCCTATGTCGCGCGCGGGCCCGACGTAGTGCGGCAGCTGCGGGAGCGCTTGCCGGAGGGGTGGCGTGCAACGCTAAACGCCGTCGACGGCGCCGTCACAAGCGGCGTCGAGCGGCAGCTTGAACGGCTCCCCCAGGATGCTAGCCATCTTGTCGTCAGCGTCGGTGGCAATGATGCTCTTCGTCATGCAGGGATTCTGGAGCAGGGGGCCTGTTCGGTGGCCGAGGTTCTGGACAGGATCAGCGATGTCCGGGAGGAATTCGAGCACGACTACTGTACGATGCTCGAGAGGGCGCTGGGCCAAAACCTACCCACCGCTATCTGCACGATCTACGAGGCGCGCTTTCCCGACCCACAGCGTCGTAGACTTGCCGCGACTGCCCTGACGGTCCTCAACGACGTCATCACCCGGGCGGCGTTCTCGCGCGGTTTGCCGCTCGTCGACCTGCGCTTGGTATCCAATGAGGACGCGGACTTCGCCAATCCTATCGAACCGTCAGTGCAAGGCGGCGCGAAGATCGCGGCAGCCATCGCGGCACTTGTAGTCGAGCACGATTTAGCCGGACGTCGGTCGGTGGTCTTCGTCGGCTAAACGGCGTAATCCCGCCCGATCGTCTGCACTCCCGATGGTCGGTCGGACTGAAAGCAACAATTCAGACGGCCAGCACGATCTTGCCTTGAATACTGCCGTCGGCGGCGCGCTCATGTGCGCGCGATGTCTCGGCCAGCGGGAATGTGCTGTCGATGACGACACGCACAAGGCCGTCGTCGAGCAGGCGGGCGGCTTTTGCCAACTGCGCGCCATTGGATCGAACCTGTGTGGATGAGACCGTGATCCCCAGCCTCTCTGTCTCTTCGTGACCAGCGAAGCCCAGCGGGTTGACCAGGAACAGCGCGCCGCCCGGCTTCAGAACCTGGAAGAAGCGCTCCATGTCCGCGCCGCCCACCGCGTCGAGGACAAGGTCGACGTCTCGGACGACATCTTCCGCCCCGGTCGTCTTGTAGTCGATGAACTGATCCACGCCGAGACCGCGCATCAGCGCCTCGTTCTTCGCCGATGCCACGGCGATGACGCGAGCGCCCCGCCATTTCGCCAACTGGACGGCCAGATGCCCGACACCGCCTCCGGCACCATTGATGAGCACCGTCTTGCCGTCGAGGGGCACCGGCTCATGCGGTAAGGGCTGG
This sequence comes from Mesorhizobium sp. L103C131B0, assembly GCF_000502275.1. Classification (NCBI taxonomy): domain Bacteria; kingdom Pseudomonadati; phylum Pseudomonadota; class Alphaproteobacteria; order Hyphomicrobiales; family Phyllobacteriaceae; genus Mesorhizobium; species Mesorhizobium sp. L103C131B0. Next base: position 47,283 of record NZ_AYXC01000004.1, on the reverse strand, counting down.
AACGGATTCGGCTCGTCGTGGCCAAGTTCGATCAAGAACTGCCATGCCGTCAGAAGCGACATCGGCGCACCAGCCGCATGAATATGGTCGATGCCGGCTGGTTTCAACGCAACATGCGATGCCGGCACGCTGACATAATGCGCGTAGGCATTGCTACCCGTCATCAAGTTATCGGGGAAGCGAACCATTGCGTAGACCTCGTCACCGATGCTGAACTCAGCGACGTCAGCGCCAACCGCTTCAATGACGCCCGACACGTCCGTGCCGAGAATCAGTGGGAAGGACGCGTTGGGTCGCCATTCTGGCGGCAGTGCGCGATAGCCATCCCGCAGATACCAGTCGGGCGGATTAAGCCCGGCCGCCTGGACTCGGACAAGCACCTCGCCGGGCTTCACACCCGGCCTAGGCGCGTCTTCGTACACCAGCATCTCGGGACCACCGAATGCGTGCAGACGGACTGCCTTCATCTTATCGCTCATTGGTGAAATCTCCGCTCATCCATGTCATTGGAGCGAATCTAGCGGCATGTCCGCGGGTTGATAATCGGTGCCGATGGCGGTTAAGTAATGCAATGGGGGAACATATCACTTTGGATCGGCTCACTGGCATCATCGCCTTCGCGCGTGCGGGATCGCTGGGCAGCTACACGGCAGCGGCGCGCGCGCTGTCGATTTCCCCGTCGGCGGTCAGCAAGAGCGTCCAGCGGCTCGAGCGGCATTTAGGAGTGTCGCTGTTTACCCGTACAACGCGCTCGCTCACCTTCACGCCCGAAGGGCGCGACCTGCATGAGCGCGCGCTGCGTCTGCTACGTGAGGCGGAGGAAATAGAGCAGGCGGCAATGACCGCGCGATCCGAACCATCGGGCACGTTGCGCGTGGCCGCGTCGCTGCCGATCGGACTGCATCTGATCGCTCCGGCTTTACCGGCTTTCCGTCGGCTCCATCCGAACCTAATCGTCGATCTCAGGCTGGGTGACCAGATGGTGGACATGATCGAGGAAGGGATCGATGTCGCCATACGCATCGGTGATCTGGCTGACACCCGGCTACTATCACGCAAGCTCGCACCCCATCGGCTTTGCTGCTTCGCCTCGCCAGCCTATCTCGAGGAACGCGGCACACCGACCCATCCCGATCACCTGGAAGGGCACGACACCGTCAACCTTCGATATCAGAGCACAGGCCAGGCCTTTCGCTGGCCCTTCCGGATTGGCGACCGTGAAATCGAGATCGTGCCCAATTCCGGTGTGGTCGCCGATGCCAGCGATGCCGTGCTCATCATGCTGGCAGCCGGCGGTGGGATAGGCATAGGCGCCTCCTTCATGGCGGCTCCCTATGTGAAGCGCGGCGAGCTGGTCCCAGTGCTGTCCACGTTCGCGGTCGAGCGAAACAATGTCACCGTGCTCTGGCCGGCAAGCCGACGCGCCAACCCCGCCGTGCGCGCCTTTCTGACCATGCTCGACGCCGCTTTCACTCTGCGAATGGCAGCTTCAAGCATCGACTGATCTGGCGCGGAAGGGTCGCTAAAGGGCGAAAGCGGTCAATCACTGCTGATTGGCTGAACGGCAGCTATTCCGGGCACAACGTCCAAAAGCTGCTATTCCGGTTTCGTGAAGAGTTTCGGGCGCCGGCAGGCGTACGAAAGTCCCCCGAGGAAGGAACCCGCAGGGCACAGTCGACGGCTATGGGGATTTCGAACTGCGGCCGATGTCGGCGATGGCGCGACCGCCGCCGGGATGCGTGGGGATGGATGCGAAGAGGCGGCTTCGTTGTGCCTCCGCGCGGTCCAAGAGACACAGTACGTATTCAATGCAAGAGCTGGTTGAGAGGCTAGAAGGCAGACGTCAAAGACCAGATCGATTTCTTCCAGGCGACTCGGACCCTCGCATCATAACCGATCAGTGGCTGGACCGTCGTGCATGATCTCAGCCGGTCAGCTTCGACGAGGTCCGACATTCTGTTCGTTTTTGCAGGGGTAGAATTGTCACTTTCACGCTCGACCTGCTCCGCGTGTGCGTCAGTATGATGCTACACTCAACTCTCACGAAGGTTCATGGTCCAATTCGGTAGCGACGGATTCATGCCGTAAGCGGGCCGCCCCGGGAAACTGATTTCAATTCCTTCGCAGCCGCTGTCAACGAGGCGCGGTCATTCCCGGCGGCTTTGATGAGCTCCATCACCTGCTCAGGCGTGATGCCGTTCTGCTGGGCAAAATGCTCGACTTCGTTGCGTTCGTTGGACGAGACCCGGTGTCTGCCGCGAAAATCACGCTCGGTTTTGTTGTCCGTCATCATCTTCTCCTTTCAACCTCGCTTCGCCGGCCCCAACCGCCCGGTGGAGCAAAAGTTCCGAAACCGCCGTAAGCGGAGGCCCGTCGAGCCTGGTAGGGCTGCTGCGAGTAGAAGAAAGCTCCAACTTGCGAAAGCTGGGGGAGCTTGTCGAATGCCGGGGCGGGGTCGGCCCACGCCGTGGCATCGCGTCGGCGACTGTCACGTCCGAGATGTTTGGTTGGCATCTGTCAACGCACCTGAAAAGTAGCTTATTCGGCCGCATCCAGGGAGAGGCCTTCGGCCTGCAGCCTCCACATGCGGGCGAACAAGCGGCCATGGGCCCTGAGCTCCGCGGCGTTGCCATCTTCGACCACGCTACCACCGTTCATCACCAGGATGCGATCGAAGCTGGAAAGTGTAGAAAGGCGATGGGCGACCGCGATTACAGTTCGGTCCCGAAACATCTTGACCAGTGACGACTGGATCACCAATTCCGATTCGGTATCCAGTGCAGATGTTGCCTCGTCCAAAACAATCACAGGAGCAGCCTTGAGGAAAGCGCGGGCAATACCAATCCTCTGACGCTGCCCGCCCGAAAGCTTCACTCCCCGCTCGCCAACAAGCGTGTCGTACCCCTGAGGTAATCTCGCGATGAACGCTTCGCAGTGAGCAGCCCGCGCAGCGGCGTAAACCTCTTCATCGGTGGCCTCAGGACGTGCGAACCGAATGTTATCCATGACAGTGCGGTGAAACAGAAGAATTTCCTGCGGCACGACGGCCAGCGCTTCGCGAAGGCTATCCTGGGTGACCGAGGCAATCGGCTGACCATCGATCAGGATCTCGCCGCCCTGAACGTCGTAGAGCCGCTGCAGGAGGTGGACGAAGGTCGACTTGCCCGCGCCGGAGGGACCAACGATTCCGACCTTCTGGCCCGGGGGTATGGACAGGTTGAGGTTGTGGATCGCATCGACTTGAGTGCCGTAAGTGAATGACACCTTGCGGAACTCGATGGCCCCGCCACCCGGACGGATGGCCCGCGCATGAGGCAGGTCTACCACGGTCTGCGGCTGGCCGATGATGCGCAGCGTGTCTTCGATGAAGCCGAAATGCTGAACCATGTCCACGAGCGATAGCGCCATGTCGCGAGACCCGTGAAGGATGCGGAACGTCAAAGCGCTGACCAGGACGACGTCTCCGGGCGTGATTTCGCCCCGGCTCCATTGCCGGACGGCCCAGGCGAGCATGCCGCCGGCCATCACCCAAAGCGCGATGTCGTGGATGAGGCGCGCCTTTTCCGTATACATCCAGCTGTCGCGCTGTGCATCGGCTTCGGTTCGGAAGCTCGCGGCCAGCCTAGCGTGCTCGCGTGACCGGGCCGAGAATGCCTTCACCGACCACATGTTGGTGATGACATCGATCAGGCTGCCGCCGACCTCGTTGGCATAGGATGCATAAGTGCGGTGCAGGTGCCTTCCCCGTTCCCCGAACGCAAGCAGCCCGCCCATGATGACGACGACAGCGGAAGCCAGGGCCACGGCCATGCGCCAGTCGACGATCGTGAACACGATGACGGTACCGATGAAGTCAACGGCCGGCGGCGCAACCCGCCAGATGACGATGTTGGTCAGCGCTCCGAAATTGCCTGCGGTCGCGGTGACCCGCTGGCCAAGGGAGCCGGCGAGATTCTCGGCAAAGTACTTCATCGGCTGGCCGTTGAGGAAGTCAAACAGGTCGAGCCGCATCTGGACGCCGATCGCCAGCGTCGCCTTGCAACCGAGCCAGCCGCAGAGGCGCCAGAGGATGCTCTCAACCGCGATGAGGCTGATGAAGATGGCGAGCGCGGTCTGTGCGGCAGAGCCTTCGCGTGGTCCGGCCATCGCGTCGACCAGCACCTTCATCATGTACTGGATGGCGACGGCACAGGACGCTGCCGAGATCACCAGCACGGCCAGCACGACGAACCGCGGCAGCTGCCTGTGGACATAATGCCTTATGAACGCGGCCGACCCCTCCAGAAACGGAGGCAGCGGATTACCTGCTTGAGGCTTCAGATACCGCATAAGTCCCTCCGGCATATGTCCGTGACGTGAGTTCACGCTGAAGCGTCAGCAGTTTCCGGCTCTGCTCGGCCAATTCGTCCGCCATGCGCTGGCACACCGGGCGCCTGCCATGCTCTCCAATTGGACCGAGCAGGCCGACATCGCACATCCGACCATTCTCCCATCCGGGGTAGTCGATGATGGGGTAAAGGCAAATTCCCTCTAACTGGACGCCCCGCTGCATGACCTCGACAACTTCGGCGACGACATAGTGAAACCAGGAGGGCCTTGCCGTGCGCTCGGCGCCGGTTTCGGAAATCAAGACGGGCCGATTGTAGCGTTGTGCAACTTCCACAAGCATGTCGGCCAGCGGCTTGTATGCGTGATGTCCGAACGGGATTGTCGGGCCGTGCAGGACCCATTGATTGTCGGGATAGAAATTCACGCCGACGATATCGAGGTATTCGGGCCGGCCGCCCAACTCCGGTTCCTGAATCCCGGCAAGCATGTCGAGCGCTTCGAACTGATAGAGCCTGTAACGCTCCGCCTCGAGCTGATGCTCGACATCATGGGCATAGCCGACAACATTGATCAGCGGTTCCGCGGTGATGAAGCGGGCCCGGGAATCAACGCGCCGGATCGCGTCCATGGCGGCAATGGCGGCTCGTACCAGGATGCGCTTCAATTCGCCTCCAAGGCCGCTCGCGCACGGGTTGATCCGGCCGGTGTCGCCACCCGCCCATGACCAGTACGAAATTTCGTTCACCGGGCAGAAGTAGGGTACCGAACCGATCTCATCGTGAATGACCCTGGCGGCGGCTTCCGCGAACCGGGCGAAACGCTCCACGAACTCCGGTGAAAAGATGTCGATATGGTCGGGCCATCCGTAATGGCAGAGATCCCAGACAACCTGAGTGCCGGTGGCGTCGGCGGCGCGCAGCATCGGAAGAAAGCTCGACCAGTCGTAATTGCCGGGCTCTCTCTCGATAAGGTGCCAGCGCAGACCGTCACGGACGGTGCGGATACCACGACGCTGAAGTTCTAGGTAGTCCGTTTCCGATGCCTCGTCGTGGCAGGTGGCGCGAAGCAGGTCGAGGCGGACGCCATCTGCGCGACGATGGCTCGAGCACTCGAAGCCACCAAGGAAAAAGCTGTTAAACGCGGTCGGTTCTCTCATCTCGGCCTCTTGGATTTCTTTGTCGCTTCTCAGCTGCCCAAGGCAGCGGAGGTCTTGTTCCAGCGCACATCACACTCACGCAGGAAGCGGCCCAGGGCGCTTGCCAGGGAAGGCATGAGTTGACCCCGTTCACTGGCCAGCGCGGCGGGCGCGAGGTCCCCGGCGCCGCCATGATCCCGCAACACCAGTCGCGGATCGAGGCCGAGCGAATCGGCAACCTCTCTCGCCCATTCGTACCAGCTGACCGCGCCGTCATTGGCGAGGTGCCATAGTCCCGTCTCGCCATCGATCAACAGGTCGAGGGCGGCGTGGGCCAGGTCCGGAACGTAGGTGGGGGAGCAGACTGCGTCCGCCGGCAAGCGGAGCGCGCGGTCCACAGCGATTTCATCCAGGATCTGGGAAAGGGCGTCGCCGGTGTTCCACGGTCCGAACACGGCGCTGGTGCGGATTACCAGCGCACGGGGATGATGCTTCATCACCATCTCTTCGACTGTGGCGTTGAGGTTCCGGATCCCCGATACCGGGGTGACGGGGCAGCTCTCCACCAAACCGCCCGACAGGGTTTTGCCGACTAGCGCATCCGACGTCACCGTCATCAACGCCACGCCGGCCGCGGCACAGACGGTCGCCAGCACCGCTCCATCCGCTGGACCTTCGCCAGTCGCGTGCTGCCCGTCGAGGCGGCCGCCGGCGGGTTGCGCGCTCGCCAGGCGGATGAATGCCCATGGCCGGTGCTTGAGCAGCACGCGACGCACGGAATGCGGCTCCGTAATGTTGAGGTCATTCGCGTCAAGAGCAATGAACTCCAGGCCCCGGTGTGCAGCGATGCGGCAGAAGGCACCACCCAGTGCAGCGTCCTTGCACAGGATGAGCACTTTGCGGGCGTTGCCCTCGGCACCGAGTTCGGCCGTTGTTTCCGGAGGCGGCCGGAAGAACCGCGTGTCCCGGCGCCACCAGCCGGGACTGTCGAGAACCGGATGCGTCGGGCTCGCGCTGGAGGCCATCTGCCGCACTGCGCGTCCCAGCGCGGTCAAGCGCGGCGATGGGCTGCGGACGTCGAAGGCTCCCGCTTCATAGGCCCCGTCCTCGCGCATCAGCAGGCTGTTCCAGTCGACGCATCCGAACAGCGCCCAGACCGTGACGGCGGCGATGTTCTTGCCTTCGCCGGCGAGGCGGTTTGCGGCGCTCCAGACTTCGTTCAGCCAGCGAAGCTGTTCATCGCGACTGCAGCCGTGGTGAACCTCGGTAACGGCGACTGGCCGGTCGTATCGTGCACAGACCTCGCGCAAGCGCGGCTCAGGCCCCAATGATCCAAGCGGAAGATGCATCCTTACTGCGTCGAGATCGGCATAATGATGCCGGCCATTGCCGCCGACCAGGGCTCCGGCGGGTAGCTTGGAGCGGCGGTGGTCAAGGAAACGCTCGCTGGTCGGATAGTGGTTCACCCCCACAATATCGGGAGGGCAGGGCTCGTCGACGAAGGCCTGGAGCTCCTGCTCGGCAATCCCATGATCGATAAGCCGGGAGAACCAGGGGTGGCTACGATCCACGCGGCCGAACAGCAGGTCGAACGTAAGCCAGCGGCGTTCATTCTCATAGTCCGCCTGGTAACCAAGCAATGGCGTGCTGAACGTCTTGCCGAGATCCTCGGTCTGGACAAGGGCCGCATGCGGCGTCACCTCGCGGATCGCCCGCATCGCAAGCGCCACGCCGCGGCACTGATTGATCAGCGCCCGCGCGAAATCCGGCAGTCGGCGGCGGTGGGGATACCAATGTCCGTAAAGAGCGCTGAAACGGGCGGTTGTCAGCGGCTCGTTCACCGGCGTGAAGCGGCGGACCTCGGGGTAGAGTTCGGCGACACGCCGGGCATGCCGCGCCAGTAGCTCGGGAAAGGCTGGATCGAGCAAGTCTGTGTAGCGGGGGCCGCTGCCATGGTGAAGCAGTCCGGCGATGACGTCGATGCCGAGCTCCTTCAGCCGCGGCATGCGCTCGTCGTGCCAGGAGAAGTCGGCCGTTTCGATGTCGTCGGGCGAGATCGATTCCCAGAGCAGCGGGTAGCGGAGCGTTCTTATGCCCAGATCTCGAATACGGCCCAGGTCGGCCAGCCTGCCGGTATGCCCCGTCTCGGCAGTTTCGTCACGCCATCGGTTCCTTAGCCGAATGATGCTGCATTCGACTCCTCCCCAGATTTCAGGCGTCGCTAGCACGGTTCCGGTCTGCATGGTGCGGGCCGTCATTGCGTTGCTTGCAGAATGCCGCTCATCTTGGACACCGCCGTCTCAAGAGGAGCGCGGTTGGCGCCGGGGACTGAGGCTTCTATTCTCCGGAATGTGGCCAAGGCCTGGCCGACGACCTGGTCCATGTTGTAATAGCGGTAGGTCGCCAGTCTGCCGACAAACCAGACATCCTCGGTCGTCCTCGCCAGCGCCTCGTACTTCCTGTAGCGATCCGCATTCTCGGCGTTCGGCACGGGGTAATAGGGATCGCCTTCCGCCGTCGGATATTCGTAGGTCAAGCTGGTGCAGGGGTGCTGCTGGCCGGTGAGGTGCTTGTATTCGGTCACCCGCGTATAGTCGTGCTCCATCGGATAGTTGACGACGCCAACCGGCTGATGCCATTCCTGTTCCAGCGTCTTGTGCTCGAAGCGCAGCGAGCGATAGGGCAGCCGGCCGTAAAAGTAGCCGAAATACTCATCGACCGGCCCGGTGAAGATCAGGCGCCTGTAGGCGAACTCTTCCCGCATCTGCGAATAATCGGTCTTGAGCATGACCTGAATGTTCGGGTGGTCGAGCATGCGCTCGAACATCCGGGTATAGCCGGCGGCAGGCATGTACTGGAGTTTGTCAGTGAAATAGCGGTCGTCGCGATTGGTCCGGGTCGGGACGCGCGCAGTGACGGATTTGTCCAGGACGGACGGATCTACTCCCCACTGCTTGCGTGTGTAACCCCGGAAGAATTTCTCGTAGAGTTCACGTCCGACACGGCTCACCACCACGTCCTCCGACGTGCGGATATCCTCGACCGGCTCGGCGCGTGCCGCGAGCCATCCTTCGAGCTGCTCCGGCGTCAGATCCAGCCCGTAAAGGGTGTTGATGGTGTCGAGATTGATCGGGATCGGCACCAGCTTCTTGTCAACTTCGGCCAGGACCCTGTGTTCATACGGACGCCATTGCGTGAATTGCGACAGATGATCGAATACCTGCCTGGAGTTGGTATGGAAGATGTGGGGTCCATACTTGTGGATCAGCAGGCCGGCTTCATTGTAGCAGTCAAATGCGTTGCCGCCGATATGCGGGCGCCGGTCGACCACAAGGACCCGGTCTCCCCTCTGGGAGGCCAGCCGCTCGGCGAGCACACTGCCGGCGAAGCCGGCGCCGACGACCAGCCAATCAAACATAGCTGCTCTCCGATGCCTGAATTGCATGGTGACCGGACGTGCGTCGGTCACGGGTTTCGCAGATCAGCGACAGCATGCCTTCCCAGGTAGAGCTCCAGGACATGCCGGACAGGTGTCGATCCACCTTGCGGAGCCAGCCATCCTTCGGGCGCGCCAGCAGATGTTCCGCACGTTCTATGAACCTGGCCGCATCGTCCGCGATTTCGACCAGGCCGAGCTGTCCGTAGGGCCTAACCACATCGCGGACCGAGGTCGAAATCACCGGCACGCCGGCGGCGAGAAATTCCGGGGTCTTGGTCGGGCTGATGAACTTCGTCGATTTGTTCCTGGCGAAGGGCATTATACCCACGTCCCATCCAGACAGATAATGGGGAAGCTGCTTGTAATCCCTGCCGCCCAGCCAGTGGATATTCGGCCGGCGCGGAAGGTCCGCCGCGTCGATCTTGACCACCGGCCCGATCATCACGAACTGCCAGTCCGGCCGCAAGGCCGCCATGCGGTTCACCAGCTCCAAATCCATGCGCTCGTCTATAACGCCGAAGAAACCAAGCTTGGGGCCGGCGATCTCGTCCTGGTCGAGAGACGGCGGGTTGGGATGACGGGCCTTGCCGAAATGGGCCTTGTCGATGCTGCTCGGGAATGGGTGGATGTTGCGATGCCGATGCTGCTTGGCTTCATAAAGGCTCTGGCCACCCGTGAAGACAACATGGGCCCGCCTGAAAAGTTCGCGCTCAAGCGCCATCATCCGAGGCGGAGCGCCACGGAAGCTCGAAAGCTCATCCATGTTGTCGTAGATGCAGAGCTCAGCCGAAAGATGCCTGCTGAAGGGCAGCGCCATGGGCGTATAATACCACAGCAGTGCCGGCGCTCTTTCGAGGCCGTCGACCAGTCCGTCGACCAGCTCGCGCTGCGCACGCGTGATCTGCGGCCCGTTAAAATGTCTTGGGATGTGCGGCACCACGACCGTTATCCCACCAGCGACCGTATGGCACTTGCGGTAGCAAGTGGTTTCTTCTGTTAATATCGGATCTTCGACAAAAAATACATCATAGTACTGACTTGCGTGGGTGAGAATGTGCTGAGGCCTTTGGAACACAAAATTCCACCTCAGATGCGAGAAACACAACAAGCTTCTACGGGTTTTCTGCCCATAGCTCTTTTTACGCTGAGAATTGATTTTCATTTTGTCCTGCGGTGGGTCTTAAGAGTTTAAATCTAAAGCCTAACCTCGCCGCCATGGGGTTGTTCCCGCAGGGTGCAGAAAATGACGACCGGGCCAAAAATGCTGCCTGGGTCTGCGGTGGCGCACTGCGGCTCAGGCTCGCCTCGGCCCCGCTGTGCGCTTCATGCATTTTAAATCGCAGCGCAGAATTCGTTGCCAACGCTTGCGCAACCTGCCTCTTCCAGGTTGAAAAGGCCTCAGCAGAACCCGAGCGAAGACGAAAAGATGGCAGGGTAAGAGTCCTGGGTAAAAAAGGTTGGCGCCGCTCAGAGTTCGGTGTTGCTTCGGCCTATTTCGAAGACAGGGACGTCTTTCTCGTGGCAAGATCCACTCAGCCCTGAGAACCGCTCTTGCTTAGTTGCTGGGCATGTTTGAAATGCTGCCGGATGACGGGCGCGGTCTTTTTCGCATGGGCCGCCAGATGTTTTGCCTGACCGTTTTCCGCATAGGAGGTCATCAGCGTCAGGGCTTCCTGGTGCGCTGCCACCTGGGCGTCGATATAGGCGTTATCGAACGCCCCGCTGCTGTCGTTGCTCAAGGCTTCCAATTGGGCAGCATGCTTGCTTGTCATCTCCGGTGCCACTGCGACGCCGTCCTTCTTTGCCGCCGCAATGAGCCGCTTGGAAGAAGTCGTGTGGTCCTTGATCATCATGCGAGCGAATTCCTTCACTCGTGATGTCTTCGATTTCCGCAGCGCCAACTCACTCGACTGGATCTCGAACATGTCTGAACTCGCAGCTNGCATGCGAGCGAATTCCTTCACTCGTGATGTCTTCGATTTCCGCAGCGCCAACTCACTCGACTGGATCTCGAACATGTCTGAACTCGCAGCTGCTTCGACAAATTCCTGCGGGGACGTCGTCGCGGTCTGAGCCATTGCCCCCGGGCTGATGAGACCGATGGCGATCGCAGCGAAAAGCGCTTTGACGAAATGCATGTTGTGCTCCTTCAATATTGTACTGACTGGCCGCCCAACACGGCCGAGCTGCCGTTGTTCCCCTTTTTTGTGACAATAAATACGGGGGGGCAGGCGTAAGGGAAAAGACCCCGAACGGCTCCGGCTCGGGGCTTTGGCCGGCCAGTCGCTGGAACATAGCGCCGTTGTTTCTTAATGCCGGTATGTCGATAAACTACGTTCCCGATCATCTTAGTTAGGTGAGCAAGCTGCAAAAACGGTCGGCGGTGGGGACGTGGTTGATCCATTGTTCCCTGCAGACGAGACTATCCGTCCGACTTCAGCGCTAAGGTGATGTCGCTTGCCCATGTTCACGCTTGCGGCGCCTGTTTGGCGGATGTCCAAGCCTCCAACCGACTTGTGGTACCGACCCTGGAAAGCGCGATTGGAAAGTTGACCCAGGCGGATGGCGCCGTGGCCGTCCTGGATAGCGCGGCCATGCACCAGTTCAAATAGTTGGCCAGGGCGGTGGTCTCGCTCAATGACCTCATCCCATATGGATAAGCAGCAGTCGTCCCGACGCCGGATACTTCCAGAAACGCTGATTGTCCCGTTTCCCTGCTTGTCCTTCTTGGTCTGTTTTCAGGTCGACCCATCGCTTTCGTCAGGGTAGCGGTTTGCGGCGTGGTCCTGATGCTGCTCGGTCTGGATCGCTTTGCTGTCGAGCCCTCTCTGGTGTGAGTGTTGTTTCTTGTCACGGTTGGACAGAATCGCGTTCTCCGGAACGAAATTGTCGGGAAGCGTCGTCATCGCGCCCGAGCCATCGCGTTTGCCTTGCGATCCCGCCCCCATGAATTTCTTGCTGCCTCTGCCGGTCGCCATTTTCATCTCCTGTCGTCAAGCGTGGTTGAGAAGCCATGGTCCTGCTGGGGCTCGGCTCCTGCCAACCGAACCCTGCTGCGTGCCCAATGTTCCAAGGATTGGCAGCCCCCTATTTTGTCATGAGAGTCATTGGGCGCGAGTTTCCCAACAGAGCAATAGGTTGTGAAGCTGGCCCTGTACGAGTCGCATGTGACGGGTTCTATGGAGCAGTCCAGTTCAGCTTGCCGTGTTCGAATGCAAGAGTGGACAGCGGCCGGGGCACCGGCACCGGCAAATCGGCGGCTTGATCCAAGGCCTGCAGCATGTCCGCCCTTCCGTCAGCCCAGCGTTCGCGGATTGAGCCCGTTGTAAAGTCGAGCATCTTCAGCGCTGTTTCGTGCCGGCCTCCATCATAGGCCAGATAGAGCAGTATCGTTGATGCCAGGTCCGCTTGCGGACTGAGGCTCTGACGGAGTTCGTACTCCCTGGTCAATGACTGGATTGCGTGGCGAGACTCACAAGTGAAGACGATATCCTGAGCGCGTCGCGCGGCGTCTCCGGTTGAGCGAGGCCGGTCGCCGTTTGCCGGCAGCAGATCGAGCGCGATGCAGAAAGCGTCTGACTTCGGCGGTTCTCCCAAAGCGAGACGGACCGGCAAATTGGCCGATAATCCACCATCGACAAGCCAGCGTCCGCCGATCTCAATGGGGTTGAAGAGAACGGGCATCGCGGCGCTGGCCCGCAGGCAGTCAGGACTGATCGCCTCGCGCGTGGTGTCAAAGACCACATCCGAGCCATTCTCGACGTCTACCGGTCAATATCGTCAGCGGCGGATCTGCTTTGTTCAGAAGGTCGAAGTCGACCAACTCGCAAAGGGTCTCGCGTGTAGCACAGGTGTCGAGAATGCTGACCGCTGGCCGTGCCGGACCGGAGATCGGCCACGCGGCAAACATCTCAGGCCCGAAGAGTCCTGGCCTCCCGCTCACGATCGTCTGCAGAGCTGCCAACGATTTTTCCAACCGCCGCCATGCCTGGCTTGACCACACACCAGCTTGCAAACCGACGGTCGTCTGTTCGGCTTTTGCCCAAAAGGCACGAAGGCGGTTCAGCCGATCTCCTGGCCGATTGCCGGCGATGATCGCGCCGGTAATTGCTCCGATAGAGCTGCCGACGATGCGCTTGGGCTGGTGGCCCCTCGCCGCAAGCGCTTCGTACGCTCCGGCGTGATAGGCGCCAAGTGCATTGCCGCCTGACAGTACAAGAACGAGATTATCTGATATGATCATAGAAGATCTCCAGCTGTCATGCCGACCGGCGGCCCCGCCTCGTCCATGCACATATTCGGGTCGCGCGTTCCCGTCTTTCCACTACTATCCCGACGCTTGCACGAAGCGTCCTCGCGACCACTATGCTGCACGAGCCATCTCCGAGCCTGTCTCGTCGAGAACGCGACTAATCGACCGGGCCTGACCGCAATTGCCGCCACCAACTCCGCAAGCTCCGTCCGTATGCTCGAAAGCTGCCAGGTTCCTGACAACCGCATCACGGGTCAACACGACAGAGTCCCCTCCGGGAGTTCAGCTGTCGCCTCGTCCGGAAAATTCGCTACACCTCAGTGCGAAGCTAAAGTTACGGATGTGGAAGCGAGCCTCCAAATTGCGCCCACAACCGTTTGCACTCTCGCGCTCGGAGGCTAGGAGTGCCACGCACGCCAAAGACCGTCGCACGCCAAACATTCACCCCAGAGACACGCCTCGGTGATCACGTAGCCGTGGGTCTCAACTGTTGCCGCCCTTCTTGGCTGCATTGTGCGAATGATGACTGTCCTTTTCACCGCCACCCCCTGAAACTCGGCTTTGAGATCGACGGTCTTCGTCCGCCGGGGGCTTGTTGACCTGTAAGTGTTTTCTGGCGTTCTCGTGCGATGCGCCTGGCCCGCCCTGCCGGATCGTGTTCGGGTGTTTCTTCGATGTGGACATGATCACCGATCCTGCTGATAACCCTGATGGGTCGTATTGACCTTGGTGTTGGCTTGCTGCCCCTGGCGCTCCGGATCCGGCGCTCCGTGAGTGCCGTGCTGGGCATCATCGTGGTTAACCTGTCGACCTTCTCCCGAGCCTTTTTGGCTCTGGTTTGCAGGCGGTACAGGCGGCATTTTGCTAGACATCTTGCATCTCCTTGCGTTGGGAATCGTGACTCAAAACCGTGATCTTCGGGGGAAGTTCCGTCGAGCGGGTCAGCACGAGAGCTTTTGCGGGGTAGGCACCTAATTTCCAAGCGGTTGCAAGGGTCGAGGACAGGCAACCCTTTAGGAGGCCCGCATCGCCCGCCCGAACCTCCGCGGAGCCTTCTTGTTTCTGCCATTTCCGAGTGCTTCCCGCGCCGGCTCCGCTGTTGGCTTGCAGGGTCCGACGATTTTGCCGCAAACATCCGTCGCGGAATTGAAGTCTTCGGCAAGGGAACCTACTCGCTCGATCAAGGTTCGGTGTGCGCAAAGAGTGGAGATAGAAATGGCTGACGAAAATGGACCGTCCGGGCGTGAAGCGGACACCGAAGAGAGGATCCGAGCCCGCGCCCACCAGATATGGAATGATGCTGGGCAACCCGACGGAAGACATGAGGAGCATTGGGAGCAGGCAACCCGGGAAATCCGGGCCGAGAGCAACATGCAAGCCGACGAGGGCAGCGCACGGCCAAGCGGCCATACGGGAGTCGCGACAGGCCTGCAGCCGGGAGGCACCATTCCGGCCAACACGCCTGGTGCAACGGTAGGAAGCATCGGAACGGGTGGCGGGAGTACTGCCGGCAACCCCACAGGGTCCGCCAAGAAAGGTCCACGCCGCTAGCAGTCGATCTGGTCTGAACGCGCAGGCGAACAACGCCAAGACAGATCGCGGCAGCAGCCTCTGGTCCGATCCGCCTGCGGCTGACGGCAACTAACGGAGATGGGTCATGGCCACAGTCCAGGACGAAGATATACGCGTACCGCCGCGAAACCTGAAGCTTGGTGGCCGCATCGCCATCGTCACCGGGTCAGACTCGGGTATCGGACGCGCCATTGCCGAAGGCTTGGCGCTGGAGGGGGCGGACGTGGCGGTGACGTTTCACAATGATGAAGACGGAGCTCAGGCCACCGCCCGCCAGGTCGAATCCTCTGGACGTCGCGCCCTTGTGCAGCGCCTGGACGTTCGCGACGAAGGGAGCGTGGCCGATCTTTTCCAGGCTGTCGACCGGACGCTGGGAACGCCGCATATACTGGTCAACAATGCCGGGACCGGATCGAGCGGCTCGCCTCTAGCCGAGACGACGACGGAAGCCTGGGACACGGTGATCAAGACCGATCTGTATGGACCTTTCTTCTGCTCCCGCGAATTCGTGCGCCGGCGTCAAGCCGCGGGGGGGACAGGCAAGATCATCAACATCACCTCCGTCCACGAAGCCATTCCGAGCCCCAGGAACGCGGCGTACGGTGCTGCCAAGGGCGGCCTCCTAACGCTGACGCGCAGCCTGGCGTTGGAGGTCGCTGACCTCAAGATCGGCGTCAACGCCATTGCTCCCGGGCTGATCCGCACGCCCATGACGATGGCGCGCACAGACGATCCGGAAAAGCGGGCGCAGGAAATGCCGCACATTCCATGGCGCCGGCCCGGCGAGCCTTGGGAGGTCGCCAGGCTGGCGCTCTACCTGGCGTCGGACGATTCCGACTATGTTACCGGCCAGAGTTTCACCATCGACGGCGGGTTGGAAATGAACTGGGGGCAGGGCGCATGACGCGCCTGACGCCTGGGGATGTGGCATGAGATGTGCCCTTCGGCGCAGCCGTGCCGGAACCCGCGAGCACGCGCTGTCACCTCGTTGCCGGCTCCCGAACTTACAGGAGTAGAAACAATGGTCGCTTTCGTGCACGCTGATGACGTCGATTGGGCTGTGTTCCGTGCCCCTGGGCAGGACGCATCCCACGCTGTCCGCTGGAAGTTGTTGCTGTCGGCGGATCAGGTCGCCAGTCGAGGCATGACGACCGGCTTGGCGGAGGTCGGACCAGGACAGGTTTTGCCGGCTCACCGCCACGACCAGGACGAGACCTATTACGCGCTGGAAGGCATGGGTCTGTGCAAAGTCGATGGGGTCGAATATCGGCTGGGTGCCGGAGACACGCTGTTCATTCCGGGTGGCGCTACGCACTCGGTCCGCAGTGACAACCTTGCCCCGTTCAGGTTCCTGTTCAGTTTCGCTGCGGATAATATGAGAGACGTCCATTATCATTTCGAACGCGAGTCGGACGTCACTGCTGGCGAACTCCAACAATCGGCCTCACGCCGGACGGAAACCGATCCGGCCCTCAACAATCCAGACGCCACGCCCGGGAGCGGCATGCTGCCCGAAATTGGCGGCAGCGACCTGAACATGCAGCCGAGCAGCTGAGACAACCGCGCTCAAAGTGCCAGACCAGCTTTTTCGTCGCGCTGGGGAACACGCGCCGAGCTTCGAAGTTCTGTCGGCTGGCATCTCCCGGTGCCACATAGGATGCTGGCTTCACAACAGCATTCCGGCCCGCCTCGGCTTCCCTCCCCGAGGCGGGCTTTTGATTGCATGATCGTCGGAGCGCGGTGAACTTTATCCGGCTTTGCATGAGCAGGTCGATCACGGACCAGGGCCATTGTCGCGCCCATTCCCGCAAAGGTCCTATCACCCCCCGGCTCCTGCTGGGTTCGTCGCCAAGGAACTTAGTAGCGGGGTTGCAGTTCGGGCTGAGGGACTTTGAGCCTACAGGGAGACTATGCCCGTACGATCATCAGGCACTAAACTGCCCCCGTCGGGCATCTGGCGGAGCTCCGCCGCCGCGCTGCTCCTGTTGTTCTGCCTCAGTCTCGCCGCATGCTGGGCAGCGCTTGCGGGGGATACCAACACCGCCCTGGTCAACTGGGCTAAGGCGAAGACGCTTTTTATCGAGCAGCTCGACCGCGCGCCACGATCGGTTGATGCGCGGTTCAATGAGCCGACCCTGATCCGGCGCCCGGTGCCATCGGTCATTGCACCATCGGCCAACGAACGCGAGCGCAACGCAGCCACCATCGAGTTGTACGCGCAAACCTATGGCGTTCCATCGCTGAGGAGTTTTCTCTGGACGGGTGTCGAATCCGGCAACCCTTTGACCCGCGACGAAAGCTACCGATGGGATTCCCTGGACGACCAGGGTCTTTTCGATCATGAGCGGCGACGTGTGCTCGCTGCCCGCCTGCTCGATCTCGGGATCGTGAATGTCAGGCTGGGCCTGTCGAACCACCTGATCGATCCGGAACGGGAGGAGACCTGGCTGGCGCACGATCGGCTGATCGACGACCTCGACCGCGCGGGCATACGGGTCAGTCTGGACCTGCACCATTTCGGCATCGAGGACCGGTTCCGTGTCGTCGGACCGGACGGTCGCACCAACGGACCCGCCAGCTATTATCTCAACCCGGACTGGCCTGGCTATTTCGCTGCCTTTGCGCGCGCCGCGGTCAAGCGCTACGGCCCGAAGGTTAAGGCGGTGACCTTGATCAACGAGCCGGAAACGACCATCGGCTTCAACAGTGAGATGTGGCACGGGGCGTTCCCGCGCTGGCAAAGCCCGTTGCACACCACCTACTATATCGAACGCGCCGTGCAGGTGGCCAAGGCCGCCGTGAGCGCGCGGCTTGCCATCGAGGAGGAACTGGCGCCGAGCAGACGACGCATTCTCTACATCCATCCGGAAGCGGCGGTCTTCAAGCCCGAGTGGGACGAGTTCAACCGGCACATACGCTTTTTCGGCAGCGATCTGATCCTCGGAGAGGACTGGCTGCTCGATACGGATTTCGACAGGCTGGCGCTGATGACCCCGGCCGAGCACCTCGCGAAATGGGACGCGACCCCGCCCGCGTCACGTACCTCCCTCGACTGGGCCATCAAGCGCTATCTCGACGGCAGCCCGGCGACCGGCCGGTCGCTGCCGGATAGCCTTCAAAGGGTTTTGCACATGCTGAAGGAGGTCCAGGAGCTGCATCAGGAACTGGACAGGGCGTTCAAGGTGACGATGAAGACGGACACCGTGTTCGGCATCGATTACTACGCTCACAACGAGGATTTCGACACGAAGGGGAAACACCTCAGCTCGGAGCCCCAATATTACGTCGGCGAGGTCAATTCAGGCGCGCGGGAGGGTCTGCAGGCGGTGATCGCCGCCTATTACAATCGGTATCGCCTGCCGATGATGATCACCGAAACGGGAACGCCCTATTTCCACTACGGCGCGCGCTGGCATCAGGAGATGCTGCTCGAGTGCGCCGCGGCCGCATCCGCCGGCGTGCCGCTGCTGGCCTATTCGATCTATCCGCTGCTCGACAGCTGGGGGTGGGAAACAGCCCTGTCGGTGCCCCGGCCGCAAACCCTCCTCAACCCCTCCGGCATTTTCACGCTGGCTCTTGAACCACGACCGTTTGCCCCGCGTCTCTTGACGTCGCTGAAGGCTGGTTTCCAGCCCTGAGCGCAGCCTGGCGAGCCCTGCATGGACGCGCTGATCTCAGCGCGCCCGGGCCACATGCCGCCAGGGTTTCGGCAACTCTGTCAGGCTGCGCCGGCCTCTTTGCTGCGCGGCGAGCCGGCACGGTCGCCCGCTGCGGCAGTCCCTCCGGGAAAGCTGCTTCGATCGCTGTAGCTTGCTACCGCTCGGAGAGTGGCGCGCGGATGACGGCGGAGCACGATGCTGCCCAGTGCGCCGTGCCGGTTCGAATTGCGGAGCCGACCGCACGGGGGCACGCGCCTTAGGTCCGGCCCAGGCGAGTGGCCTCGGAGGTCCTATGGATGGTCGATCGTGAAGTGCATTCTGCCGTAGTGGAACAACGGCCTGGACGAGAAGTTAGGCGAGCTCCCGAGGAGCGCCCGCATGGCAGAGAATTCCGTCCGAAATTTCAACATTAATTTCGGCCCCCAACATCCTGCCGCACATGGTGTGCTTCGTCTGGTTCTTGAGCTCGATGGGGAGGTCGTGGACCGCGTCGACCCCCATATAGGCCTGCTGCATCGCGGCACGGAGAAACTGATCGAAACCAAGACTTACCTTCAGGCCCTGCCTTACTTCGACCGCCTCGACTACGTGGCACCTATGTGTCAGGAGCATGCTTGGTGTCTCGCAATCGAAAAACTGACGGGCCTGACGGTGCCGCGGCGCGGGCAGCTGATCAGGGTTCTCTACAGTGAAATCTCGCGGATAATGTCGCATCTGCTGAATGTGACAACTCAGGCCATGGACGTGGGCGCACTGACGCCGCCGTTATGGGGCTTTGTTGAACGCGAAAAGCTGATGGTCTTCTACGAGCGGGCGAGTGGCTCGCGCATGCATGCCGCATATTTCCGGCCAGGCGGCGTGCACCAGGATCTTCCGCCAGAGTTGGTCGCCGACATCGGGGACTGGATCGACCCGTTTCTCAAGACCGTGCATGACCTTGACAGGTTGCTGACCGACAACCGCATCTTCAAGCTGCGCAATGTCGACATCGGGCGGATCTCGCAGGATGAAGCCTGGGGCTGGGGCTTTTCCGGCGTGATGGTGCGCGGATCGGGTGCTGCCTGGGATTTGCGCAAGGCCCAGCCATACGAGTGCTATGCAGAAATGGACTTCGATATCCCCGTAGGCAAAAACGGCGATTGCTACGACCGCTATCTCGTGCGCATGGAGGAGATGCGCCAGTCGGCCAAGATCATACGACAATGCATCGACCTGTTGACCAGGGAGGGGCCTGGGCCTGTTTCCAATCCTGACGGCAAGGTCGTTCCTCCCAAACGAGCAGCCATGAAGCGATCGATGGAAGCATTGATCCATCACTTCAAACTGTACACGGAGGGTTTTCGGCTGCCAGCCGGCGAGGTTTACGTCGCTGTGGAAGCACCGAAAGGGGAATTTGGCGTCTATCTCGTGGCGGATGGCACAAACAAGCCGTACCGATGCAAGCTGCGGGCTCCAAGCTTCGCCCATCTGCAGGCGATGGACCAGCTTTGCCGCGGCCATTTGCTCGCCGACGTCACAGCCGTCCTTGGATCATTGGACATCGTCCTGGGTGACGTGGATCGTTAGCTGGCGAGGCGCGCTCCCAGGCCATGCTCTTCAAATCGCGGCACATCGGGCTGCGCCACTCTCTGCGGTGGTCCTTGGTATGGAGAGCCATACTTCACTTCGCGCGGAGTCACTTGGCCTGAGCGCCATAGGATTTGAGTTACCCATGGAACAGGAGCGATGCTCGCATGTTCGGAGTTTGAGGGCTTGAACAAGAAGGCGCATCACGATGGAACTTTCGAACAATCATCAGCCTTTCCCGGAAAAGGGGCTGATTTCGGACCTGCACGCGACCGCGCTGAAAATTTCCCGGATGACCTCTCGATGTATGGAGAATGGAGAGCTGTCCGATGACGCGCTTTGCGTTGTCAGTAAACTTGGGCAGCGCGCGAAGGATGCGATCGAAGCCATTCGCGAAGTGCATCAGAGAGTTTGATGAACGAGCACAAAGGCACCGAGGCGAGCCGGGCGCCGTCCGCCTCCGGACAGTGTGTTCTTTAGCGTCCACTTGGGGGAGCAGGGCAGGTTGGCGGTGATTGATAATCGCAGAGCAAAAGGAAATCCAGGCGGCGCGCGAGGCCGGCCGAGCGACACGGCCAGGGCCTTGGCGAGAAAGTATGGCCTTCCTGTCGCCAAAGCGCGCGAACTCCTCGAAACTTTCGGTGACAATCAAGAAGCGGTTGAGCGCGAGGCCAAAGCTCTTTGGGTAGGCAAGCAGGCTCTTGGTGAGCCCAAACCTTGATCAGCGAGCAACTGAGACGTGCTGCAGAAGCGGAAGCCAGGGACTATTTTCTCCAAAACAGCGCTCGTTGCTGTCGCGGTGATCTGTGCATTGATCCTGTTGGTGTTTTTGTTGGGGCTGCAATTGTCTGATCCCGACGGGCATGCCCTCATCCTGCCCGGTTCTGGCAATCCTCCCCAGTAGTTTCGCGCAGGGCATCTTGGATGCTTGCCAGCCCTGTCTCCAGACAGACCAGAGCGTGACGAGGTATTCGCGCGTTCAGTCGCCTCGGCTGCGAATGCTCAGGGATGCGAGGCGGCGGCCGGTGCTTGCGCTTGCGACCTACAAGAAACACGTCCGTGGAACATCCCCGTCTTCGCTTGGTTGGGCGGAGTGGTTAACAGGAGACGACGAACATGACCTCTGATGTGGACACCCGCCTCTTGGAAGAGAAACTGCCCAAGCAGCAGCAGGAGATCCCAGGCGAGACGGACGCAATGTCTCCGCGGCCTGATCACGGGGAGCACAGTTACAAGGGAAGCGGCAAGCTCGAAGGCCGAACGGCGATCATTACTGGTGGAGACTCCGGCATCGGTCGCGCAGTGGCCATCGCTTTTGCCAGGGAGGGTGCCGACGTCGTCGTGTCGTACCTGAATGAACACGAGGACGCGCGCGAGACGGCCGACTGGGTTGAGAAAGCGGGGAGGCGTGCCGTTCTTGTCCCCGGCGACGTCGGGAACGAAAGGCATTGCGTCGACATAATCGAGACGGCTATGCGGCAGTTGGGACACGTCGACATCCTGGTCAACAACGCTGCCCATCAGGCCACGCTTGACGATATTGCGGATCTCTCCGCGGAAGAGCTGGATCAAACGTTCAGGACGAACATCTACAGCCAGTTCTTTCTGTCGAAAGCGGCATTGCGGCACATGGGCAATGGCGCCAGCATCATCAACACGACATCGATCCAGGCAGCCGATCCGTCCCCACAACTGCTGGCCTACGCCGCCACCAAGGGAGCCATCGTGAACCTGACAAAGGGACTGTCCAAAATGGTCGCCAAGCGCGGCGTCCGAGTCAACGCCGTTGCCCCCGGACCCGTCTGGACACCGCTGATCCCTTCGACAATGCCAGCAGAGAAAGTGGCGGAATTCGGTCGCAACACGCCCATCGGGCGCCCCGCCCATCCGGCCGAGTTGGCGGCCACCTATGTTCTGCTTGCCTCAGCCGACGCAAGCTACATCACCGGAGCCGTGATCGCGGTCACCGGTGGCCGACTCATGTAGACGGTGCAGCCCCCCGCTAGCCCTGCCACCACGATCCTGAGCCAGGGGGGCGCCCTCCAGTGTCTGCAGGGGCGTCTTCCGCCAAAGATGGTGGCGTCGCCGATTTTCGTTTTGAGATTTCTTCAGCCAAGAGCGCCCAGGCCCGGCTCAGGACAACTTCCGAAGCAGCTTCTTCACCCGGTCGCATCTCGACCGTGATCACGACTTCAGCCATCTGCCCTGGTCCAGTTTCCACTCGAACGTGCGGGCGCTCGCCAGCTGCCGGGTGGTCGACTTCGCTTCGGCCAGTCATCAACGCAATGCCCAGCTTCTAAACAACGCGCCGGGATCGGGCTCCGCTTCCATTGTGAAATCCGACAGATGAGCTACCGCTTGGCAATTGGCGAGTTGCCTTGCGGCGCCCTGGGCGATCGTAATCGCTTCGCCTTCAGTGACGTTCTCACCAACCGGAGCGGTGACCGACACGCGGACTGAATCTAGGTCAAAGACGAGCGTTGCTTTTCGCTGTGCCACGGTGCGTTTTTCCCTTCTTCCGGCGTCTCGTGCGCCTGCCGCTTTCGAACGTGGCAATGCCTGAAATGTTCCGTGATTGCGGCGGACGCAGCGGCAGCCTGTGCGCATGGAACATTCGAGCCGGTGCCAAGTTCGGCAGGTCTCGAACCTCTCGACAAGAGACCAAGATGAGTCTTGCACCTGCTGGGCAACGTCGCTCGCCATCTACCTCCGCCAAGCGTCACGCGCTCGCCCCGCAGCTTCTGCCAGCCGGCGGCATGGTTTGCCTGCCGGTGACTGCTTGATGCTGAACGTGGACGTCGACAAGCTTCATGCCGAGCAGGACACGGCGCTCAACCGACTGAGAGCATTGGCGCAGGACCGCATCGCCATTGAGGGCATTTCTGCCGAGATCGACGGTGGACGCTTTGCGGCGAAGGCAATTGCGGGGACGCCTTTCCTTGTCGAGGCCGATATTTTCGGCGACGGCCATGACATCATCGACGCTGCCATCCAGTGGTGCAAACGCGGCGGTCATGACTGGTCGGAAGCACCTTTGAGCTTCACAGAAAATGACCGGTGGCAGGGCGTCGTCACCTTTGGCGATATTGGACCTTGGCAGATTTCGCTTATCGCCTGGCGCGATCTCTTTTCCACATGGCGCAGGGACACCAAGAAGAAGATTGCCGCTGGTCAGCCAGTTTCCCTTGAGTTGGAGGAAGGCCGTCAACTCGTCGAGGCAGCGCAAAGCGCGGCCAAAACCCACCCGGGTCTGGCAGAGCTTTGTGGTCAGCTCGCTGCAGCAACCCGTGACAACGAGCTCGCCGAGATTTTGCTGTCGCCCCGGACCGGGCACCAGATGAAGGCGGCCGGGCCAAGAACCAACCTCAGCCGCTCGCATCACGTGATCGATGTTTGGGTCGACAGGCCAGCGGCGGCGTTCAGTGCCTGGTATGAATTGATGCCGCGTTCCCAAACGAGCGACCCGTCGCGCCACGGCACACTGGCCGACGTGATCGAACGCCTGCGTTATGTCCGCGATCTGGGCTTCGACGTGCTATACTTCCCGCCGATCCACCCGATCGGCCTGACCAACCGGAAAGGTCCCAACAACACGTTGGCTGCCGGCCCGTCCGACCCCGGCAGTCCCTACGCCATCGGTTCGGAGGAGGGCGGACACGACGCAATTCATCCCGAACTTGGAACGCTTGCCGATTTTGACCGCCTGGTGAGCGTCGCTAGCGAGCTGGGACTCGAAATTGCACTGGATTTTGCGATCCAGTGTTCACCCGATCACCCCTGGATCAAGCAGCATCCGGAATGGTTCGACTGGCGACCCGACGGAAGCCTGAAATTCGCCGAGAACCCTCCCAAGAAATACGAAGACATCGTCAACGTCCATTTCTACCGCGGTGCGATACCTGGCCTTTGGTATCAACTGCGAGATGTCGTGCTGTTTTGGATCAGCCATGGCGTCAGGATCTTTCGGGTGGACAATCCGCACACCAAACCATTTCCGTTCTGGGAGTGGTTGATCGGCGAGGTTCGCGCAATTGAGCCCGCAACGATCTTTCTGGCCGAGGCATTCACCAGGCCCAAGGTGATGATGCGCCTGGCCAAGCTCGGCTTCAGTCAGTCCTACTCCTACTTCACCTGGCGCAACACCAAACGCGAGTTGGAGGACTATCTGAGCGAACTCACAGCTGGCGACGCTCGCAATGTGATGAGGCCGAACTTCTTTGCCAACACACCCGACATCAATCCTCTTTATCTTCAGCAAAGTGGCAGGCCAGGATTTCGCACGCGCCTTGTGCTGGCAGCGACGCTGGCTGGAAACTACGGGATCTATAACGGCTTCGAGATTTGCGAGGCCGCCGCTGTTCCAGGCAAGGAAGAATATCTCCACTCGGAGAAGTACCAGATCCGCGTCTGGGACATGGATCAACCAGGAAACATCCGCGATGACATCGTCCTGATCAACCGATTGCGCCGCGAGCATCCAGCCCTACGCGCGTTTGGATCCTTGCGCTTCTACCATGCCTGGAATGACAACATTCTTTACTACGGGAAGAGCGACAGAGCGGCGAACAGCTTTCTGCTGTTCCATGTCAACCTCGATCCCTACCAGCCGCAAGAAGCCGACTTTGAAGTGCCGCTTTGGGAGTTCGGCCTGGCCGACGAAGCCTCGATAGAGGTGGAAGACCTGCTGCACGGGAACCACTTCACCTGGCATGGCAAGCGGCACCGGATCCGGCTCGAACCGCACGAGCGGCCATACGCGATCTGGCGCCTTTATCCGCCTGGAGCGCCGCGATCATGATACGCACTCCCCATCACTCGGGCGCCACGATCGACCGGTCGCAACCTGACTGGTACAAGGACGCCATCATCTATCAGGTCCATGTCAAGGCATTCCAGGACTCCGACAATGACGGCGTCGGCGATTTTGCCGGCCTCATGCAGCGTCTGGATCACGTACAGGAACTTGGGGCGACGGCGATCTGGCTGCTGCCGTTCTACCCGTCCCCGCTGCTCGATGACGGCTACGATATCGCCGACTTCAAAACCGTAAATCCCAGCTACGGGACGATGTCGCAATTCCGCGCCTTCGTTGCCGAGGCGCATCGGCGAGGTCTGCGGGTCATCACCGAATTGGTCATCAATCATACGTCCGACCAGCACCCGTGGTTCCAGCGGGCAAGGCATTCCAAGCCGGGCTCGGCGGCGCGGGATTTCTACGTCTGGAGCGAGACGGACACGAAGTTCCCCGAAACCCGCATCATCTTCCTGGACACCGAGAAGTCGAATTGGACATGGGACCCCGTCGCTGGAGCCTTCTATTGGCACCGCTTCTACTCTCATCAGCCGGATCTTAACTTCGATAATCCGCGCGTGTTGCGCGAAGTTCTCAAAACCATGCACTTCTGGCTGGAGATGGGCGTGGACGGCCTGCGCCTGGACGCCATTCCTTATCTGGTCGAGCGCGAGGGCACCAACAATGAGAACCTGCCGGAGACCCATGACGTCCTGAAGAAAATCCGCGCCGAACTCGATGCCCACTATCCTGACCGCATGCTGCTGGCCGAAGCCAACCAGTGGCCCGAGGACACACGCCCGTATTTCGGCGAGGGCGACGAGTGCCACATGGCCTTCAACTTCCCCCTCATGCCACGCATGTACATGGCGGTTGCGCAAGAGGATCGCCATCCCATCACCGACATCGTCCGGCAAACGCCTGATATACCCGCGATCTGTCAGTGGGGCATCTTCCTGCGCAACCATGATGAGTTGACGTTGGAGATGGTCACCGACAGCGAGCGGGATTATCTGTGGCGAACTTATGCCGAGGACGGAAGGGCTCGTATCAACCTCGGTATACGCCGGCGCCTTGCGCCCTTGATGCAGAACGACCGGCGCAAGATCGAGCTGATGAATTCATTGCTTCTATCGATGCCCGGCACCCCCATCATCTATTATGGGGATGAGATCGGAATGGGTGACAACTACTATCTTGGCGACCGCGACGGCGTTCGAACGCCCATGCAGTGGTCCTCCGACCGCAATGCCGGTTTTTCCCGGGCAAATCCGCAGCAGCTTTATCTTCCCGTAGTCATGGATCCCACCTACGGCTATCAGTCCATAAACGTTGAAACCCAGAGCCGGGACAAGTCCTCGCTTCTCAACTGGATGCGCAGGATGGTCGAGGTGCGCAAGCAGCACACCGCCTTCGGCCGCGGGTCAATGACGCTTCTCTATCCGCGAAACCGCAAGATCGTTGCCTATGTGCGAGAGCATGCAGGCGAGAAAATCCTCTGTGCGGCCAATCTCTCGCAAGCGGCGCAAGCGGTTGAACTGGACCTGTCGCCCTGGAAGGGGACCGTTCCCATCGAGATGAAGGGGCTGGCGGCGTTTCCCCCGGTGGGCGAGCTTCCTTACCTGCTCACATTGGCGGGCTATGGCTTCTTTTGGTTTCGCCTTTCCGAAGAGAGCACCGCGCCGAAATGGCATCTGGAGGTTCCCGATGTCATGCCGGAACTTGTAACGCTGACCACCCGCACCGGTCGTGTGGATTCAGCCGTGGCAGGACGCGATGCCCGCCAATTTGACGGGAAGGTCCTGCCCGAATTCCTTGGGCTGCAGCGCTGGTTCGGAGCCAAAGACAGAAAGGTGCAACGCATCACGCTGCAGCCGCTGGCTACATTCGAGGATGGCCAGCATTTGCTGAGCACCATAGACGTGGAATTCGATCACGGCCCCCAGCAGCGGTATCTCCTGCCATTGAGCGCGCGCTGGGGCGAGGACAACCTGGCATTCGGCGCACCAAAACTCTCTTACACGATTGCCAAGCTGCGCCGCGGCCCCAAGGTTGGCGCCTTGGTAGATGGCGCCTTCGATGAGGGCCTCGCGACATGCCTGCTCGACATGCTGCGCGCCCAGAAAACGGTCGAGGCTGCCGACGGCGACATCGCCTTCATGCCGGGCGAGATGATGGAGGGTCTGGCTCCGGTCGGCCAGCCGCATTGGCTTGGCGTGGAACAAAGCAATGTCTCGGTGGCCTTCGGCGACACGGTCATCCTCAAGGTCTACCGCCGGCTGAGAGCAGGGGTCCAGCCCGATGTGGAGGTTGCACGATTCCTTACAGAAGTAGCCCATTTTGAAAACACCCCTGCCTATCTCGGGCGCATCGAGCATCGACCTGCAGCCGGGGAGGCTACCACGATTGCGGCCGCCTTTGCCTTCGTCCGCAATCAAGGCGACGCCTGGGATGCTGTTACCACGGGGCTACGGCGAGATGCCGGGGACCGGGCATTGGCCGATCATGATGCAGATGTGCAGGGCGCCATGTCGTCATTTCCGTTGCCGCTGGCCCTGGGAGAAGTTCTTGGGCAGCGGGCGGCGGAACTTCACAGGGCGCTTGCGGCTGAAACGGATGATCCAGCTTTCAAGATCGAGCCAGTAACCGCCGCTGACCTGGAGGACTGGGTTGCCGTTACCGGCAAAGAGGTCGAGGCTATGATGGCTCATTTGAGTGCCAGCCTGGACTCGCTTACCGACGAGCCCGCCGAGATGGCAAAAGCGGCGCTGGACCTGGGCGAGCGACTGCATCAGCATCTGAGGATGGTGTCGCGCATGCGGCCTTCCGGTTTTCGCTCCCGCATCCATGGCGACTTTCATTTGGGGCAGGTGTTGATTGTTAAAAACGACGTCTTCATCATTGACTTCGAAGGGGAGCCGCGGCGATCGCTTGACGAAAGGCGCGGCAAGTTTTCACCATTGCGAGACGTGGCAGGGATGCTGCGGTCGCTCGACTACGCCGCTGCAGCGGCAAGCCGCGACGGTGAGGGGATCCAGGCAGCGTCAAGCGACGCGATCATTGCCCGGGCACGGCAATGGCGCGATGCTACTCAGGCCGATTTCCTCGGTGCCTATTTCCGCCACATCGCTGGCTGTCCGACGGTGCCAGATGACCGCGCGGAAGCTGACGCGCTCCTCCGCCTGTTCCTGATCCAGAAGGCTGCTTACGAGGTCGACTACGAACTCGCAAACCGACCGGCATGGGTCGGGATCGCACTGCACGGGCTTCTGGAACTCATCGGCCAGGAGCCGTGATCTTGCCATTCGCCACCTCCATGTCGGACATCGAAGCCATCGTGCGCGGCAGGCACGGCAACCCCTTTGCCGTCCTTGGCATGCACGCGAAGGGCGCAGGACCGGTGCGTGTGAACGCGTTTATCCCTCCAGCGGCCGAGGTAACGGTGATCGACGAAACCGGGGCCGCGGTGGCTGCCCTGGAACGGGTGCATCCGGAGGGGTTCTTTTCCGGTGTCGTGCCGAACCGAACCGACCCATTCTCCTACAGGCTGAGGCTGTCGGCTGGAGCTCAATCTTGGGAGATAGACGATCCTTACAGTTTCCCGCCGGTACTGGGCGAGCTTGATGACTATCTGGTTGCCGAAGGGCGGCATCTCGAACTCTATCACAAGCTTGGAGCTCAGCCGATCCAACATGAGGGTGTCGAGGGCGTCGTTTTCTGTGTTTGGGCGCCTAACGCCAGGCGGGTCAGCGTGGTAGGCGATTTCAACGCCTGGGACGGGCGCCGGCACCCGATGCGCAAGCGCATCGGCGCCGGTCTATGGGAGCTTTTCCTGCCCGGTCTAAAGTGCGGCGAACTATACAAATACGAGATCGTGGGTGTTCATGGCGAGGTGCTCCCGCTCAAGGCGGACCCGCTGTCATTTGCCCAGCAGGCACCCCCGGAAACCGCCTCGATCGTGCGTGGACCGGTCCGCCACCAATGGAACGACCAAGACTGGCTGTCCGTGCGATCGGCCAGACAGTCGCGCGCCGCTCCGATATCTATCTACGAGGTACATCTGGGGAGCTGGCGTCGGGGCTTGGGCGGAGAAATCCTGGACTATGACGCCCTTGCGCAATCCCTGGTCACTTACGTGCTCGACATGGGCTTCACTCATGTCGAACTGATGCCGGTGACTGAACACCCCTTCTCCGGCTCATGGGGCTACCAGCCTATCGGCCTGTTTGCTCCCACCCGCCGCTTCGGCCCGCCAGAAGGGTTCGCGTCGCTGGTCGACCGCCTTCATGGCGCCGGCATCGGGGTGATCATCGACTGGGTCCCGGCGCATTTTCCATCTGACGCCCACGGTCTGGTCCGCTTCGACGGAACCGCGCTTTACGAGCACGAGGATCCCCGCCTCGGATTCCACCATGACTGGAACACGCTGATCTACAATTTTGGACGGCTTGAGGTGGCGAACTTCCTCAAGGCAAGCGCCCTGTACTGGATCGAGCATCTTCATGTCGACGCCCTGCGCGTTGATGCGGTGGCCTCGATGCTTTACCTCGACTACAGCCGAAAGCCTGGCGAGTGGCTGCCCAATCGCTACGGGGGCAACGAGAACCTCGATGCCGTCGCGTTCCTGCGTGAGGTCAACGCCCTGATCGGCGAAGGTCAAAACGGTGCCGTCACCATCGCTGAAGAATCGACGGCCTGGCCGCATGTCAGCGCGCCGACGGAGCAGGGCGGCCTGGGCTTCGCCTACAAATGGAACATGGGCTGGATGCACGACACGCTGGCCTATATGAGCCTCGACCCAGTCTACCGAAAATATCACCACCATAAGATGACCTTCGGGCTGGTATACGCCTGGTCCGAAAACTTCGTGCTGCCGCTGTCGCACGACGAGGTGGTCCACGGAAAGGGTTCACTGCTCGGCAAGATGCCCGGCGACCGTTGGCAGAAGTTCGCCAATTTGCGCGCCTATTTCGGCTTCATGTGGGGACACCCAGGCAAGAAACTGCTCTTCATGGGTGGCGAGTTTGGCCAGGAACGCGAGTGGAACCACGATCGGTCGTTGGACTGGCACCTGCTCGATGATCCGTTGCAAGCGGGTCTGCAACGACTGGTGCGCGATCTGAACGGCGTCTACCGTTCGCTTGCCGCGCTGCATGAACGCGACACCGATCCCGCCGGCTTTGAATGGATAGAGGCCGACGACACCGAGAACAGCGTTTATTCCTTCATCCGCAAAGCCGCGAACGAAGTGGTTCTGGTGGTTTCCAACATGACGCCGGTGGTGCGCCAAGGCTACACGGTGGGTGTTCCGATGGGCGGGCGCTGGCGCGAGATAATCAACAGCGATGCGGGAACCTATGGCGGCTCGGGCGTTGTGACAGGGGTTGCCGATGCCTCGCCAGGAAGCTGGCACAACCAGCCGTTCTCATTGTCGTTGACCCTGCCGCCCCTTGCAACAGTCTATCTAGAGCCAGAACCCAGGAACCATGAAAACTGACTCGCGTGTTTTGTCTGGCATGCCCTACCCACTTGGCGCCCATTGGGATGGTTCGGGCGTTAACTTTGCCCTGTTTTCGGCCAATGCCACCCGGGTCGAACTCTGCCTGTTCGACCGCAGCGGCCGGCGCGAACTAGAGCGCATCGCCTTGCCTGAATACACGGACGAGGTCTGGCACGGATACTTTCCCGACGTGCGGCCAGGACAGTTCTATGGCTACAGGGTTCATGGACCCTATGAACCGCAAGCAGGTCACCGCTTCAACCCCAACAAGCTGCTGCTCGACCCATACGCCTTGCAACTGAACGGCGACATGCGTTGGCACGACTCGGCCTTCGGATACCGAGTGGGCAGCAACCGCGAGGACCTGTCCTTTGACCGCCGGGACTCCGCCTTCGTGATGCCCAAATGCGTCGTGGTCGATCCGGCGGTGACCTGGGGAGCTGACCGGCAGCCTTGCACGGGGTGGGCGCAAACCGTGATTTACGAGGCCCATGTAAAAGGCATGACGGCATTGGATGAGCGCCTTCCGCCGCAGCTGCGGGGCACGTTCGCAGGTCTGGCCGATCCGCGTGTGGTCGATCATCTCGTCAAACTGGGTATCACCGCAGTCGAACTGATGCCGATCCAGTCCTTCTTCGACGACCGCCATCTGATCCAGCGTGGACTGACCAACTACTGGGGGTACAACACGATCGGCTTTTTCGCTCCTGCGGCCCGCTACATTTCGCCCGGCAGCGGCATTCACGAATTCAAGCTGCTGGTCCGCCGCCTGCACGAGGCCGGCATCGAGGTCATAATGGATGTCGTTTATAATCACACGGCCGAGGGTAACCACATGGGGCCGACGCTGTCCTTCCGCGGCATCGACAACGCCAGCTACTATGTGCTTGGGGATGATCCTCGCTACTACTTCGATACGACCGGATGCGGCAACAACGTCAACTTGCGCCATCCGCGCGTTTTGCAGATGGTCATGGATTCGCTGCGCTACTGGGCAGACGACTGTCATGTCGACGGCTTCCGGTTTGATCTGGCAAGCACGCTCGGGCGTGACCGCTCCACGTTCGACCATCATGCGGTCTTCTTCGAAGCGGTCCGCCAAGATCCTGTGCTGCAGAGAGTGAAGCTGATTGCGGAACCGTGGGACACAGGCCCCGACGGGTACCAAGTCGGCAATTTCCCGCCCGGTTGGGCGGAGTGGAACGACAGCTATCGCGACACGAACCGAGCCTATTGGAAGGGGGACGAAGGCCGCTTGCCTGATCTGGCAAGCAAACTGCTGGGCTCCTCGGATCGCTTTGACAAACGTGGAAGACGGCCATGGGCAACGGTCAACTTCGTCACCGCACACGACGGCTTCACGCTCGCCGATGTCGTCGGTTTCAATGACAAACACAATGAAGCCAATGGCGAGGAAAATCGCGACGGCCATTCCAACAATCTGAGCTGGAACTGCGGCGTCGAAGGTCCGACCGAGGATGCGGGGGTGCTCGACTTGCGCGACCGGATGCGCCGCAGCCTGGCGGCCACCCTGCTTGTGTCACAAGGCACGCCAATGATCCTGATGGGCGACGAAATCGGGCGCAGCCAGTCCGGCAACAACAATTCCTATTGCCAGGACAACGACATGAACTGGTTCCGGTGGAGTGGGATTGCCGATCGCGACGGTGCTTTCAAGGAGTACATGGCTGCACTTATTCGGATCCGGCGTTCCAGACCATTGTTACGTCAGCCATATTACCTGCATGCCGACGCCGCTCGTGCCACCGATCTGCTCCACGTCAAATGGCTGCGTCCTGACGGGGAGGAAATGACGACGGCCGACTGGCAACAGCCTGACACGCGCTGCGTGGGAATGCTCCTGCGCGGCAGCAAGGAGCAAATGATGGTCTTGTTGAACGCTCATCATCAGGACGTACAGTTCCGTCTCGCCGAAAGTCTGGCGGCAAACTGGACGGTCTTGATCGACACCGGGCTGGGGATTGCAAGCGAGCGGGGTGTCGAGTCTGCGCAACAGGACACCTATCTGTTGGGCGCCCGCAGCCTTGGCTTGTTGGAGAGCCGCTCATGAGCATTCCCCGGTCATCGCTGGACACAAGGGAAGCGCGCGCTTTTCCAAAGGCCTGGGGCTCGGAGTTTGTACGTGCCGGCGAGGTGAGATTTCGCGTGTGGGCGCCCGGGGCCGAGACGCTCATGCTCAGGCTGGACGATGTCGAAACCCCCATGTCACGGGATGCAGAAGGCTGGTTCGAACTCCTGGCGACCGGAGTGCCGGTTGGCGCGGCTTATTGCTTTGTTCTGCCGGATGGGCGCCGTGTTCCCGATCCGGCCTCTCGCGCCCAGGCCGGCGACGTCCACGGCCCATCCCTGGTCGTTGACCCGACGAGCTACAGCTGGAGCGATGCCGACTGGGCGGGGCGGGCTTGGGAAAGCGCCGTCATATACGAACTGCATGTCGGCACCTTCACCCCGCAGGGGACCTTTGCCGCGGCGGCAGCACGCCTACAACACCTGGCTGACCTTGGCATCACGGCCATCGAAATCATGCCGGTTGCGCATTTCGCCGGTCAGCGGGGGTGGGGGTATGACGGGGTGCTTATCTACGCGCCGCACCCGGCCTATGGATCTCCCGATGCCATGAAGGCCTTCATCGACGCAGCTCATGGCCACGGACTGATGGTGTTCCTGGACGTGGTCTACAATCACTTCGGACCGGAGGGCAATTATCTGCCCCTGTTGGCCCCGGACTTCTTCGATCCATCGCGCCACACTCCATGGGGAGCTGCCATTGCCTATGAGAGGGAGCAGGTAAGGCAGTTCTTCACCGAGAATGCGCTCTACTGGCTTGAAGAATTCCATCTTGATGGTCTTCGCTTCGATGCCATCGACCAGATCAAGGATCCGAACTCAGCCAAAGAGATCCTGGTCGAGATCGCTCAACGGATCCGGGAGGAATTCCCGCAACGCCAAATCCACCTGAGCACCGAAGACAACAGGAACGTCGTTTATCTGCATGAGCGCGACGAGCGTGGCAGGGTCTTGAAATTCACCGGCGAGTGGAACGACGACTTCCACAACGCCGCCCATGTCGTAGCGACTGGCGAAACCGACGGCTACTACGAGGACTTCGCGGATCAGCCGGTGCGGCACCTAGGTCGGGTGCTTGCCGAAGGTTTTGCCTACCAAGGTGAGCCGTCAAAGCACACCGGCGGCGGTCCGCGTGGCGTGCCAAGCGGCCAACAGCCGACGACAGCCTTTATCGATTTCCTGCAAAACCATGACCAGGTCGGCAACCGGGCAAAAGGAGAACGGCTTTCGGTGCTGAGCGGCGAGGGGATGCGCAAAGTGCTTGGCGCGATGCTTCTGCTGTCACCACACATCCCGCTTATGTTCATGGGCGAGGAGTGGGGTGAGACCAACCCTTTCCTTTTCTTCACGGACTACAAGGGCGCGCTGGCCGACGCTGTGCGTGAAGGGCGACGCCGCGAGTTCGCTAGATTTGCAGCCTTCAGGGGCGGCGGCGCCGAGCAGATTCCTGATCCCAACGACGCCTCTACATTCGAATGCTCCAGGCTCGACTGGGATAAGGTGCACGGGTCAGGGGCGGGGTCGCTGGAATTTACACGCCGGCTTCTGTCGCTGCGCCGCAGCGCGATCGTGCCGCTGCTGACCGGGACTGGCGGCGCAGGAGAGGTCCTCGCCACACCCGATGGTGCGATCGCGGTCGATTGGTCATTCGGAGATGAAACCCTGTCGCTTCGCGCCAATTTTTCGGCGCAAGAGCGTGCGTTGCCGGGCGCGGGACACGTTGTTATTTTCGCCCAGCCCAGCGATGCCGCCGAATTGCTCACGCAAGGCTCGCTGCTTCCTCTGTCGATCGTTGTCGCGCGGACTTCGCGTGGGGAAGACGCCAGCTCATGATGCTCGCTGGCCTGGATGAACTGGCTCGACGCTACGGAGTCGATCCTTATGATAAGCAAAGAGCCGAAACGTCCGGATCGATATCCAAAATCCTGGCGGCACTGGGCGTTGACGCAAGCTCACAGGAGGCGATTGCCGCCTCGTTAAGCCGATCCCAGGATCGCGAACCGCCCGTGCTGCGCCCAGCCGATGACGCGGAGTGCTATTTGCCCTCTTGGTTGGAGCAGGGTCGCGCGTGGGGAATATCCGTCCAGCTGTACGAACTTCGCTCGCGCCGCAACTGGGGCATAGGCGACTTCGCCGACCTCGCGCTTATGTGCCAGATCGCGGCAGCTGCGGGTGCCGACTTTGTCGGCACCAATCCGCTACACGCCCTGTTTGTTTCAGACCCCGCGCGGTGCAGTCCGTTCTCACCTTCCAACCGGCTGTTCCTCAATCCCCTCTACATAGCGGTCGACCAGGTGCCGGGATATGCGTCTCAAGACAAGGATGAAGCGGCGACGGCTTCTCTTCGGGAACTGCCTGCGGTCGACTACGTTGGCGTTGCAGAGCTGAAGATCAGGGTCCTGCGTGACCTATGGCGGCGATGGAAAGCCACGCAACCTGGGCTCCCGCCTTTTTCGCAGCAGGATTTTGTGGAATTTCGCGATCGTCATGGCGCGTCGCTGCAATGCCACGCGGTTTTCGAAGCGCTTAGCCTCAGCATGGTCGCTGCCAACCGCGGCAGTGGGTGGACCGGGTGGCCGCGCGAATTCCATCGCCCTGACAGTGCTTCGGTGCGTCGCTTTGCTCGTGAGAACCGCGACGAAGTCTCCTTCCATACCTGGCTGCAGTGGATCGCCGACGCACAGCTCACGCAATGCGCCTCAATTGCCCGCCAAGCTGGCATGAGGATCGGTATCTACCTCGACTTCGCGGTGGGCGAGGTTGGTGACGGATCCGGCAATTGGACCGACCGGGAGCTTTCGGTTGCGGGGATGAGCATCGGTGCGCCACCCGATATGTTCAGCGCCACCGGCCAGGACTGGGGGCTTGCGCCGGTGTCGCCGATCACCATGGAGCGCTCCGCATGCGACGCCTTCAGGCGGACCAACCAGGCTCTGATGCGAAATGCCGGTGCTTTGCGTATAGACCATGCGATGTCGCTCTGGCAGCTTTTCTTCGTGCCTGAGGGCAGCCCTACGGCGGAGGGAGCTTATGTCCGCTACCCGCTGGAGCAGCTTCTGGCGATCCTGGCGGAGCAATCGTTGCTGTTTCGCACGATTGTGATCGGCGAAGATCTCGGGATCGTGCCACCTGGTTTCAGGGAAGTCATGCGCGCGGCGAGGATATTGTCATACCGCATCCTCTACTTCGAAAAAGCGGGTTCCAGCTTTATCGACCCGGGCGACTATCCCAGGCTGGCATTGGCTTGCGTATCCACGCATGACATGCCCACCCTGGGCGGATGGTGGCGCGGCGACGACATCGAGTTGCGGCTGAAGTACGAACTGATAGGACAGCAAGCTGCCGTTGCGCAGCGCGAGGAAAGGGCACGCGAGCGCCGCGAACTGATCACCACCTTCCAAGAAAACGGCTTGCTGCGGCAAAGAGATCTTTCCCCTACGCAGTGTGGTTCTAGCGAACCCTCCGCGTTCCCCCCAATTTTTGCGGTGGCCGCCCACCGCTTCATCGCGGGTACGCCTAGCGTGCTCGCCAGCGCTCGCCTCAGTGATCTTACAGGCGAGAGTCGCCAGACCAATTTGCCCGGCACCGTCGATAGCTATCCGAACTGGCGGATCAAATCGTCCGTGTCGCTGGAAGATCTTGCCTCGACGGAACTCTTCCGCTCCATCACCGACGCCATGGCCGCCGAAAGACCGAGACCAGCATGAAGACGCCTTACGCAACTTACCGTCTGCAGTTTCGAAACGGCATGGACTTCGACCGAGCGGTCGAACTGGTGCCGTATCTGCAGCGGCTCGGGATCAGTCACCTTTATGCCTCGCCTGTATTCACGGCAGCACCGAATTCGACTCACGGCTACGATGTGACCGATCACAATGAGATCGAGCCGGCCCTCGGGGGAAGATCGGGTTTGGAACGCCTTATTGCCGCGTTGAAAGGAGCGGGAATGGGGCTTTTGCTGGACATCGTGCCCAACCACATGGCGGCTTCACTTGAAAATGCCTGGTGGAGAGATGTGGTCGAGTGGGGGAGGCAGAGCCCGTACCACCGTCATTTCGACATAGACTGGCGGGAGCGGCTGACGCTGCCTGTCCTGGGCCGACCTTATGAGGATGTGCTGACAGCGGGCGAGCTGTCCCTTCAACTCGACCGCCGGCACGGCGGACTGTCGCTTGCCTATTTCGACAACCTGTTGCCGCTTACGCCATCGAGCTATGGGATGGTGCTGTCAGGTCTGAAGGGTGAACTTGCAACGCAAATAATGGCAAGTGCCGGCAAGGCATCGGCCGAGCAGAGTGCAGCCTTCCACAAGGAAATTTGCCGATCGTTGGCTGACATGGAACAGGCGGCCGAGCTCGAACAGGAACTGAAAAACCTGTCCAGGGATGTACACGTTCTCGATGCCGCCCATGGCTCGCAGCCGTGGCGGCTCATCTTCTGGAAGGACGCTCGCAAGCACCTCAGCTACAGGCGCTTCTTCGAGGTCACCGGACTGGTCGGCGTCAGGGTGGAAGAGCCGCGCATTTTCGACGATGTTCACCGTCTCACTCTCGAGCTCGTCAAATCGGGCTTGGTGGACGGCCTGCGTATCGACCATATCGATGGGCTTGCCGACCCCGCGGCCTATCTAGAGCGGCTCCGGCTCGAGGGAGGGCCGGACATGCTTCTTGTGGTCGAGAAAATTCTTGCCAGGAACGAAAACCTGCCGGCCAACTGGCCAGTTGCCGGCACCACGGGCTACGAGTTCATCGCCAGCATGGCCGACATTTCGGTCGATCGCAAAGGTTTGGCAGGACTCGACGAGGTCTACGCCTTGCATTCGGCGAGGCAGAATTTTCCAGAAGAGATACGGGCCGCGAAACGGCTGATGGTCTCCGACAATTTCCAGACGGAACTGACGGCGCTCGTAGGCGTAGCGCAGAGCGCGGCCGGTGTCATGGCGGCCGCTCCTGGCGCAGAAGCGATCCGGGCGGCGCTCATCGAACTGGTCGCAGCCTTTCCGGTCTACCGCACGTACGGCACCGATGACGGGTTGCCTGAGCGTGATCGCGAACTCTTGGCGCGGGTGATGGCCGACGCGCGGCGCTCGAGCAGTCAAGATCTCGCCGAGCCCCTGGCGTTCATCCAGCGTCTGCTCGAGGGAGCGGTGCCCGTGCCTGGCTTGGCGGCGGCCGCCAGCTTCAGGAGACGCTTCCAACAACTAACAGGGCCGGTGACTGCAAAGGCGGTTGAAGACACTGTTTTCTATCGCTGTAACAGACTGATTGCGGTAAATGAGGTCGGGTGCGACCCGGCAAACGTCGCCGGTTCGCTCGAGGAGACGCACAGGCGGCTCTCAATGCCGGAGCAATTTCCGCCAGGCGGATTGCTTGCCACAGCAACCCACGACACCAAGCGCGGCGAGGACGCGCGTGCGCGCCTTTATGCGGTGAGCGAAGCGCCGGAGGTCTGGGCGAAGGCCGTTGCGCGGTGGCGGGGCATGCATGCCAGGGAGGTCAAGCACCTGCCGGACGGTCCGGCGCCAGAGCCCGATACGGAGTGGCTGTTGTATCAATCCCTGGCTGGAATTTGGCCAATCGGCGATGAGGCCTTGAGGCCTCGCGAGCTCGGCGAACTCTCGAGACGCTTTGTCGTTTTCGTTGAAAAAGCGCTTCGAGAGGCGAAGTTGCGGACGGACTGGGCAAATGTCAACGAGGCTTACGAGAGTGCAGTCAAACAGTACGCGACCAAGCTGTTGGCCTCCGACAACAGCGGTTTCCTGAGCGACTTTGCCGCGACGCTCCAACCGTTCATCCGGGCCGGCGTTCTTAACAGCCTCGCACAAACGCTGGTCAAAATGACGGCCCCCGGGATTCCCGACTTTTACCAGGGCGCCGAAAGTTGGGACCTGAGCCTGGTGGACCCGGACAATCGCCGTAGCGTGGACTTCCCGGCGCTCGATCGACAGCTGTTTGAAGCTCAGTCGCGGCCGCTTGCGAGCAGCAGCCTTGAGGCGAGCAAACAGGCGCTGGTCAACACGGTGCTGACGTTCCGCGCCCGCCACCAAGAATTGTTTGCCCGCGGCTCTTATGTGCCTGTCGAAGTGACCGGCCAGAGAAACGGGCATCTCTTCGCTTTTGCACGCAATCTCGGTGAGCAGACGGTGATCGTAATCGTGCCTCGGCTGATGTTCGCCGCATGTCAGAATGGTCCATTCGCGGATGCAGCCTTCTGGGGAGACACCGAAATTCGCCGTCCCGCCGGCGCGGCTCGCACCAGAATGACAAATCTGTTCACCGGGTCTGTGTCAACGGGGGCACTTTCCGCCGCTTCGGTCCTGGAACAGTGTCCGGTGGCTATGCTCGTATGAGCCTTCGCTCCCCAGCGTCAACTGCAAGAGTCCTTTTCTTACCTCGTCCTCGAGTCCCCGCCTACGAGAACGTGCGCGAAGCCGGCGTCGTCACGGGCCAGGGGTGCTGAGCGCGGAAAATGGCAACGGCGCAAGCCGTTCGGTCTGGAGGGACTTCCCTCGGGTGCGACGTTTCGATAAGGCGCCATCTGTTCAAATCTGCAGCTGCATCGCAGCTATACGCCCACCTCTGCGACGCTATTTGGATCCCGCAGCAGGAACATTCGGCTTCTGCAGAGGTTCGACGCCTCGAGTTTAGTGTGCAGACTCCGAGTACCGGGTCGCATGCGGCAGTAATCCACTTGAACATCGGCCGCATCGCGCGGACCGCAACCTCAGGCGAACTATGCCCAGTAACGAGCAGAATCGGGAAAGGCGGGAGCTTACAGCCACCGCTGCACGACAGATCGCTGAAAACGAGCGCAAGGAACGCGAGGCCAAGACGGCTAGGCTAAGACAAAAGCGACTGAACTCGAAGTCGGCGGCGGCCAAGCCGACGGCGCAAGAGCCGAGTGGTGAAACTTGAGTGTCTCCTTGGCGCGTTTCGTAGGATTGCTGCGCAGGATCGTTGAACAAAGGAATGCAGCGGCAATGCTGCTACGGCTTGACATTGTGCCCAGGCCGCGCGCCGTGCAGCTGAGAACGGCGTCCTCGAATTACCATGATCCGTCGGCGCGCAGCTCCATTTGGCTGCGGGCCGCGCTGACATCCTTCGCGCCATATCCGAGCCTCGATCGCCTCAACATCGAGGTGGAGGCCTGACAGGCCCATCCAACGCTAGGAAAGGCCCTCTGTCCAATTCGGTCGAGCGAGAGTTGTGACGGGGCAGGGCGGTCGCGAACAAAGGCCGAGCCGGTTTCCGCGGCCCAGCGAACCTTACGTTCGAGAACGTGAGTGAGCGGCAATTCTCGCTGCAGCATCTCGTAGCGGTCGAGACCTCCGTGCAGATGCCGCGCTTGCCTCGCCCGAAGGCGACAACAGCCATCGTGGTCAACACCGGCGCGGATGGCTGATCGACTACACCACGCGAACCATGCTGCCTTTCGGCGTTGCATTGTCACAAGAGCCGCGCGGGGGAAATGTCAAGGACAAGAACTGCGCCGGGCAGCTTGAACGGCGGTCAAGAGCTAAAGGCGCATCGCGACGCCGAGCCGTTCTCGATGTCGATGCTGAGTCATGATGCGTGGAACCCTGCCGGTTGCTGACCGTTCTCCGTCCGATCCTCGTGGTTGACGGCGACGTCATCACCCGATGCGTCATCGCGGGCTATCTCCGCCACTGTGGCTACAGGGTGATTGAGGCCCATTTCGCACGTGAGGCGCAACAAGCGTTGAACTATGNCGGTGTCGACACCGTCTTGTGTGACGTTGACCTGCCGGGCAACATGAACGGGTTCCAACTGTCGAAGTGGGTTCGCGAGAACAAGCCCGAGGTCAAAATAGTGCTTTCCGCCGCAGTAGAACGAACTGCGATCGCGGCGGGCGACCTTTGTCAGGAAGGCCCGCACCTTGCGAAGCCGTATGAGCCGGCCAACGTAGTGGACCATATTAGGCGACTGCAAGGTGTTTGGAGCTTACGATCCAGGAACTCTGGTCACAGCGCGATTGATCTCTGTCCTGACGCCGAGAGGCACGTCTGACATACCAATGGTGATTTAGGCATGCGAACTGGACGCCGTATGGATAGACGTTCACGGGGCATGGGGCGTCTTCGCGCGTGCTTGTTATCCAATCCACTAGCGAACCGATCTGGATCAGGGTTGCCGACGAAAAGCGCGGCCACATGTTCGAATAGAGTTTCAGCCTGTAGTTGGCGATCCAACTCGGCTAGCCGAGTTTTTGAATGGTACCCCATGCCATCGACTTCCATACGCAAGTTCGACTGTGACCCGAACACCAAGGTTCTCTCCGTCTGGTTCTGGCCAGCGGAAAGAACTGCGAGTTCCTCGACGTGCCGCCTGAGCAGTTTGTCATGGCTTTCCCAAAGGCCGCTATTTTACATCCGCAATCATTGTGCATTCCGGCTCGCGCCGGGGAGGGCAGCAGGCTCGTCGCGCGATTGAGGCATTTCGGATCCGAAGCGGCCCGCGCCACACCAGGAAGGAAAGCGCGGGCCCGACCGTTTGCCGTCGGTCGGAAGCGGTAAGGCATCCACCGAGCGCTGCGGTGGACCAACTTTTCCATCTACGCGTTGTTCCCACAGCAAATGAAAATGCCCGCCGACAGGCCAGCGGGCTTGTGTTGCAGGGCGATCGTTGGATACTATTCTCTTTCGCTAAGGGCGAGACTGTTTCGATGGCGGGGATAGATCGCTGGCATCGTAGCCTCCGGTCGGCGATCAGGGCCGGCGAATCGAGGCGCCGCCCTTGTGGTCCTTGTCGCGGCCGACCGTGCGGTCGAGGCTGCGCCTCAGCTTGGCGACGGCTCCGGTCAAGGCCTGCTCGACGTTCTGCCCGCTGTCGCTGACCGCTTCGGCCTGGCGGTTGGCAATTCGAGCCTCGATTGAGCATTGCACGCCGTGAGCCCGGCCCTCTCTTGCGCTCTCGTCGCTGAAGTTCACTTCCAAGGTCGTGATCCGGTCCGCAAAGCGCGCCAGATCGTGCTGAAGCCTGGCATCCAGCCGGTCGGTCAACTCCGCCGTGCCCGTAATCGTGTTGTCCGAGTTGACTTGAACCAGCATCGCTGACCTCCGCCTCTGTTTGCTGGTCCAAATTGCCGAAGGCGCGAATTGTTCCGGCGGCATGATGCGCTCGCTGATGGATGCAGGCGAAACTATCGACCAGGTGCAATTGCCCGTGATGGTGAAACCACCCTCCGCGGGTATCAAGTGATTAGTCCGCAAGGCCAGATCCGACGCCGGTAGCCGCTCAATTTTAGCGGAACCTAATGTGGCGTTCAAAGTTAGGGCGGCCGTTGCTGAGGATTCCGCCGTGAAAAATGAAATTGCCGAGGTTGCAAGATGGGCGGAGGCAAACCTAGTGGACTCCCCTCTGCTTGCCAACGACATCGCCGAACCGCGCCGGCGCCAGGTGGCTCCAGACAATGATAACACGTTGGAGCCTAGATGCTTCTGGCCGATCGTTGAGATGCCNCGCCGGCGCCAGGTGGCTCCAGACAATGATAACACGTTGGAGCCTAGATGCTTCTGGCCGATCGTTGAGATGCCAGAAACGGAGAACATGATTGCACGTTTTCACCTTGGTGATCCGGCCATGATCATCATTTCGATTTATCTATCGTTTTGTCTCGTCGGGCAGGCTCTGCTGGTCCTGCTGCTGCTTTTCCAAGACCCCTAACAGCCGCAGAACGCCTAGAGGAACATTTCAGCGAAATTGAAGGTTCGACTGCCTATGGACAGCCGAAGCCCACTCTCAGCAGATCA
The DNA here is from genome assembly GCF_000502275.1 of Mesorhizobium sp. L103C131B0. Classification (NCBI taxonomy): domain Bacteria; kingdom Pseudomonadati; phylum Pseudomonadota; class Alphaproteobacteria; order Hyphomicrobiales; family Phyllobacteriaceae; genus Mesorhizobium; species Mesorhizobium sp. L103C131B0. The sequence continues at coordinate 5,182 of NZ_AYXC01000004.1, read as the reverse complement.
ATCCAACGCAGCACGAGCCTTACTGAACTGGTCGCGTGTGCGACTTGCCGCAAAGGCCAATCTTAGCGAGATTGTGATCAGCGCATTCAGGAAATCACGTCCCCACAACCTCGCGGCCATCCGCAAGGCGTTTGAAGACGCCGGAATCGTTTTCACCGTCGAAGGCACTCCAGCGCTAGCGCCCTCAGAACGTGATAGCGGCCTCGCCACCGACAACAGACAATGGCGCCGCCGGCAGACAAACGCACAACGGAAAATCCCGTGAACCCTCTGCAACGCCGCTTCTGGCCAGACCAGTTTGCGTCAAACGCGGCTTTGCAAGTGAAAGCGGTTGGAAGCTATCCACGTTTGCAAATGCCACTCATCCTGGGGCACCCAGTAACCAAGGCTGACTGTGAACGGCAACCGTGCCGGCGGTCGCGGCCTGCTGTCCCGCCGCCGGGAAGCACCTCGGGACCATACGGCCGATCGCCCTCCCACCTTCGCTTTTCTGTGTGAAAATGGTGACGGCGGATTGCCGACTGCTTCGGCGCGCTCATAGTCGCGTCATGAATGCGCGGTACGTTGAACTCGTCTTGTTTGAGCAATCGCTCTCCACTGTAGACGGCATAACCCGCCCGTTTTGGGATCGGGTGCAAGACGCGGCCGAAAAGACCGCCGGCTCGGTGCTGTTCGACGTCCGTGTCGATGGCGACCAGCAATTTCAAAGAATAGCGGCGATCGGATACGGTGCCGGAGTTACAGTTGCGATCGTCATGGGCAGAGACGGACATCTCGTTTCCGCGACCTTGGATGGATGTGACGACTTGATTACCGAAATAGCCGCCTGGTGCTCACTGAGCATGGTCGAACAGTCGTCTATCAGCTACAGCGGGGCCGCGGCCAGGCTTCTGGCGAAACTGCGAAAGTCCGGCACCCTCGATTGAAGCGGCCGGGTCGGCGGGGGCAAGTAGTTGCTCGCCAGCTCGACGATACACTGGCCACAGCTTCATCGGATAGGTAGTCCCCCAATCAGCACCACCTCGACGAGGTCGCCACCCCCGACAGGAAGGCGGCTGGCCGGTATTTGCGCTTGACATGTAACCGGTAGTCATCGCGAGTTCGGTTATTGTCAGCAGCCGCCCTGCTCGATTAACTTTGAGACAGACCCTGAGCGATGATGCGCGCCAGACGTTCTGAGAAGATTTTGGCATTCACTGGCTTGTCGCCGTCGAGCACGCGCGCTTCGTCATAGAGGAGGTGCGCCACATCCTCCTTGAACGCCTGCTTCTCTTTGCCGAGTTTCGCCAAGGCTGCGATCCGCTCGTGTCGCGGATTGATTTCCAGGACAGGCTTGGCGGCCTTGTCAAGACGGCCGGCTGCATTGAGCAGCCGTTCAAACTGGCGATCGGGGCCCTGTTCGGGTGCCACCAGGCAGACAGCGCTTTCGGTCAGGCGGTCGGAGGCTTTCACGTCGGAGACAGCATCGCCGAGCGCCGTTTTCACGAAGGCAAGGAACGTCGCGATTTCCGATGAAATTTCGACGTCTGGCTTGGCGGCATTATCGAGCAAAGGAATATCGGAAAGTTCGGCCGCGCCCTGAGTCACGGACTTGAACGGCTTGCCGTCGAACTCCGGCGCCATCGTCACCCAGAAACTGTCGACCGGATCGGTGAGCAGCAGTGCTTCGATGCCGCGCGCCTTGAAGCCTTCGAGTTGCGGCGAGGCTTCGAGCCGGGCGCGGTCGTCGCCGGCCATGAAGAAGATCGCCTTCTGGCCCTCTTTCATTGCTGCGACATAATCGGCAAGGCCGCGCCAGCCTTCGCCCGACGTGGTCGAGTGGAAGCGGGCGAGCTTCAGCAATTGCTCGCGCCGCTCATGGTCATCGTAGAGGCCTTCCTTGAGGACGACGCCGAAATTCTCCCATATCTTGACATAGGCCTCGGCTTCGTTCTCCGCCAGCTTGGCGAGGTCGGCCAGAACCCGGTTGGTCAGGCCCTTGCGCATGGAGGCCAGCAGCCGGCTTTCCTGGATCATCTCGCGCGAAACGTTGAGCGGCAGATCGGCGGAATCGACCAGCCCACGCACGAAACGCAGATAACGCGGCAGAAGGTCGGCATCGTCAGTGATGAAGACGCGGCGCACATAGAGCTTCATGCGGCCCTTGCGATCCTGGTCGAACAGATCGAACGGGCGCGAGCCGGGCACGAAGGCCAGCACCGAATATTCCTGCCGGCCTTCGGCACGGAAATGGATGGTGGCAGCGGGATCATCATACTGGCCTGACATGCCACGGTAGAAGTCGGTGTATTCCTCCGGCTTAATTTCGCTCTTTGGCCTCACCCAGAGTGCCGTTCCATCAGCGATATCGCGCGGCTCGGCGCCGGGTTTTTCTATGAGGGTAATTGGCACCGGCACATGGCCCGATTGCGACTTGGCCAGTTGCTCGAGCCGATAGGAGCCGGCGTAGGAGACGGCGTCATCCAGCAGATGCAGCACGACGCGGGTGCCCCGCTTGGGCGGGGCTTCCAGCGGGACCGGCGCGATTTCGTAGGAACCCTTGCCGTCGGAGGACCAGCGCCAGGCCTCTTCGCTGCCGGCCAGGCGGCTGATGACATCGACCCGTTCGGCGACCATGAAGGCGGAGTAGAAGCCGACGCCGAACTGGCCGATCAGCTGCGTGTCTTCTGTGCCTTCGCCGGCGCGCTCGATGAAGGCGCGCGTGCCCGAGCGGGCGATCGTGCCGAGCGCCTCGGCCATGTCGCCGCGGCTCATGCCGATGCCGTTGTCCTCGACGGTGATCTGCTTGTTGTCCGCGTCAGCCGAAATCGTAATTCGCGGCTTGGGGTCGTCCCCCAGCAATTCGGGGCGGCTGACGGCTTCGAAGCGCAGCTTCTCGCAAGCGTCGGCGGCGTTGGAAATCAGCTCGCGCAGGAAGACGTCCTTATCGGAATAGACGGAATGCACCATCATGTGCAGCAGCCGGGAGACGTCCGCTTCGAATGTCCTGGTTTCAGTCGCCGTGGTATCAGTCGTCATCTCGAAATTTCCAAATCTCGTTCGTGTTCAAATTGCAGTCAGGTTCCCGACGCTGTTGCACGTCACTTGTCCGCAGACGCGCTCAACTGCCCGGCTTCCTCGAGAACAATATAGCCAAGGGCTGGAGAGCCTTCCAGATCCGCCCGCTCGTAAGGCACGGCCCGCCGATGCAGTACCCGTGTAGCTGAGATCGTGTTCGGCACCAGGACATCATTGCGGCCTGCAAAAGCGACGAGGGTCATGCGCGCGGCCTCTGGCCGCAGCAGGGCATCGCAGGCCTGGCCCCAGCACCGCCTTCCATGTTTGACCATCGTTCTAACGAAGCCGGCCTTCGGACTGTCGGGCCTTGCGCAAGGCCATGACGGGCGACAGCACGACCTCTTTTTCTGCCGCCTTCGACCTTCACCTCAGCGGCTAGGATCTGCGGGACATGGATATCGAAGACCGACGCAAAATCCCGGAAGGCCTCATCTTTCCTGATGACCGCATCCGGTTCAGCCAGTCCCTGCCGGGAGATGCCAAGGCCATCTTCCACTGATCGACCAAGCCGGAATCGAGGGCATGGTACGATCGTCGAATCGCCAGAATCTCCCCGAACGGGAAGGCGGGCACCATTTCGGTAAGTGAGTACCCAAGCGGTCTTCGACGTGATCCTTATTGTGATGCGTCGCAAATGGTGCGGCGGTTCGAGTGCCCAGGCCGGCGATCTCAAGCGGTTGTGCAACGGCTTTCTAACTGGGAACGGCGCGCCCCGCCTAACCTACCCACCATTTGCGCGAAGAGCTCTCGACGAAGCATGGCCCGGGCTTTGTCTCGGCAAATGGGGCCATGTGGCCGGCTGGCGCGCGACGGCGGCGGGCGGCCACCTCCCGTCAATCATGCCAGACCGTCTCGACCAATGGCCTGTTCATGGCGGGGCCGTCGCGCCGGGTTCGGACATTTCGGTGCTACTGCTCGGGTACCGCGGAGGTTTGTGGATGGTTGCGTGCCGCCTCGGCGATTTCCGGAATGAACTTCGTCGCGGTGCAGCTTCGGTTTACATTGGCGCGGGCGGCAAATNCGTGCCGCCTCGGCGATTTCCGGAATGAACTTCGTCGCGGTGCAGCTTCGGTTTACATTGGCGCGGGCGGCAAATACCTCTTGCCGGCAGACTTGCGAAGCGAGCGCGATCGGCACATGAACCGCCAGTGGTACCTCGGTCTCAGCCACCCCCAGGTGCCTTGCAACCTGTTGCTTCACCTCCGGCCGGCCGAGCGAGACGTCAACGCCGACATCATCCTTGGCGGTCGGCGACGATCCTTGCGCCGGCAGACGATCGTGCTTGCCTGTTTGCGATGAGTCGCCNACATCATCCTTGGCGGTCGGCGACGATCCTTGCGCCGGCAGACGATCGTGCTTGCCTGTTTGCGATGAGTCGCTGGATTGTTGAGCCGGCTGACTGGTCTGCGCAGAGGCCTGAGCGCCCAAAATCAGCGAGGCCCCCAGTCCCAAAAAAAGCCCGAGCCCCAAAGACACAATCCGAAGTCCGAATGTGCTCATTGTCATGTTCCTCACCGTGGGTTCAAACTTGGCGCCGCTCAGAGATCGGTGCTGCTTCGGCCTCTTTCAAAGACAGGAATGTCTTCCTCGTCCTCATCATTGTCACCGGTCGGTATGTCCTCGGCGTAACTGCGGGTCAGTTCCTCGGTTTCGCTTAAGCCGTCGATCGTCTCATTGGCGCCGGCTCCTTCGTCGTGACGACCGGTAATATCGCTTCGGGGCCTTGCGCCGATCGGCTGGTCGACATCGTCGGCTCCCACGAAACCTGGCTCTGCGCCGTGCCTGTCTTCGTGGCCCACGGGGCTCTCCAACACGGCGGCATCCTCCGGGCGAATGGATTCATCATTGGCGAAGTCACTTTCTCTCGAATGCGAGGTTTCGTTTCGCTTTGGCATGTCAGGTCTCCTTTTCGTTTGCCAACTCCGGCTCCACCGTCGTCAGAACCAGGGTCGCAGCAATTATCGCCAGCATGGACGTCGATCCTCAGCCGCGCAGGGTTGGCCGCGCGGAACCTAACAGCGGCTTCCGTGGAATGTTCCTGGCTGTCGGTTCGGTGGAGGGAACAATCAAGTTCCAGCACGGTTCGATGCTGGCGACGGACGGCTCAAGCGGAGAAGGTCATGAA